>PXBT01000069.1 GCA_003566815.1 Caldisericota bacterium
CCCAGCTGTGGATAAACCTGAATTCCCAAAAGGTTGAATAAAAGCTTCTCTACCTGGAGAAGCTACAATTGTGTTTGCAGATTTTAAAACCAGGGTGCAATCCCATTGATTTGCATAGTATTTTGCAACTTCGACAGGATCCTTTTTAATGCTTTCTATCGTTTGTCCTGTTATCATTGCCATTTCTCCAAGATGAGGAGTAAGAATAAGGTTGGATGGATGTTTAAACTGATGAATTATCGATTGAACAGCATATAAGCCGTCTGCATCAATAAGCATCTTGCCATTCCAATTTAAATATAATTTTTTTACCAGCTCAACCCTTTCCTGATTTCTTCCCAACCCAGGACCGACGCATAAAATAGAACTATTTTTTTGTGCATCTGAAATTTGTTTCCATAAATCTTCATGGCTATCAATGGGCCCATGAATACACTCTTGCGGCAAATCATTAAAATATGAACTATCATTGCTTAGATATGAAGCAAAAACTTTCCCTGCCCCGCAACGATATGATGCCTTTATTGACATCTTTAATGCTCCTCGGTATTGATGGCAACCCCCGATTATATATACAGAACCAAAACTACCTTTATGTGAGTCAGGTGGCCTTAAAGGAAGCAATGATTCAGCATCCTTAATATTGAGAAATGTATAAGCTTTTTTTAATTTATCAATTATATCCCAGGGTATACCAATAGATCTTACAACCAGGTTGCCCTTATTCAGCTTTCCTGGATAAAGATAATGGCCTATTTTGGGAGCGGAAAAAGTAATGGTTTGCGTGGCTTTGATGGCAATATTCATGATTTTACCAGTATCAGAGTTGATGCCTGAAGGAATATCCACCGAGATCACATCGGTTTTCCATTGATTGATTAGATCGATAATTTCAGCAAAATAACCTTCCACATCATTTCTGATTCCTACGCCAAAAATAGCATCAACAATAACAAATGGAGAATATATTTTATAGTCCTGGTCAAGTTTTTCAAGATCAGGTTCTTCAATTAGTTTAATTTGTTCAGAGTATTTTTTTGAAAGTTCAAGTAATATATCCCAATTTTCTTTTGAGGGATATTTATAAGATAAAGAAGGCTTAAGAGCATAAACTCTTACAGAAAAACCTTCAGAAAAAAGAAAACGGGCTGCAACCAGCCCGTCTCCTCCATTATTTCCTGGACCACATATGATAAAAACACATGAGTCCTGTTTGCTTTTTTGAAGCTTTATTGCTTCTTCAGCTATAGATTTTCCAGCGACTTCCATTAACAATCCTGGTTCAATTTTCCATTGCTGACTCATTAATTGATCGCAATGATAGCTTGATTCGCTGTTATGAAGCACCATTTCAGCTCATTAGTAACGCCATAATTGCTTTTTGAACATGAAGTCGATTTTCAGCCTCGTCAAAAACAATAGATTGATGACTATCAATTACTTCATCAGTAATCTCTTCTCCACGGTGAGCAGGCAAGCAATGAAGAACAAGGGCATGAGGTGGAGCTTTGCTCATCAAATCCTTATTCAATTGATAGGGGGCAAAAAGATTTTTTCGCTCTTCTGCTTCTTTTTCCTGACCCATGGAAGCCCAGACATCAGTATAAATAAAATCTGCTCTTTTTACTGCTTCCGTAGGATCAGAAGTAATATAAAAAGTAGAGCCAGTAGATCTCGAATCATCTTCAAACCATTTCATAATTTTTTCGCAAGGTTGGTGTCCGCCTGGAGAACAAATGGTGATATGCACGCCTGTTTTTGCAGCAGCCATCATAAGAGAATTGCTTACATTGTTGCTGTCTCCAATATAGACCAAATGCAATCCTTTTAATTGGTCTCTTTTTTCAAGCATAGTATAAAAATCAGCAACTGCCTGACAAGGATGTAGAAAATCTGAAAGACCGTTAATTACTGGCACAGTGCTATGTTCAGCCAAATCGAGTATGTCTTGATGATCAAACACTCGAGCCATGATGCCATCAACATATCTTGACAAAACTCTTGCAGTGTCAGCTATCGTTTCTCCTCGGTTGAGCTGGATATCATTGTTGCTTAAAAATAGAGCCTTTCCTCCCATTTGATTCATTCCTATTTCAAATGACACTCGAGTACGGGTGGAAGATTTTTGAAAAATCATAGCCAGGTTTTTATCCTTAAGGATTGGTTTCCGAATCCCTATCCGTTCTTCAGCTTTTAGAGTACGCATAAGATCAAAAATAAGCTGTATTTCTTCTGAGCTGTAATCATGGATTGAAACAAAATGTCTTCCTCTCAAGCTTTCAGCCATTTACTTTCCTCCAAATTTTTCTTTCAGAACAAACTCCAGGGTGGGTTGACCAATTTCCTGAACTTCACATCGTGTAGTTACACAGGGTTTGTTGATGGAAAAAAGCCTCCTGAGATCAACAGGTGTTCCCAGTACGACAACATCAACTTCAGCATTATTAATAGTATCCTGCAGATCCTTCATTTGCTGTTTGCTGTAGCCCAGCGCAGGCACCACATCATCCATATGTGGATACTTTTCATAAGCTTCCTTGATATCTCCTACTGCAAAAGGCCTTGGATCCACAATGATCGCTCCCATTTTTCTTGCTGCAACATAACCCTCATCATAAGGAAGCTCTCCGTGAGTTACCGTTGGACCATCTTCAACCACAAGAACTCTTTTGCCTTTAATTAAATTAGGTTGATCGAGCAAAGGAGGGCAAGCGGCATCCATTATAAGCGCATCCGGATTGATATCCTGAATATTGACTCTTACATCATCAATATCTTCCAAACAGCTAATTTCCTGCTTGTTGATAATAACAACATCCGCCATTCTTATATTGGTTTCTCCTGGATAATAGCTGATTTCATGATAAGGTCTTGTAGCATCAGCCAGTACGATCTGAAAATCAGATTTATAAAATGGCATATCATTATTTCCGCCATCCCAAAGAATAATATCAGCTTCTTTTTCGGCTTCTCTAAGAATTTTTTCATAATCGACTCCAGCATAAATCACAGCACCCATTTTGACATAGGGTTCATATTCTTCCATCTCTTCAATAGTGCATTGATGTTTGTCCAAATCTTCCAATGTTGCAAAACGCTGAACATCCTGAAGCTCAAGATTACCATAAGGCATGGGATGTCGAATAGTAATGACCTTTTTGTTCATATTCTGCAATATTTTTACGATTTTTGTGCTGGTTTCACTTTTTCCAGCTCCTGTTCTTACTGCGCAAACAGAGATTAAAGGCTTGGTTGAAGTTATGGCAGTCTTATCATATCCCAGCAACCAAAAGTCTGCTCCTGCAGCGTTCACTATACTTGCTCTGTGCATGACATCTTCGTGGCAAAGATCAGAATAGGCAAAAACAACAACATCAATGGATAGCTTTTTGATTAATGAAGGCAATTCTTTTTCTTCATAGATAGGTATGCCATCTGGATATAATGATCCAGATAGTTTTGCAGGATATTTTCTGTCAGCAATATTAGGAATCTGAAAAGCTGTAAAAGCTTTAACTTCATATTGATCATTGTCACGGAAAAATACATTGAAATTATGAAAATCTCTTCCTGCGGCGCCCAATATAATTACATTGCGCTTCATTATATTTACCTCCTGCTAATTTTTTCGATTTTAATTTCTGAAAATAACTGACGATGTCCTTTTCTTCGATGTTCATTGGTCTTGTTTCTGTAAGTAAAAACAAGGACTTTTTTTGCTTTCGAAGTTTGCAATACTTTAGCTTTAACAGAATAATTGGATAATACATCGGATGAAAGCTCAACCTTTTCGTTTTCGCTGACCATCAAAGGCTTTAGATCAAATTCCTCTCCTATTGGAACAGGCACCTTTTCCACACGAAGCACGTCGCCTTCCTGCACCTTATACTGTTTGCCTCCAGCGGTTACCACTGCAAACATATATCTACCTCCTTCATATTTTATATGCATTAATTATTTTCAATTATGCCAAATTAATATGATATTAAACTATAAGCAACCTGTCAAATAAATGTTTATGAATGTTTGTGAAAGATTTTATTTTTTTAAATTATAAATAAGTACACTTTATTTTATATGAGTACAATATAAAATTAATTAGATCAATTTACCTGACAAAGGAGAAATTTATGTGTAAAAATTATAAAGAAATAATTTCAACCCACAAAGCACCGAAAGCAATCGGACCTTATTCGCAAGCTATTAAAGCCGGTTCACTTCTTTTTATTTCTGGCCAGGGAGCTATCGATCCTGTGACTCAGGAATATCAACCTCTTGGAATAGAAGAGGAGACCATTATGACTATTAACAACTTAAAAAGCATTCTCGAAGAAGCAGGAAGCTCTTTGGATAAAGTCCTGAAAACTACTATTTATCTCAAGAATATGGATGACTTTCCAATGGTAAATAAAATTTATGCTGAATTTTTTCAACACCAACCTCCTGCCAGAAGTACCATTGAAGCTTCAGCTTTGCCCAAAGGTTTTAAAGTAGAAATTGATGCGATAGCCTTAATAAGTAATAAGTAATTCTCTATGTCCCTGTTTTATTGATTTTATTCTGATTAAAACTCTGTTGGGAGCACAAATTACAACCTGACCAGGATGACTTATGGATCCAGACTCAACACATGTTTGATTGGGGCAGGAAGATGTTAAAAAGAAAGCAGTGCCCTGTAAAATTTTTATTTCTACATGATCTCCATTAAAATAAAAATCAAAAATCGCATCTTTATGCAAAGGCCATACGATTTTTTCATCTGGAGTAATTATTTCAACTTTTTCTGCATAAGTCAAAGACTTGTTGACATAATAAACCCAAAACATTATTAAAAAAAACACCATGAAACAAAAAGCTATGATAAGAGCATTCTTTTTTTTCATGGTTTCATTTCAACTACATACACTCTTTTATAAAGAGACGATAGCTTTTCTTTTGCATGATAAGCTTCAGTAAATGTTTCATAAATTCCAAAGCAAGAACTTCCGCTTCCTGACATATTATACCCCATAGGGAAAGTATTTTTAATTTGATCCAACAACATAGAAAGCTCTGGATACAATTCGATGGAAGAGCACAATAAATCATTTTTTAACGGAAGCAGATCAGAAAAATTATGAATTGGTCTCAAAGGCGACCTGATAACTTTATGCAATGTATCATAATGTTCAAATACTCGTTTTGTTGAGCAAAAGAAAGAAGGGATAACCAAAACAAACCATAAAACTGGAACATTAAAGTTAACTGGCTCAACAATTTCACCCAACCCTTTAACAAAAGAAGGAGAATGATATAAAAAAAAGGGAACATCTGATCCAATCTTTAGAGCAATATTTAATAGCTGGGCTTCAGAGTATAGATTCCAAAGCTGATTAAACAATTTTAAACAAACTGCTGCATTCCCTGAACCCCCGCCGAGCCCTGTGCCAGGTGGAATATTTTTCTTCACAAGAACTTTTGTTTTTACTTTTCTGTCAAGGTGTGGAGCAAAAAAGTCAAAAGCTTTAGTTATCAAGTTATTATGGCTATCTATATCAGGGAAAGAAGGAATGCAAACTTCACAGCAGGAAGAAGCAACATCATTGTGGATTGAAATAAATATATCGTCATATAACGTCACTTTCACATTTAACATAGATAGAGTATGTAGATTTTTTTGTTTTCCTGTTACCTGCAAATGAAGGTTTACTTTTGCGTAGGATTGAAGGTAAAACTGATCTGGATTAATTTGGGTGGATCTCATGAAACAGGTCCATAAGCTCTTGCATTGAACAATGTTCGATTCTTGCTTGATGGTTTAATGTTGCAGGCACTTGATGCCCAATTTGCTTGATGGCATTGTGTAGAGTTTTTCTGCGATAAGAAAAGAGAGATCGCACAAACCGATTGAAGGCTAAGATTTCTTGAGTGTTTACATCTTTTTTGACCATTCTACAAATTGCAGAATCAATTTTGGGTGGAGGCTGAAATAAATTCTTTGAAACTTTGGCTACTAATTTTACTTCATAGAAAGATTGAGCAAAAATGGATCCAGCTGAATATTCTTTTTGACCTGGTTTTGCTTGTAACCTGTCTGCAGTTCCTTTTGCAAGCATAAAAACCAACACCCTGGGTTTCAGGAATGAAGTTATGCGTTCAATAATTGGCATTGATATATTATATGGAAGATTGCCTGCACATTTATTTATAGAAGGTAAAGATTTTATATTCATTTTCAAAAAATCATCATAAAAAATATTTAACCCTGGATGCTTTTCTTTAAGTGGGTCGAGAAAGTTCTGAAACCTTTTATCAATCTCTACAGCATTGATTTCATTGGCATGTTCAAGAAGCTTTCTGGTTAAATATCCTGGACCAGCTCCAATTTCAAGTAAAATATCGTTTTTTTCGATTTGTAGGGCGTCGACTATAGTTGATAAAACATGCTGATTAGTTAAAAAGTGTTGCCCTAATGACTTTTGCGCTAAAATCATGGTGAAAACCAAAATGCATCCACTTCGATTATCTTTCCATCGTACAATCTGTCATCAATCTGGTGGAAATCCATTTTCCAAATCAAAAAATCTTTTCCAATAGATTGCATCAAATTTCGTGAATTATTGACATAAGTTAAAACAGGATAATAATAATCATTATACTTAATAACTATAGTTTTTTGATTCCAAAAACTGATGCAAAAGAAAAGTAAGAACAAAAATCCTGCTAACCATCGAGAATAATTTTTCATGCCAAATACCCCAAATATACCCATACAAATAAAATAGTACCAATTAAAATTAGCCCCAGCAACCAAGCTACTAATACCTTACCATGTTTTTCTATAAAATCATTATATCGCAAACAATCACAACCTTCTCTGGTGCAAGAGATTGCAAACACTTTATTCATTAATATTGATGCATTTTTATAGTAGTTTATGATTAATTTATCAGAATATTTGATACTTTGAAAAAAATATTGATGAATGGCTTCAGTCATTAAATACCATGCATAAAGCGTATAATGGGGAATTTTCATATGAAAAAATCCTGTCTTGAAGCCAAAAAATATAAAAACTATGCCCGAAAAATCTATGAGCAGTATTTCAGGAACATTGTGAGTGAAAAGAGTCTGAAAAGGTGCAATTTGTTCAAGAAAAAGCACACTGGCCTGGCGGAAACTCAAAGGAATCAAATTTTGGTATAGAGATGGATTGACGCCAAACAACACAATAAAAGTTGATAAAAGCAATAAAGGTATAATTTGATATAAGTTAATATTTTTCCAGCATATTTTAATATTTTCAATTCTTCTATTAACCAAGTAATACAACTTAAACACAGAAACAAAAGTTCCTATGGCCGTTAGAATAAAAAGTGCTTCAATTTGTCGGAAAAAAGGATAAGAAAAATGGTAGTGAGATAACTCTTCATGAAGCAATGCCTTTGAAACAAAACCATTAAAAAAGGGTGCACCTGATATCCCAAGAATAGCTATTAGAAATAACATTGAAACCCAGGGGCTTTTTTGAAAAAAACCTTTTATTTTATACATATCGATGTAATCAGTTTTATATTCTTGAGCAATAACACCCATCGATAGAAATAATGATGATTTAAAGTATGCATGATTCATAGCATGCAAAAGAGCTCCCAAAAGAGCTATTTGGGATTGCGTTATAAACCACAAACCAAAACCAAGAAGAACATATCCCATTTGGCTTACGCTATGGTAAGCAAGCATTTTTTTTGCATTGGTTTGCAGTAAGGCTTGCGAAACACCCAATAACATTGAAATAAGAGCAATTGAAACCATAAAAACACCAAACACCATATCATCAGGGTTATAGAGTGTCATTGTTTGAAGCAATCCAAAAAAACCAACTTTTACAAGGGATCCCGACAAAATGGCTGATGCAGGATGAGGGGCAGCTGGATGAGCCTTGGCCAGCCAAACATGAAATGGAAATGCGCCACATTTAATTAAAAAACCTATGCTCATTAGCCAATAGGAAAGATGTCCCAGCGAAGGGTCTCTGCTGAAAATAATAGCTCCAAATATAAGTAAGCCGCTAAATAGTGAAAAAGTTAAAAAAAATCTTGCTGCTTTTAGGGAAGATTCTGAACGATAGTACGAAATAATGAAAAAGCTGAAGATCGACATCCATTCGAATGTAATAAGAAGAGTAAGCATATCGTTTGAAAAAAAAACCATGATATTGCTTATAAACGCTAACGCAAAGAAAGTATAAAAAAAGGATTTATGTTGTTTTATGTATTGAAAAGAATACAAAAAGCTTGCTATCCATGGTGGAATTGATAATACCAAAAAAACTAGTGTAAAAGAGTTCCATCCATAGCCTTGTAAAAAATTCATTAAACTTTTAAAAAGGAGAGGTATAGTAGGCAAAAGGAATAACTGCAGATAAAGCTTGCATACTTATTTCAATCAATGGTTGCGCAAATATTCCTAATGAAACAATAAGCACTGCCAACATAGCCAAAGAAAAAATTTGTGGAGTTTTTAGCTTTATGGGAATAGAATGATCTCTTGAAGGGTAAAACCAGCCGCGTATTAAAATGGGCACATAGTAGGTTGCGTTTAAAATACTGCTTAGCAAGAGCACACTTAAAGCAATAATAAAAAGCCAGAATGGAAAGTAATTCAGCTGATAGGCTTCCATAAAGCCAACACCAAGAGTCCACTTGGAAATAAAATTTATAAAAAGAGGAAAACCAATAATCGAAAGAGCTCCTATGGTAAAAACCGTGAAAACAAAAGGATTTTTATAGCCATAACCATCAATTGATGATATGTCAGCCTTCCCTGTATCATTCACAATCGACCCTGCAGATAAAAACAATAAGCTTTTAACAAGGGAATGACCCAAAGTATGTAGAAGCGAACCTAACAACGCAAAAGGAGATAAAAAAGCAGTCCCCAAAACAATATACCCCATTTGACTTACACTTGAATAGGCAAGGATTCGCTTGATATGTCCCTGTCCAATAGCAATAGCTGAGCCCCAAAACATCGTAAAAATAGAAAGAAAAATAAGTATAAATATGTCGGTGCGACCAATAATATTCTGGATTCCAAAAAGCTCGAGAAAAACTCTCATGATGCCGAAAGTGCCTGTTTTGATAACCATGCCCGAAAGTAGGGCTGATGCAGGTGCGGGTGCAGCAGGATGAGCTTCGGGAAGCCAAATATGGACAGGAAAAAGACCTGCTTTAATTGAAAACCCGATAACAAAAAACCAAAATATTAAGGAGAAAAAAGGGTTTGAGGTTAATTGCTCATATCCACCTGGCACAAATTCTGTTGTTTCTAATACTGTATAGGTAAGAATAACAGCAAAAAGAAGCATTAGTCCGCCTATGATTTGGAAAAATAAATATCTAATACCTGCAGCAAAAGATTCCTGAGTCTGATAATGTATAATTAAAACATATGAAACAATGAGAAGTAACTCAAAAAAGATAAAAAATGTAATCATGTTGGAAGACAAAAAAATAAGCAAAATCGCATATAAATTGAGAGTGGAAAAAATTTGATACCTTTTTACTTTATTTAATGAGTCTGCTTTCATAAAGTAGATGGAATATAAAGAAGAAGCAAGCCAAACTAAAATACAAAATAAACATATCAGCCAGTTGAGCTGGTCTAATTTAAAGCTTATGTCTACAGGCATTGGAGCAATTAAGGATGCCTGTAAAACTTCTTGAGATAAATATTGATAAAGCAGAAGCAATAAAGCCAGCAGAATTAAACATAATAAAGTATTTAAGAAAGGAAGATATCTGATAGATGATTTATAAAACAATAATTGAATTAATAAAAACAACAAAGGAAGCCATAAAAAAACAATAAACAGGCTCATTGAGGTAACCTATTAAAAATCATTTTAAAAAATATTAAAATAGTATAATGCAAAAATAAATGTTCCAATGATGAACCAAAAAACATAAGTGGACAATATTCCCGTATGAAAGGATCGAACAGCAAAAGAAAGACCCTCTGCTGTTCTTTTCCCTATATCATAAATATCGGCATATTTTTTTTCTGCAGCATCATAGGCAACTTTGAGACCTTTTGCATTTCTTACTTTTTCGTATAAATTAATCCCAATAACCTGACAAGATCTCGTATGTCTTTTAATAAGCGTCAACAAGATAAAGGCAATGATAAAATAAAAAACAATATAAATCAGGCCCTCCGAAACACTAAAATACCATTTTATTTCTTTTTGAATGATATCTGACAAAAAAGCCCTGTATGCCCATCCATAAAAACTTAATCCTATGCATGTAATTGAAAGAATAATCATTGCCGACAACATCCAATAATTTTTTTCTTTTATTCTCTCCCAAGCTTGACATGATTGTTCAATGAATAATGCATATATAACTTTAACAAAACTGGACAAAGTCAGCAAGCCTCCAATGGAGGCCAGTATCCAAAAAAGAGGCCAGAATAAAATATTATAATCAGCTCCTGTGTATTGAATACCATATAAAATTGCATGCTTGCTGAAATAACCGTTAAGAGGAAAAACTCCTGATATGGCAAGCGAACCTATCATCATGGCAGTAAAAGTGATAGGAAGAACTTTCATCAATCTTCCCAAACGATCCAGGTCAACTGTATTACAATATTTTTCCACCATTCCACCAGAAATAAATAATAGTGTTTTGTATACAGTATGATTAATCATATGATATGCAGCGCCTAATAAACCAATAGCTGTTCCGGTTCCCAAACCAAGCACCATATATCCGACTTGTGAAATTGCATGATAACCAAGAAGTTTTCTTAAATCGTGTTGCACCAAAGCCATCATAACGCCTGCAATAATACAAATACATCCAAGACTCATTATAATAAAAACTGCTGAAGCGTTTAAAACAAAAACAGAATTTACAAGTCGTATCATGAAATAAATTCCCAACAACTTATCAAGTGACAATGGCAAAAAAGATGTAACAGGCACAAAACTGTGTTGACATGCATCAGGAAGCCAACTATGAAAAGGGAAAACTCCAGCTTTTGCAAATGCGCCTACAAATATTAACGAAAATGAAAGCACAGGGGTAAATGTATAAAGAGATAGGCTGGCATTTGAAAAATTCCAGCTTTGAGTAAGGTTATAAAATACCACCAAACCTAAAATCATTAAAATATCAGAACCACCAACCATAATGAGTGTTTTTTTTGCTGCATCCGCTGCATTTTTTGTGCCACTCATAAGTATCATAAAATAAAGCCATACTCCTATCAAACCCCATCCTATGGCTAATAAAATTGCATGATCGCTAAGAATGGTAAAATATACTGTTCCTAAAGTTACAAAAGCATAGCCATAAAATTTTGCAGCTTGAAGTTGATCGTCAAAATATCCTTTCGCGTACAAGATAATAACCCATGAAAAAATTGAAGACCATAGTAATATAGTCCTTGATAAATGATCAGCTAATAATAAAGAATTTTGAAATTCTATGCCAAGGCTCCACCAGGAAGCAACAAAAAGAAGCAAGATTGTTGATAATAAAAATACAATATAAAAAATATATTTAAAAATAAATCGATATAATAACAAGATAATGGTTCCAGCCAAAAGAGGTAAAAAAATAAAAGAAGCAATGATTGATTCGAGATTAATAAAATCAGGATTTATCATTTTTGCATTCACATTCCAAAGGTTGTTTTTCAGCTTCCTCTGGTCTTCCAAACTCATAGTAATCACAGACAGAATTTTTGCACAGACGAACTTTGGAACGATAGGCTCCTCTTGCCATAGCATGAGCAGATGTGGGAGATGTGATTAAAATAAAAATCATACATAACAGAGCTTTTCCGCTCATGGGAGAAAAACCTTTTTCAACCATCACTGCTATAAGCATCCCGCATATTCCCAGCGTTACGCATTTGGTGGCAGCTTGAAGTCGATTGTATACATCGGGCAATCTAACCAAACCGATACAACCCAATACAATAAAAAGAACTCCAATGAAAAGAAAAATCATGGAAATAATACTATTCATCGAAACGTCTTCCTTCAAGAAATTTGGCAAGAGAAAGTCCGCCAATAAAACTAATAAGGGTCCATGCTAAAGCAACATCGAGATAAAAATCATTTCCAGTTTTCAGGGCAGATAAAACACAAAAACCAACCATTACGGTACCCAGAACATCAATAGCAACACTTCTATCTGGAGGAGTTGGGCCAATGCCTATTCGATAAATACACATCGAAACGGATGCGATTAAAGCTAATAAAAAAAGTACATCATAAAACATTTCACATCCTCCTAATCAAATGCCTTTTTTAAATAAATTTCAAAAGGCAAAACTATAGTTTTTTTAATAATGTTTTCTTCTTTGCTTATAACGTTTATCCAATGTATAAATAGATAGCCATCATCAGTCATTTCTACCACTAAAGTACCTGGTGTCAAAGTGATTGCATTGGCAAGCATTAATCGACCAAGAGGGTGTTTGAGCTCTGTTTTTACCATTACGATTCCAGGGTTGATGGGCAAGTCAGGATGCATAACACGATATGCAACATCCAAATTAGCTATGACCATTAAATAGGCAAATTTTATAATAAACCTAATAAACCAATAAAGTCGTAATGGAGAAAGTGGAAAATGTAGTGAATTTTTTGAAACATTTCTGAGCTCCAAGTACGAAATAAAAGCGCAGACCAATATTCCAAGCAACCATTTTTCAATAATTCCTGGAGAATCCTGAAAAGGCCAAACCAATAAAGCCCAGCAAATCAAAAGGATAAAGAAAAATTTTAAATATATTTTAAGGCACATTGTTGATTGCTCCAAGCCATCTGCCATCCATTAATACTTCTACCGCTGATGTCAGGATGTTTTGATTCCAAGAAGGAACAAGATATATCAGACCTATGCCCAGACAAAAGAAGCTCAAAACAATCATAGGGATAATCATGGATGATGGAGATTCTTTTGTTTTTTTTAAATGTTCAGGAATGTCGCCTGTAAAAACATTTTTCTCGATTTTTGGCAACAAGGACAGCGTCATAATTGCAAACAATGCAGCTAAAAGACCAATCAGCCATTGCCCGGCAGAAACACAAGCAAGCAATATCAAGAGTTTGGACCAAAAACCGCTTAATGGAGGTATGCCGCCAATGGCAGAAAATCCAATAAAATTGCCTAAATGAGTCCATGGCATCAATTTTTTAAGTCCGCCCAATAGTGTAATATTTCTTTCATTTGCGCTATATTCAATAGATCCTGCGCTGAAAAATAGGAGCGACTTGGACGCAGAATGACTTATCAGGTGAAGCAAAGCACCAGCCAACCCGAGAGGAGTTCCTAGTCCAATACCTATAAATATATAACCCACCTGGCTAACACTGCTGCAAGCAAGCAATCTTTTAAGATCTTTCTGTCCAAGAGCAAGCACTACCCCTACGAATGCGCCAATAACACCCAACCAAGCAAGCATGGTCAAAGGAGCATTTTCAGAACCAATAAAATTAAACACAAAGCGTAACATAACATAAATACCCACAGCTTTTATTAATACGCCGGAAAGTATTGCTGAAATAGGAGCAGGAGCAGAAGAGTGAGCATCAGGAAGCCAACTGTGAAAAGGAAATATTGCAGATTTTAATCCTAATCCAGCTAAAAATAACACTATGATAAGAAAAGTTACAGGATGAGCTGGATCTATTCTTTCTGCAGCAACCATCATATTAAGAGCGGCAGTCTGGCTATAAATCAAGGCTATTCCCAGAAGCATAAATAAAGAAGAAATGCTTCCCAGGATCATATATTTGAAAGAGGCTTCCAGCTCGTAGGATCTTCCCCCATAAGAAACCAATACATAAGAAGCCAAAGTTGCAATTTCCATAAAAACATAAAAGTTAAAAAAATCAGCTGTAAGTATAATTCCATTCATCCCTGCCAGCATCAAAAAAACAAAAGCATAAAATCTGGATTTGCTGGTATAATGCTCCATATATCCTACGGAATACCAACAAGCAAGCATAACAATGACTTGAACCACAATCAAAATTAATCGGTTAAGTGGGTCAATCATCATGTTAATGCCAATATGCGGACCAAAGCCTCCTACATAATAAATTCCATGAGTTTGAGGGGTAAAAAAAGAGAGAACAGCTAAAAATATTGAAGATGATAAAGCTAAAATATGGGTGTACCAGGATTTTTGTTCAACAATGTTCAATACCAGAGCTGTTAGAAGAGGAATAGCTACAAATGCAGGCAATAATCCCATATATTATCCTTTTAGCTTTCGAATTTTGGTAATATCAAAGGTCCCATATGCATGATATAATCTTATTGCAAGCGCTACCATTAAAGCTGTTACGCCCAATCCAATGACTACTGAAGTGAGCACAAGAGCTTGTGGCAATGGATCCACAGAGGTCTCGAGCAGAATCGAAGGATCCATTCCTGGATCAAGAATAGGAGCGACACCATTGCTTCTGTAAGCAAGAAGTATTAAAAATAAATTAACGGCATTATTCATCATTGCAAGGCTGATGATTATCTTGATTATATTTCTTTTCACCAAAACACCATAAAGACCAAGAAGGAAAAGTATTATACAAAGGGTATATATCATGCTATTCCTCTTTTTCCTGTAGTTCAGGTTTATACTCTGCAAGACTTACAAATATTGTATATAGGCCGGTTCCCACTTTGATTCCAATCGCAAGATTAATTAAGGGTATAGATCCTGCTGAAATAATATGAAAAGGCGAACCTGGCCAGTATTCAAGGAGTACATTCGAGAAAAAAGGCATTTGAGGTAAAAAATATCCCCAAAGACCTAACAAAAGGATAGCAATAGCCCCAAACTCATCCAACAAATGGCTTCCATGCTCTGATAGTTCTTTTTCTGCTCTTTGCTTCCCAAAAGCAAGCTCCATCATGATAAAAGAGCATGCTATTATAACTCCTCCAGCAAATCCTCCTCCTGGAGTCAAGTGACCCTGTAAAACAATATAAACACCATAAAAAAGAATGAATCCCTTTATCCATTCAGCTACTGTTTTTACAATGCCAGTCATTCCGCTCATGAAGCATTATGCTCCTTTTTTCGGTTGCGATATCTTAGAATGGAGAGCGCTCCAATCACAGAAGTGAAAAGGACAATAGCTTCCCCAAGCGTGTCGTATGCCCTAAAATCCAATATAATCGCAGAAACAATATTAGGCGCACCTGTTAAATGAAACCCGTCTCTAAGATAGTAAACTGACGAAGAATAAAAATTTAAAAATACGGGCTCGCCAAATGTTGGCAACAGTCTTAAAGCAGGATAAATCATTAAAAAAAAGAAGAAAATGCAAACAAGAAGGGGTATGCTTGATATGTTGGAAAGCGATTCATCAGCTCTTTCTTTAATGTCTCTATGAATGGTTGCTCGAATGAGTATTACTACTGAAATAACTTCTACAGCTATTTGAACAATAGCCAGATCAGGTGCTCCGAGTAGTAAAAAAATGACACTTAGTCCAAAGCCTATTGCCCCCATCATTACTACAGCTGAAAGCAGGTTTTCTATTTCAAGCACGAAAAGCATTCCAATAATCATGAATATTAATAAAAAAAAGATAGCTATTTCAACCATCATTATTCATGCTTTCAATTTGCATCTATTGCTCATACTCCATTTTTTTATTTCTTATAACAGAACGAGCACAAACAACATAAAATTAACATAAACATATTTCTTGTCAAATCCCATAAGTGCTTTCAAGAATAAATGTCATCCATATGCTTTACCTTAAATTTATTATATTTATAATTAATGTATAATCCGTCAGACACAAGGAGGGCATTATGTTGTCAAAGGCTTATGTTTTGTTGGAAGCTCAGGCGGGAAAAACAGATGACGCTTTATTAAGAATAAGACAAATCAATGGAGTTAGAGATGTATCCCTGGTCACTGGCCCGTATGACTTGATTTTGCATATTGAAGCTGAAGACCTCAAAATTCTCGGAAGAATTGTTAACGAGCAAATTCAAGCCATACCGGGCGTAACCAAAACTATTACTTGCGTTATTATTGGCTAATAAAACATACTTTAAGCCATTTCAAATCCAGCATTGAAAGCTTTGATATTTAAGTCGATAAATTGAGGTTTTACGAGTTCTTCAATGCTCTTTTTCATCTCATCTGCCTCAAAAGGAAACTCACTCAATTTTGTTGTGGCGCCTAAAATAACCATATTTAAGGCAATAGCAGAACCAAGACTGCATGCTATTGTTGTTGCGTCAAATCCATTTACTTTTAATGGATATTGAGTAATGGTTTCTTTAATTTTTTCCAATGGAGGATACTTTGCTAATCCTGTATTTACTGAAGTGGGAATAATAGGATATGTATTCAGTACTACATTGCTGCCAGCTTTCATAAAATTGATATATCTCAAGCTCTCTACAGGCTCAAAAGCAAGCATAAGTTGTCCATGGCCCACTGGAGTTATTGCTCCATCAACTTCGCTTCCTATTCTAAAGTGAGAAATCACTGATCCGCCACGTTGAGACATTCCATGAGTTTCTCCCACTCTACAGTTTATCCCTTTTCTAATGGCAGTTTGTGCAAGAATTTTTGATGCCAAAATAGTTCCCTGGCCTCCAACGCCACATAAAATCATGCTAAATTCTCTTATGTCAGTACTCATTGATTATGACCCCTTTCCCTGAATGGCTTTTGATGGACATACCTGTATGCAAACGCTACATCCATTGCATAAATTTGTATCAACTTCCACTTTCTTTTCTTCAGATCTCCAAATTAATGCAGGGCATCCAAATGTTTTGGTGCAAATCTGACAACCTATGCATACATCTTTTTTAACTTCCACCAAAGGTCTTTTTTCTTTGTCAATCATGCAACATATGCTTCGAGTTACAATAAATGATGTATCATCGTGCTTTGCTGCTTTTTTCATGACTTCTATAGTTTTGTTCAGATCCAATGGGTCCACAACTTCAACAAATGGAATATTTAAGGATTCAGCAACTTTTTCAGGATATATGGGATTACAGGGATCACCTAAAGAAGAAACGCCGCATGAAGGACAAGGTTGTTGGCCTGTCATTGCTGTAATACTATTGTCCATAACAACTACAGTAGCTTTTGATCCATTGTAGGAAGCATTGGCAAGAGCAGGAATTCCTGTATGATAGAAAGTTGAATCACCTATAGTGGCAACTACCTGATCTTCAAGAAACTTTGAAAATGCTACTCCCATGCTTATGCTTGCACCCATGCAGACACAAGTATCAACAGCATTAAGTGGAGGCTGTATGCCCAAGGTATAGCATCCAATATCACTGGTATATACGCCCTTTGGAAAAGCTTTTTTTATTGCAAAAAAAGTTGCTCTATGGGGACAACCAGGACAAAGAACAGGATATCTGGGAGGAAGCATTTCCTGAGGGACTGTATAATTTACAGAAAATTTTTCTTTTGGAGTAAGCCTGAATGCTTGAGTAATAGCGCTATGGACTATTCCTGTATCAAATTCATATGTTTTTGGTAGTATATCTTTTCCATATATTTTGCATGATATGCCCAAATCAAAAGCCAATTTTTTTGCAAAATCTTCTGTGATAGCATCAAGCTCTTCGACAATTAAAATTTCGTCACAATGCCTCAGCATTGCTTCAATTTGTTTTTTGGGTAAGGGATAAGTGAAGCCTAAATGAAGAGTAGAAAACTCTTCTTGCTTATTCTCAAAACGCAAAGCTTCTTTTGCGTAATTCATGGAGTTGCCATTGGCAATAATGCCCATTTTTCCTTTTAAATCCATATGTATCCAAGGTGATGATTCAATGTGAATAGCTAGCTCATCGATTCTTTTTAGCAAGTCTGGATGAAGCTGGTAAGCATGTGCAGGCAAAACAGCTTTTCTTAGCTTGTCTTTTTTGAAATGTCCTTTTCTTTCTCTTGGCGCCATTTCGCCAAAAACTACATTGCCCGACCCATGAGCTATGCGTGTTGTTTCTCTGATCATGACAGGCAAACGAAATTGCTCAGAAAGATCAAAAGCATATTTAACCATGTCTTTTGTTTCCTGAGGGTTGCAAGGTTCCATGCAAGGCATTTGTGCAAACCGAGCAAAATTTCTGCTGTCTTGTTCATTTTGAGATGAAAAACATGAAGGATCATCACCCATCACCAATACCATGCCACCATCTGTGCCGCCGTAGGTGATTGACATCAAAGCATCAGCGGCGACATTGAGCCCTACATGCTTCATGGATACCAATGATCGGAGTCCGGACCAGGAAGCAGTAAGAGCAGTTTCAAAAGCTATTTTTTCATTAATGGCATATTCAAAGTAAACGCCTGCTTTTTTTGCAATTTTGGCAAAGTTATCGCCAATTTCAGATGCTGGAGTTCCTGGATAGGTAGCTGCAACATCAATACCTGCCTCCAAAGCACCTCGAACAACAGCCTGATTTCCCATGAGCAGCTCAACCTGTCCTGGTTTGTTATCTGTCAGCATATTTCCTCCTATTCTTAGATTATTCATTGTATGCTTAATTACCATTATAACGGAAATTTGATGATGTAAACCACACTATTTAAATATGTTTATTTAAATTAAAATACTTGCTTATTTTCTTTGTAAAGCATTCAAAATAAGTCTATACTAAAGATAGTTAATAATTAATTAAATTATTTTACTACTTAAAAGGAGGTCGTCTCAAATGAAAAGAATAATATCTATTGATGAAGTAAAGCAAGCTATGCTTCATATTGAGCGCAAAAGTACTTCCGAAGAAATGATTGAAGCAAAAAAAGCTTTTCGAGATCTATTTTTACAGACTATGCCTGAGGCATTAACTTACATGCTGGATGAATACAATTCTTTTGTTGGGCATGAAAAGGAAGAAGAGCTCGTAAAGCTTGGCAAAGATTCTACTCAGGCCCTTGAAACAGTTTCATTGCTTGATCATATGAAATCGCTTTACCAGGCAGCAGAAAAAGAAACAGGAAAATGGTTTCCATTTATTGATTTTATCGCAGCGCTAAATCGTCAAATCCAAAACCTTGATATTGTTTTAATACAAACTACATCTGGATTTTGTGTTATTCGAAGAGCAAATTACTGTATCATCAGAGAATAAGTCTTAAAAACTTAATTTAGCATTAAAGGTACATATTTACCTGTTTTTTTATTGTGATATTATTATATTGCAAGTAAAATAATGGTTTTTTATTTGTAGTTGAAAATATAAAAAAAAAGGAAGATGATGATGGCAAAAATGATGAAAACAATGGATGGCAATACTGCTGCATCTCATGTTGCATATGCTTTTACAGATGTAGCGGCAATTTATCCTATTACCCCCTCTTCTACCATGGCGGAAGTGGTAGATGAATGGTCAGCCAATGGAAGAAAAAATTTATTTGGCCAAACTGTTCAGGTAGTCGAGCTCCAATCTGAAGCTGGAGCTGCTGGAGCACTTCATGGTTCTTTGACTGCTGGTGCTCTTACTACCACATTTACTGCTTCACAAGGTCTTTTGCTTATGATTCCCAATATGTATAAAGTCGCTGGAGAATTGCTCCCTGGTGTTTTTCATGTGTCTGCAAGAGCTGTTGCAAGTCATGCATTATCAATTTTTGGCGACCATTCAGATGTTATGGCAACAAGACAGACAGGCTTCGCCCTTTTAGCTTCAGGAAGTGTTCAGGAAGTCATGGATCTTGCAAGCGTTGCTCATTTATCAGCAATCAAAGCAAGTCTTCCATTTCTACATTTTTTTGATGGCTTCAGAACATCTGCAGAAGTTCAAAAAATAGAAGTCATTTCGCAGGAAGATCTTGGCAAACTTGTAGATTGGAACGCTATAGAAAAATTCAGACAACGAGCACTTAATCCTGAGCATCCCAAAGTGATGGGAACCGCTCAAAATCCTGATATCTTTTTCCAGGCCAGAGAGGCTTCCAATCCTTTTTATGATAAGTTGCCCGATATTGTTGCAGAGTATATGGCAAAAATTTCTGCATTAACAGGAAGAGAGTATCGCCTATTCAATTATTACGGCGCACCCGATGCAGAGAACATTATAGTTGCCATGGGCTCTGTAACTGAATGTGCCGAAGAAACTGTTGATTATTTATTGAGCAAGGGGCAAAAAGTTGGTCTCGTAAAAGTTCACTTGTATCGTCCTTTTTCTGCAAAACATCTTCTGGATGTTGTTCCTAAAACAGTTAAACGTATTGCTGTGCTTGATAGAACCAAAGAACCTGGTGCTCCTGGCGATCCTCTTTATCTTGATGTGCAACATGTATTTTATGGCAAACCTGAAGCACCGCAAATCTATAGCGGCAGATATGGCCTTGGATCAAAAGACACTACTCCTTCCCAAATTTGTGCTGTTTATTCCAATCTTTCTTCTGCTGAGCCAAAAGATAAGTTCACCATAGGGATTAAAGATGATGTCACGCTAACTTCACTTGATGATTCAGAATGTGTTCGCATTGCGCCAGAAGGAACTATTCGATGCAAATTCTGGGGCCTTGGCTCTGATGGTACTGTTGGAGCAAATAAAAACTCCATCAAAATCATTGGAGACAAAACTGATATGTATGCTCAAGGATACTTTGCGTATGACTCAAAAAAATCCGGCGGCGTGACTATTTCTCATTTAAGATTTGGAAAAAATCCAATTAAATCCACCTACCTTATTGATGAAGCTGATTTTATAGCTTGTCATAATCAAGCTTATGTTCATCAATATGACTTGCTCAAAGGGCTCAAACCCGAAGGAATATTTTTGCTTAACACTCAATGGAGTGAAAAAGAATTGGAAGACCACCTCCCTGCTTCCATGAAAAAATACCTTGCCGACCAAAAAATTAAATTTTATACCATCAATGCCACTGATATCGCAGAAGAGATTGGGTTGGGTAATCGCATCAACATGATCATGCAATCTGCTTTCTTCAAGCTTGCCAAGGTAATTGACATTGAAAAAGCTATTCAATACATGAAAGAAGCAGTCGAAGAAACTTATGGCAAAAAAGGTGAAAAAATTGTTCAAATGAACAATTTAGCTATTGATCGGGGAATTGAAGCTTTAAAACAAATCAATATTCCTGATGCCTGGAAAAATGCAATTGAACCCAAAGCCCATACAAAAGAAAACTTGCCCAGCTTTATTGAAAACATCTTAATACCTATGAACCGTCAGGAAGGAGATCTTTTGCCTGTAAGCTCATTCAGCGGAAGAGAAAATGGATGCTTTCCCATGGGAACATCAGCTTATGAAAAAAGAGGAATAGCAATACACACTCCTGAATGGCAAATCGAACATTGCATACAATGTAACCATTGCTCCTATGTTTGCCCTCATGCTGCTATCAGGCCTTTCCTAATCACTGAAGAAGAATTGGCTACAGCGCCATCCACTTTAACTACCAAGAAAGCACTGGGCAAAGGACTTGAAAATTATCATTTCAAAATTCAAGTCAGTCCTCTTGATTGCACAGGTTGTGGAAATTGTGCTGATATCTGCCCAACCAAGGAAAAATCTCTTGTTATGAAGCCTATTCAGTCTCAACAAGTTGAAATAGATCATTGGAACTGGGCAATAAAACTTCCCGAAAAGAAAAAAATAATAGATCCTTTTACGGTCAAAGGCAGTCAATTCATCAAGCCTTTGCTTGAGTTTTCTGGAGCATGTGTAGGTTGCGGTGAAACTCCATATACCAAACTTATTACTCAATTATTTGGTGATCGGATGCTTATAGCCAATGCAACAGGTTGCTCTTCCATATGGGGAGCCTCTGCGCCTTCAGTTCCATATTGCGTTAACGATGAAGGCAAGGGACCTGCATGGGCAAATTCTCTATTTGAAGATAATGCTGAATATGGCTTTGGAATGGTTTTGGGTATCAATCAAATCCGGGATCGTATTGCCCATAGGATGAAACAGCTTATAAATCATGATATATCCAACGAATTAAAACAATCCCTGGAAGCTTGGATCAAAGAAATGAACCTTGCAGAACCATCCAAAGAACACTCAAAAATGATCCTTGATCTTTTTGAAAAAGAAAATCCCAAAGATAGCGATGCAAAAGATTTAATAGCAGAAATAAAATCTTATAAGGACTATCTCATTAAGAAATCAGTCTGGGTCTTTGGTGGCGATGGATGGGCCTATGATATAGGTTACGGTGGACTGGACCATGTAGTTGCATCAGGTGAAGACATCAATCTTCTTGTAATGGATACTGAAGTTTACTCCAACACTGGAGGTCAATCTTCAAAAGCCACCCCTACAGCTTCAATTGCAAAATTTGCTGCATCAGGTAAAAAATCCAAGAAAAAAGATTTAGGCTTAATGGCTCTTTCTTATGGCTATGTTTATGTTGCTCAAGTTGCTATGGGTGCTGATAAAAACCATCTGATCAAAGTGCTTAAAGAAGCAGAATCCTATGATGGACCCTCTCTTGTCATCGCTTATGCTCCTTGCATTAATCATGGAATCAAGTATGGCATGGGGAAAACACTTGAACAAGAAAAAAGAGCTGTTGAAGCTGGTTATTGGCATCTCTATCGCTATAACCCCTTATTAAAAAATGAAGGCAAGAATCCATTTATACTTGATTCCAAGCCACCTACAGCATCTTTCCGTGACTTTATCATGAGTGAAATACGATATAGCTCTCTGAAGGTTGCTTTTCCAGAATTAGCAGAAAAACTATTTGAAAAAGCCGAACAGGATGCAAAAGAACGATTGGAAAACTATCTTCGTCTTGCTGATTCACGTTAAAGATACTCTTTTTAAAAACCCCTGGAATATATATATTCCAGGGGTTTTTTTTATAATATAGCCATGGTTTCTTATAAAAAAATGCAAAGGAGGACATTATGAATCAAATTCAATTGCTTGGAATAGCAGGAAGCCTAAGAAAAGGATCCTATAATCGAAAGCTATTGCAAATCATTCATCGCAGAATCCCAGGAGATGTTGAAATGGAAATTCACTATCTTGATGAAATACCTTTATATAATATGGATATTGAAAAAGAAGGCTTTCCTGAAGCAGTAAAAAATTTTCAAGCATTAGTGTCGTCTTGTGATGGAATTATTATTGCTTCTCCAGAATATAATTATGGAATTCCTGGTGTGCTAAAAAATGCTATCGACTGGACCTCAAGGCCATTTGACCAAAATCCTTTTGATAAAAAGCCCTGCGCGATATGCTCTGCATCAGCAAGTCAATTTGGCGGAGCAAGAGCTCAACAACATTTACGACAAGTTCTCTCAGCCATAGGAATGCTGGTAATGCCTCAACCAGAACTTTACATTCCAAAGGCTCAAAATATATTTGATGAAAATCAGGAAATAAATGAAACAACTCTTAAACGAATTGATAAGCTTATTGCTTCATTTATTGTTTTTATAAAAAAGCATAAAGCCTGAGATCTCAGGCTTTATGCTTTCAGCTGCTATTTGATTTAATTCGCTTCAGCTTCTGAAGAGGGCTCCATATTAGGTCTATTTCCCAGTTCTTTGTCAATAAAATACAACCCCTTGGAATCATTGCCTATTCTTTCAATATCATCGATAATCTTGCTTGCATTTGCCTCTTCTTCGACCTGCTCATCCACAAACCATTGTAAAAATTGCATGGAAGAAAAATCTTTTTCCCTTAATGTTAGCTCAACTAAATTATTGATGCATTGAGTAATATGTTTCTCGTGAGTCAATGCGGCCTTAAAAGCATCCAAAGGAGATGGCCAATGATTGGTGGGTTCTTTAATTTCTTTTAACTTGTATGCGGGTCCCCGCTCAAGGATAAAGTGAATAAATTTTTCTGCATGTTGCAACTCTTCCTTATACTGCACGAACATCCAGTGAGCTGCTCCAGGAAGATTAAATGAATGAAAATAAGAGGACATGGCGAGATAAAGATAAGCTGAATAAAGCTCTTCATTGATTTGTTCATTAAAAGCATCGAGTACGGTTTGATTCATAAAAAAACTCCTTTCAAAATATTAAACATACATTCTACAAAACTACTTGACCTTTTACTTAAGTTCAATTAAATCATATTTTAAATGATTTGCGATAAATTGTTGAG
>PXBT01000205.1 GCA_003566815.1 Caldisericota bacterium
ATCCATAGGATAAAGGAAAGAGCCCATCAATTCAAGATCATCGTAACCAAAGGTCTCATTGCCTCTGATTTTGCTACGTTCATGCTGTGAAAATGCGCCAAATTGACCAAACACCGTGGTCTCCTCGGTCAGCATATCCGTAACCTGGATACGATTATTCATTGTATCAGCCACATACAGCTTGTTTGCAGGATCAATGAATATCCCCTTGAGCCCAAAGTAGCTTCCTATTTCAAGACCTCTTCTTCCTATTCTTCGAATAAAATTGCCCTCATAATCAAATTCCTGGATACGGTTGTTGCCAGTATCAGCCACATAAATGGATTGATTTCCCGCTGTAATACCCGACATGGCTATAAACTGACCATCATTTCGTCCAAAACTTCCGAAATGATGAAGGTATTCTCCATCCAAAGTAAAAACCTGGACACGGGAATTTCCTGCATCGGCTACAAATAGTTTTCCATCATCAATGGAAATATCTGATGGGAGCACCATTTGACCCTGAAGACTGCCAAATGAACCGAATGAACTTAAAAACCGACCATCTTGTGAAAAAATGGCAATTTTTGATCCAACACTGTCTACAGCATATATTTTTGCATCATGATATTCAATGGAAATAAGTTTTTTAATATCTGCTTTCTGCATTTCTTCGTTAGAAAAAGCACTCACAAATTCATTGTTTTCATTAAAAACCTGAATATTTTGCACAATTTCGTCCAATACAAATACCTGTCTGCTGGAAGCTGTGACTGATACAGGTCTTATAAATCGCCCTTGTGGAGATTCATTGACTCCATAAATACCATGAAAACGACCATTCTGCTCAAAAACAAATACTCTGTGAGCACCTTTGTCAGAAACTATGATTCGATTTTCAAGAAAACCAATATCATAAGGCTCAACAAAGCCTTCATAGGTCAATTTATCTTTATAATTTCCTTCCGGAGTAAAAATCTGTACCCTTTTGTTGCCTGAATCCACTACATAAAGAGACCCATCATCAAATGATAAACCTATGGGCTCCTGAAAAGCTTTGTCTTCTGTGCCTTTCCATCCAAACTTTGACAAATATATGCCATCGTTGTCAAAGATTTGTATACGATGGTTGCGGGTATCAGCAACAAAAACCTTATCTTCGAAAGTTGCAATCCCCAATGGAAAGTTAAATTCACCATCGGCATTTCCTAATTTACCAAAAGTATTTATATGATTTCCATCATGATTAAATATTTGAACACGGTGATTGCCTGTATCCAAAACATACAAACGATTTTCACTTACTGCAATATCTGTAGGAAATTCAAATTCTCCATCATTCTGACCAAATCTGCCAAATTCTTTTACAAAATCACCCTGGCTGGTAAAAACCTGGATTCTTGCATTAGCAGAGTCAACTACAAAAAGATTTTGATCATTGGTCCCAATTCCTGCTACACCATCAAATTCTCTATCATTCTGACCAAAACCTCCGAAAGCCAACTGAAAGACATTGCCTCGAATAAAAGCCTGAACTCTATTGTTCATAGTATCAGAAACATATAATCGCTGCTGCTGAATTGCAAGGTAAGTAGGCCCGAAAAAGATACCTCTTTGAAACCCGCCTTCTCCAACCAATGAGATTTCAGGAATCCTTTTCTCTTGTTCTTCTCTTTGCGGGTGACCTACTGTCAACGGTTGATTGACCATGAGTAAGGAACTCATCAAGCATGCCGCAATAAATACAGCTACCCCTTTAATTTTAAAATTTAACATACTATAACTCCTATCCAGACCTCCAAAAGCCTGATATTATTTATAAACTACCCAAGTTCACTTTTAACAATCCTTGGGAAATCAACGGTAACAGTTCGAGTGGCATTGTCCCAGCCAATTTCTGCACCTAAAAATTCCGATACATATCTCACAGGAACAAATGTTCTTGCTTCTCGAATAATCGGAGCAACATCAAGAGCTACTTCTCGTTTAAAACGAGGACCAAGATTAATTTGAGCTCTTCGTTGGTCCACCCAGAAATACAAATCCATGTGACCAAGGGTATAAGTAACGCGTCGTTGATTATTGTCCCAGCCAATTTCTGCGCCAAGCTGTTCCCCTATAAACCGAAGTGGCGCCATGGTCCTTCCAGCGACAATAAAAGGAGACACATCAAGCGTAACATTTTGAGAACCTGCTTCAGTTTTAACACCTACCTGATTGGAATCAATCACCATTTTTAATTCAGTTTTCTCCACCACAGCTACATATACAGTAAAGGTTTCTTTCATATTGGGGTCTGATGTTGGCCACACATCCATGGAAATGCTTGCTTTTTCACCTATTTTTGCTCCAGCCATGGGCAACACCATAATATGCATTTCTTCTCTTTGATTGGGTTGAAGACGCACCAGGGATTCTCCCTCATCCAAATAACATACATTGGAAAAACAAAACTGCACAAACCAATTGGGATCACTGGGCCCACCAGGAAAATTCTTTTCTGTAATGCGAGCACTAAGAGTTGTGGCTCTTCTTGTGCGGTTGGTAAAATAAAAATAGGCGGATCCATCTTCATCGGGGGGCAAGGGCATAAACATATCAGTCTCGCTCAGGGCTCGCTGACTTGATACTCCAAGTTGAGCAAACAAAGACATACCACCTGCAACGATAAATGATAAAATTAATACCAAGGTAATTACTCTTCTCATCACTAATCACTCCTCATTAAATTATTCAATTATATTGAGACATGGGGAGACGGAAAAATCTCCCCATGCAGTTTAAATTCCTTCATGTAATAATAAATACTTCTCAAAAAAAGGATGGTTCAAGTTTTTTATCTTTTTATTGAACTCTAAGGACAATTTCACCCTTTTTATACCTTCCTTTTGAGTCTCTTGCTTCTATAAATATTCGGTAAGTACCCGCCCTCTGATAGGTATGACGGAGCACAACCTCTTCGTCTGCAATTTCCTGGTGAGTCAAAGTATTGCCATCGCCCCAATTCCAATGATAGGTATATTCGCCTGATCCACCCTCGATCCTGAACCTGATGCGAACTTCTTCGTTGACTCCAACTGTTCCATCCGGTCTGAGGTTTTCGACATAAGCTCTGAAATAAAGTGGATGCTCTGCGCCAGGGCAGGGATGCAACACAGAATAAAAAGGAAAGGTTTCAGTGTAGTAAGGATCTGAAATGAAAGTAATCCTGTTTTCGAGAAGGGTTGAAGACGAAATACGAGTAGCTGCATCACTGAGTCGAGCATTAATGATCAAATAATGGCCATCAATTTCGCTCAACCCTGGATAGCCTATTGCACTGCAATCCCGAGCTGGCCAGCAATCTCCCGGTCTTTCATGTCTTGGCTCATTCAAGTCATAAACATTGATTCGCAATATTCCATCTACAAAATTACCTGAGGGCTCAGAAGAGATAAATTCGAGATTGGGATCAAGCCGTATTTCAATTCTATTGCGCTCCAATCGCTCATTGCCCACATTGCGTAGCTGAATGCGATATCTAACGGTAAGTTGATCTCTATCCCTCTCGTTGCAAGGTATTTGGAGGGACTCAGGCATCGATCTTCGATAAATTTCAACTTGTCGTCTGCTGATTCTGGGCAATATTTCCAAATTGAAAACAACTGTTCTTTGTATCTCTTTGCCTCCGGGAAGCTCAGCATTACCTGTGATGCTTACAGGATAAACTCCCTCGGGAGTAGTGCGTTGAGTAGTTATGGTAAGCTGAGATCGATATTCATTCAGCATTCCGCTGGAGGTGGGGTTGGGTTCCAGAGTATAAGTGCTGTCTGGCGGCAAACCGCTTACATCAAAATAAACATATTCATTAAATTCAAATCTTGGCAAAACCGTTATTCTTGTTCCAGCAGTTTCACCTTGTCGAATTCGAGCATGAGAAGGTCTTAAATTTAGGAAAAATGTTGGCTCTTGTATTACCGTCATCCTAAAAGTTGAGACTCCGGGAATAGTTCTTTCCTCATTGATATCATAAAGATGCGCTGTTAATGTTATATTGGGGTAAATCCCCAAGGGGGTAGCTTCTCCTGTTTGGATTCGAAATGTTATCGAATTGCTCAACCCTGATTGAAGATAAACAGAGTCACCAAAAGGGAAACTATACGAAATATCTGTGGTTGCAGGATCACCAAATCCAAGAATGGAGTCGATCTCAACTGTACCTTCCGCTCCATTAAGTGATGTTAGAATAGCTTGATACTGAGTGCTGTCTCCTTGAATCACTTCTCTATGATAAGGTACAACCTGCACTTGAAGCATAGGCTCAGGATCAGGATCGCTCGGGTCAGGCTCGCTGAAACCTCCACTTGCAACTACAGCAAATGGCTGTCTGCCTGAATTGGGATCGCCTTCAGGAATATTTACTCCTGATACTGCAATAGTCCAATCCCCTTCAACAGGACTGGAGACCCAGACTTCCTCCACATTGTTTCTGTCATCTGTAGTTGATGGGTTGGGAATGGAAAAACTGGAAGGATTAAACTGATTGCCCCTGTAAACTACTCCATTGGGGTCCGTGACAATAAGATCCAGATTATTGATTAAAACAGGGTCAGTTGTGTTTGAAGAAGTAATAAAGGGTGCATCTGTATAGGCAAGATTGATTCTCAAGGGCTGAGTGCTTGAAAAAACTTCTATATAAGTAGTCCAGGTATGTCCGGTTTGAAGCCCTTCGGACCCTGTTACATCCCAAAAAGCCATTTCCTGATCACGGGTGGAACGCTCAACATCAATTCTTCCCCAACCAAAAATAGGGCTTGGACATGTTTGGGTCGCGCCATTCTGATCTTCCAGACCAAATCGAGCAGTTCCATTGACCAGCATAGCTTTAAACAAAGCGGAAGATCGATTGCCATACTTTTCTCTAAGGAGGGCAAGTGCGCCTGATACTACGGGCGCAGCACCCGAAGTGCCGCCAAAGTTGATATAGCTATCTCCTGTGCCTGGGGCTACAATGATTTGCGTGGGAGCCACCACATCAGGATTGAATCTGCCATCGGGAGTGAGCCCCCTGCTGGAAGAATTACCACTTCCCACATGATAAACCCGATTAATGTTCAGGCCAGGTTTATTGTTCTGTGAACCGCCTACAGCAAAAATATTTTTGGCATTGGCCTGGGTTGAAAGCGTCCCGGCGTTGGGACCCCAGTTTCCAGCAGCAAACACTACATTAAAATCTTTGTTATTCCATAAATAATGATCGATAACCATTGATGAAGGACTATAGAAGTTGGTATTGGCAGAACCATAGCTGTTGTTGTGCACTCTTGCGCCTTCATCATAGGCATGAGAAAAAAGTTGAGCTGTGGTTGGGTTGGCACCCCCGCCAAATTCCAATTTTTGCACAATGAGGCTTGCCTTGTAAGCCATGCCTCTCAATTCTTGTTCTTCAGGATCGTCGCCCAAAATAATCCCACTGACTGCTGTCCCATGAGTGCCGCTATCCGACCAGTCTCCTGGATCGTCAGGCAAGGTGGCAACAATTTTGTCTGTACCCTGGAAAGCTCTATGCACAGTATCACGATCTCCTGTGGAAAGACCGGAGTCTGCCACAGCCACTATTTGATTGGCACCTGTTAATCCCAGCTTATCATCGTGATTCTCATCTCTGACATTGATAACTTGAGCAACATCATCACAAAAAGCTTCCAGATCGTATTGTTTTGAAATGGCAACAATTTTGGAATATTGAGCAAAAGAGCCCAAATGCTGTACATGTTGACCCTGCAATCTTAAAAAGCCAACTCTTCCCAGATGATGAAACTCTGCAAGACTGGAATTAATATTGAAGCGTTGGAGAAAAGCTGACAGATTAAAATCAGGAGTGGTAACTATTTCAAGATTGACCGCACCACTATCCATTGCTCTGAGATCATGAGAAATTTTGAGTATGGGAGGCATATGACCTATCATGGAAACTTCTCTTATATCTCTTAGTTCACTTGCATGGTTTCCTGTAGTCTTGAGAATAAATGAAAAATCATTAATAGGGTATAAATCATATTTTTCCTTGTCCAAAGCAAGCCAGTCTTCTTTTACAGGACCTATAAACTGTAGAAAAAATAAAGCCTCGTCATTGGGAGAGTAGTTGCCCAATCTTCCTCTCAAATCATTGGGATATACAATATTTTTTGATTCATCAGGCTTGAAAACATATCCTCCAAAACGAAGGGTTCCAATGCCATCCATATATGAAAAATTAACCTTGTTTTCCTTTAAAAATTTTTCCTGCTGGCTGTCAACTTTTGACAGAAAGAAATCCTTGTATACTTCTATCACAGGAAAATCTGAGTTTTTGTAATGATTGACTATAGTTTCCTTTTGGTCTTCATCATACTGATATAAATAGATAATTACATGGCGCGTGTTGCCTGCAAAACCAAACTCAATGCTGTTCATAAATCCTGAAAACAAAAAAACAAAAACCAATAATAGAGTAAAAAATCTACTTTTTGCCATACTTAATACTCTCCTTTTCAAAAGAGACTAGCTTCAATAAACCCATCTATTTTTTTCGATCACGCTTTAATATATAAAATATCCATCAGCAAAGTCAAGCATTATCTTATAATAACTATTCATTTTTTTTCTTTTCTTTTTTTTAAATTTTTTAAAAAATTTATAAAAAATAGGCTCAAATCCTTGGTTTTTCTTGAATTAAATTGCTCAACATACTATAATTATGCATGAAAAGCAATTATATTCTACCTTTTAGCTAATGCGGTCTATTCAATAAAGTTAGCTATGGAGGGGAGAAAATGAGCAAAAAAGTATTTTTAAAAATGTGCTGCTTTATCATTGGAGTAAAAGTTTTATTTGCTTCAATAGCTCCTGTTGTTTCATTGCCTCAAAGTTACGATTCCTTTTCCATGAGGGTCCTTTTGAAAAGAAATGTGGAGCATATCGCACTAAAATCAACTTCCAATCAATTTAGTATTACTTATCCCGATTGCATTTTATCTGAAATAAAAATTGAGGCATCTTTTTTGAATTTTTACCTTTTTTCTCCTTTGTCCGGCACCTATTTTTCACAATCCCCAGCTATTCATTCCTTTAGCCAGGCTATAGCGCAAGCAGATCAAATATATCAAAGCATTTGCAACACAGGATTGGATATTTTTATATCTTCGACCCCGAATAACACATTTTTCATAGAGGTGGGTCCTTTTGAGCAAACTACTGACGCCAGATTTTTCTGCTCTTTTATGCAAAGCTCAGGAATTACATTTAAAGTTGCCTCCTTTTCAAATACTCAAAGTTTCGCTTATATCGAATGGGGGAAAGAGTCCATATACCTGCGCAGTGCTTTATTCGATACAAATCAAGATGCTTTACCTCTTTTTCTTATCCACCAGCACTCTCCTTCATCCACCATAGCTTTTGAAAACCGTGATTACCCTCACCAACTAATCTGTGCTTATTCTCCTTCGCAAAAGCTGATGCTCATTAACAAGCTCCCTCTCGAAGAGTATCTTCGCAGTGTTGTTCCCGCTGAAATGCCAAGAAGCTGGAACCTTGAAGCCCTTAAAGCTCAAGCTGTTGCAAGTCGTACTTATGCAGTATCCAGAGCTTTACAGGCCCAACGAAACCAACAACTTTTTGATGTAACCAATGATACCTTTACCCAGGTGTATCTGGGTAAAAGATATTTTGCAGAATCAGATAAAGCTATTTTGTCCACCAAAAATCAAATTCTGACAAGCAATCAGCGAATCATTGAAAGTGTATATCATTCGACCAGTGGTGGTCACACCGAGGACAATGATTCAGTATGGTCAGGTGGGCCCAGACCCTACCTAAGAGGAGTCTCTTCAAAAGGTGAAGAAGGTTCTCCTCATTTTACCTGGTATAAAAACTATTCCATCGAAGATTTTATTGCTTCCATCAATCAGTACCAATTATCCAGAGGAAGAGAAGAAACCTTGGCCGGGCTATCTTCAAGCAAAATTATAGAAAATGGATCTTCACCACGAGTAAAAAAAATGATGTTAATTCATGATGATGAATTTATTGTGCTCAGAGGTTCTGAATTGCAATCCATATTTTCATTAAAAAGCACCTGGTTTGATCTTCTTATATGGAGGCCCTCCGAGAATGATCAATGGTGGAAAAATTTTATGGACACAGGCTCAAGTCCACCCGAAAAAGTATACATTTATGGAAGAGGATGGGGGCATGGTGTTGGAATGTCGCAACACGGAGCTTTGGCTCAAGCAAGAAGAGGCGCTACCTATGATCAAATATTATATCATTACTATCAGGGAACCAACCTTGTTTCTGTTTTATCGCTGCCTGTTGCTTCAACTCTTCAGTTTCAGCCTCATCAATCCTGCAGATTGTCTTTCCAGCCATCCTACTTGAAAGTTGAGAAAGACGAAGAATGGTCAGTTCAGCTTCATATTTCTTCCACTGCAAGTATTCAGGGTTTTGCGCTTGATATTGTTTTTGACTCTCAACTAATCAACATAAAGAAAGAAGACGTTGAAGAAGGAACTTTTTTGAAAGCAGGCGATAAAACCACTATATTTCTTAAAAATCAGGAAGGATCACGAATCCATGTAGGACTTGGAAGAGAAGGTGATGCAGGCGGTGTAACAGGAAGCGGACATTTGCTCACCATAAGTGGGCAAACTGTAAAAGAAGGCGCATCCAGCATTAAACTTGAAAATGTACATTTTTTCAATCATCGATTGGAGGAAGTTGCAGCACAATGGGACGATGTTGAAGTTGAAGTTTACCAGGTGGATAGAGTACCCCCCAAAACCTTGATTACAAAATACCCTCCCCCCTACATCAATCAGTCTTTTGTTTCTTTTCAATGGACAGGCAGTGATGATCAAACTCCAACTGAAAATCTATTCTATTCCTACCGACTCAACGATGAAGAATGGTCATCTTTTACTCGTGAAACCTCCTATACCTTTCACCTGCCCAGTGATGGAGTTTATGTTTTCAGCGTCAAAGCGAGAGATGAGGCAGGCAACATAGATCCTCACCCACCCGAATACACTTTTCATTTAAACACTACTCCTCCAAAAATTCATCTTGAGCCCTATCCTTCGAAAACCACCCTGGCTTCAATTGAGTTAAAAGGCAGGACCGGTCCCCATGTTACCCTTTTAATCAATGCCGAACAATGTGAGGTGTACCCTGATGGATCATTTTCATATCCTCTTGTTTTAAATTTGGGCGAGAATCACTTTAGATTGATTGCTATTGATCAACACTCCAATACTGCTTCCAAAGACATCCTGATCATTAGAGAAGAAGAGCTTGAAACAAGCATCACTATTTCTCTTACCATAGGAAGTCAAAAAGCTATAGTAAACCAACATATAAAAGACCTTGATGCTCCTCCTTTTATAGAGCAGGGGCGCACTTTTGTTCCTCTTCGCTTTATTGCAGAATCATTTGAAGCCACCGTCGAATGGGATGCAGAAGAAAAAAAAATATACATTCTTTTTGAACAAGCTTTATTTCAGCGATCAATTGTCCTATGGATTGGCTTGAATAAAGCCCTGGTTGATAATAATATCATTGAACTTGATGTGCCTCCAGTGATCAGACCCCCTGGTCGAACTTTTGTACCCATCCGTTTTATAGCTGAAAAACTGGGATCAAAAGTAACCTGGCACCCTCAAACCCAAAGTGTTCGCATAATTTTTCCTGATCCTGACAAATCAGCATCAAGTATGAGAAAGTTGGTGAAACTACATGAATCATCTTAAGAACCGATGGATTGCTTTTATTTTGGTTTTATCCCTCATAATTCCTGGTTTTCTTTTTCCAGCATCTTCCTCTTCTGTTTCGGCAGAAGAAAATCCACAACTTGAATGGCCAGGTTTTAGAAAAGATGAAGCTGGAACCAGTCACACTCCCGTAGAGCTAAATCTGGATTCAATACTTGAGCAATGGAGATTCAGAGCTGGCAGTTCCATTTCAAGTTCTCCCGTAGTAAGTAGAGATACGGTATATATTGCTGCAGACAATCGAAAGCTTTATGCATTGGATCTCGAAAGCGGGCAAAGCAGATGGGAAAGTGATACTTTTACCAACTTTCCTCTTTCCACTGGTGCTCCCACCCTTGCCGGTGACAGAATTTTTTTCGTTACCGGAGGTGCTTCCGATCGACCTTCCTATCTATATGCCTATTCCACCGAGGGTCACAAACTATGGGAATTTGCAGCATTTGGTCAGTTTACCACTCATTCTCCACTGGTTTATGGAAGCAAGATTTTTGTAGGAGCTTCTTCTGATATTTTTTACTGCATCAATATTAATGGCAATCAACTATGGCAAAAAGCTCTTAATGCTCCTGTTACCAGCGCTCCTGTTATGGGAGCCAACAGAGTATTTGCCGTCACCTCTCGAGGAAGATTGTATGCCTTTGACTATGAGAGCCATGAAGAATTGTTTCAAGTTGACCTCCCCATTGAAAGTCCCAGTGAATTTCGATCTTCGCCATCCTATTATGATGGTGTAGTATATGTGGCTTCACGGTCGCACAACAACCTGGGAGAAATCTTTGCTGTCAATGCTTATACAGGTGAAATCATATGGAGGACAGGTCCTACGGGCAACTTTTCTTCATCTATGGCTGTAACCACCAATTTTATTTATATTGGTACTGATGCCAGCACAGTATTGGCTATAGGTCGAGCTGACGGAAGAGTTCGCTGGCGCTACTCAACTCGAGGAAGAATCCTTTCTTCTCCAGCTGTTGCAGGTGATCATATTTTTGTCACTTCCACCGATGGCAATATCTATGCTCTTGATGTTCATGGTGAGGCAAAGTGGCGATATTCTGCAGGAGGCGAAATGCTGACATCGCCTGCTGTTGTAAATAATAAGCTGATTGTAACTCAAACCAACAACATTATTGCTTTTGCGGATAATATCGATTTTTCCATCAACGCTGAGCCCTCAGAGCTTAGCTTGTATCAAGGGGAAGAAACCAATGTTAAATTAAGAATACAAGCCTCAGGAAGCATTTTTCAAAATGTAATGTTAAGAACTGACAGCCTGCCTTTGGGCTTTGAAGCTATTATCAGTCCCAATATTATAAGATTATCCGAGGGTCAGGGAGAGGCAAATCTGAGAATAACTTCCTCAAAAGATGTCCGACCAGGCACTCATTCATTCTTTGTAATTGCAGAAACAGCTGGTAGAACTCGAAGAGTACGCATCACCATAGAAGTGGAAAAAATTCAGGAAGGTAATTTTTACATTCAGTTAACTCCCCAGAATACCGAAATAGATGCAGGCAATGCCATTGTTTTCCAGGTCGAGGTGGGCACCAGAGATCAGTTTAAAGGCACAGTCAATTTGTCTGTTCTTTCACCTCCTTCTGGTTTTGAGTTTAGTTTTCAGGAAAGCAGGGTGGAGGTTCCAGGAATCACCAATCTTTCAGTATTGGTTGATATAACCGTCAACCCTGATCGCTATCCTATTGCTGTCCAGGGTACAGGAGGCGGCAAAAGAGAGCTTGGAAGAGCCTCTCTGGTGGTGAAAGGCATCACTCGCCATGACTGGAAGGGTTTTGGCAACAATAATCAACTCATCAACTATACCCAGGAAGAAATAGCCAGTTCGCTTGAAACAAGATATATTTTTCAAGCAGAGGGAGCTATAAGAAGTCAGCCTGCAATTGTAGGAGATACCGCATATTTCACTTCAGAACGAAGAAGAGATTCAGGACATCATGCAATGAGACTTTATGCAATCGATATCCGCTCCGGGGATAAGAAGTGGGACTATTTCCTGGGTCTTTCTTCCAAGCCTCTTCCGGAGATAGGCAAAGAAACTTCCGAAGATCCGCCTTCCTGGATTTCAAGTCCACGCGTTCATGAAGACAAACTTTTTGTTGGCACTCTGGATGGTCTTCTCTTTTGCTTTGACATTAATTCAGGCAGACCCCACTGGTTTAGAAATTTGGGTTCAAGTATTCGCTCTTCTCCAACAGTTGGTGATGGAAAAGTATATATCGGCAGTGAAAACAATCGGGTTTATGCTTTGGATATAGCAACAGGTGAGCAACGATGGGTAAGCGAATTAAAGGGACCTGTTTATTCTTCTCCGGCCTACTACAACAATCGCGTTTATGTCAGCTCATATGATCATCATGTGCATGCTCTTTCTTCCACCAACGGTCTTCCTTTTTGGTCTTTTAACGGCTTTAGATCAAGATTTAAAGCATCTCCCACGGTGGGCGAGCGAGGAATATATATTGGCGGAGCTGGAGAAAACCAATATTTTTATCGTATCAATTTCAATGGTACTGCAAAATGGCAGATGTTAACCGCTGCTGAAATTCCTTCTACTGCGGCACTAAACGAAAAAGATGAATCGGTTTATGTCTTGAATGTGCATGAAAGAGGTCAGGTTCGAGCTTCTGAACTTGCTCGCATTAATACCGAGAAAAGAGAGAAATTATGGGGCTATAGTGCTGGTGGAGGCATAGCAACAACATCTCCAGTGATTGCTGATGACAAAATCCTTTTTGGGGCCAAAGACAAATCATTTAATATAGTGGGTAGAGATGGAAGCTTAATTTTTAGAGAAGTGCTGGATGCAGATATTCAAGGAAGTCCAGCTGTTGGTCGGGGCGTTATTTTGATAGGCACCAACAGTGGAAAGCTCTATGCTTTCAGCTCCAGTATTTTATTCACCCTTGTCCCGGAAAAACAATTGGTCAATATTTTCCAGGGTCAATCCACTGAATTTAACATAGAGGTCAAAGCAGACTCTCCTTTAAGGTTCCCTGTTCAATTTTCCGCCACCAATCTTCCTCAGGGAGTTTCGGTTGAATTTTTCCCTGACGAACTATCTCAATTTCCAGGCACAACCACTATGAGGTTATCTCTTGCCCCTCATACTCCCATCGGTTCTCATTCCATTGTAATTGTCGGAAGCAGTGGCACCCACCGAAGAACAACCCGTATAGATCTAAGAGTTCAAAATGTTGCTCCTGGAAGCTTTTCCATTAAAACAGATGAAAGCGCCAAAGAAATTAATGCAGGCTCTACTGTTAGCACAAGGTTATCCATAGAAACTTCAGGTGGTTTTAACGCACCTGTTACTTTTTCAGTCACCAGTGAGCTGCCAGACCACATTAATGTAGTCTTCAACCCTCGTACCATTTCCGTGCCGGGAGTAACAACCATGTCAATCCAGGTTCCCCCAACCGTCCCTCCTCAACAATTTGATATGACAATCCAGGGTGATGGCGGAGGCAAACGAGAAAGCATCATATTCTCCGTTTCAATCTATGAAACCCTTACAGGAGATTTTGCTATCCGAGTCAGTCCGGACATAGAAACCATATACTCCGGAGAAAAGGCAGTTTTTGAAATATCCGCAGAAGGCTGGGATGGCTTTAATGAGTTGATAACACTTGGCAAAGAAGATTTTCCCGCTCATTTAAATGCAGAACTCAGCCCCCCTTCTATTCGACCAGGAGAAAAAGCTTTGCTTGCCATTTCAACCAATGTAGATACTCCTGTGGGCGAGCATGAATTTCGTATTACTGGAAGAGCGCAAAAAACCACCAAAAGGATTACAGTTAATCTTAACATCATACAGGAACAGGGAGACTTTTCTTTTAACTTTCCTCCCAATCTTCTGGTTACCATGACCGCAGGAACCTACAAATCCTTTTCATTCAAGCCTACCCTGAGTGTAAATTGGAACGCTCCCATTACTTTTTCTCTTCTAAACCTTCCCCCCAACCTACATGCTGAAATAAAACCAGCAACCTTAAAACCAGGAGATTCAGGGCAGGAAGTCCTGGTTGAACTATTTGCTCTTGAGACATCGCCGGATGAAACCTATTCCATCAGCCTTCAGGGCAGAGGTGGAGGAAAAATTCGTACTGTTCATTTTCGTGTTGAGGTTATGTCTATTCAAGATGGATACCTTTCTTTGGAAGTATCTCCTCATTTTCCTCAAATCAAAAGAGATCATGATACTCCCATAGAAATCAGGGCTATGAATGCTCGCAATGTTGCTTATATCGAGTTTCTTTTCCGATGGGACCCTGTATTGGCTAAAATTTCCAGCATTCATCTCAATGAATCTATTGCTCATCCCTCCGTTGGGGGTACCTTGATTCACGAAATCAACCAAACAGCAGGCACTGCTGTCATCAAGGTTACTATTCCATCAGATGAGGCTTTATCAGGCGATGCTTTAGTGGTGGAAATTATGATGTCAGGCATCAATCAGGGCGAAACAGTTTTATATATTGAAAATACCATAGCAAGAGATAAAAATCTGGACATTATTCCTTCAAAAGGATCGAGTATGAGAGCGCTTGTAACTTTATATTTGCCTGGAGATGTCAATGGAGACGGAAGGGTTGATATAGAAGATCTGGTGCTCTTTTCCCGAGCTTTTGGTTCAAGAAAAGGAGATCCCAACTACGATCCTCGTGCTGACTTTAATAATGATGGAGTAGTGGATGGATTGGATTTGATTCTTTTAGCTTACAACTGGGGTAGAAGCATTTAGCTTCATTTGTCATATAAATAAAAAAACCCTCCTGCTTTTCTCAGCAGGAGGGTTTTTTTATTAACGAAAAATTAATTTTCTACGACTGCGGTAAAGTTAAACGCTCAATCGTAACCACTTCATTTTCCGCATCCCATTCCACAATAGATCCAAAAGCCTCAGCTATAAATCGAATAGGCACAAATGTTCTATTTCGATGGATCACTGGGGGAGAATCAAGCCGAAAAACCCTGTTACCCACCATAGCTACAGGATTACCAATCTGCATCGAAATGAAAAGACCTTCCAGTTCAATTTCCACAGTTTCGCTTCTTGACTCCCAGTTTACAACGGCACCAAAAGCCTCTGCAACTGCTCTTACAGGCACCATCGTACGACTATGCCGGATAAAAGGTTCAGCATCAAGCGTTATTGTTTTTCCATTGACCATCATGGACATTCTTCCTATAGTCAATACTATTACAGTTTGTTCATAAATTTTCAGTTCAAAAACTGCTGAAGATTCATGGCCAAAAGCATTAACGGCACGAATATTGATTGAATTTACTCCAGGTTCAACTCGAATTTCAGCAGAAAATTTGCCTTCCATTACCTCAGCTCTTTCATCGTTAACAAATACCTGTGCATCATAAGGTTCAACACTTCCTGTTACGGTATAAGTCTCTATATCAACCAAATCATCAGGAAAAGGATCAACCTTCAGCACAGGTCCTGTCCAAACTGCTTCAATGTCGATTTTAACCGTAGCCGATCGACCACGAGGATGCGTGGATCGAAAAACAATTTCCTGCTTGCCTTCAACCAAACTGATTTTTGCAGAAAATTTACCATCCAATCCTACCTCAACAGACTGATCGTTGGCAGTTAAGTGAGCTCCAGGCCATGTCCAGCCAGTAAAAGACCATTCTTTTTCAGAGGTGACAAGAGGATATTCGTCAAGCTCAATTGCAGGAGGCAGGTTGGAATCCCATACTCTTATCACCTGAGCATAAGGCACATAGGTTTTTTCGAGGGTCAAGCTCAGATTTTCAGCAACTTCAGGAATAATCCTTAAACTTGCTCTTCCCTGGCTATCCAATTCTTTTTTCCACTCATTTTGACTGCCCTGGATGATCAAAGTATCATTCCTAATGGGCTCACCCGTATAATCAGTGGCTTGCACGACAATTTCAGATCGCAAATCAGTGTAAAGGTAGTGCCCCTGTAAAATTTCTAAATTTGCAGTTTGAACCACATCCATCATTAACAGACTGTCAAGGGTTTCAATGGGGTCTTTTATCCATGGGTCAAAATCCAGTATACCTCTAACTTCTATCACTGCTTCTCCTGGATTGCCTGGAGTCAAGTCAACCATCAAGGTTCGCTCATCTCCTTCTGTCATGACTGTTTTTAGCAAGGTGTCCTGTTCGTAAAAAGCCAGGCCTTTTAAATAGGGCGCACTTTCATCCAGTATAAACATCAGTTCATGTTGTTTGCCCAGGATCAAGTCAGGATTGTCAAAATTATAAAAATCATTAGACAATGCTGATCCGTCGCGATCTTTAACCTCAATGACAGCTTGATGAAATTGAATGGTTTTTGGGCTGAACCCAAACCAATCCGTATGAAATACTCCATCAGACCTGAACCTTCTTTGTAGCGTATTGCCATGATCCTCTGGTCTTGCACCGGCCACATCAGAAAGTCCCGGATCAGTGATCAGGTTATTCCAACCTATCAAAGAACCTACTTGCCAGGCATGTGTTACTGGCATATAAAACTCAACTGTGCCGTTGGAAGTCTTGAAAGCGTCTCTATGATCCACTTTTCCATCCGAGTTCCTGTCGCTCAACCAATAATAGCCCTGGTAGGGATGATTATAGATGCAACCGTTTCCAAACCAATCCGATTGATTGAGTCTTCGTTTGTCCTTATTAAACAAGGTAACATAGCTTTGATCAACAGAAAAGATATCTTCGGGCTTCAATTCAGGTTGCAAGGTATAGCCAAAATAGCCGGAAACAGTATCTTTATCGGAAGTTAAGCCATCAGTCAAATAGGGCATAAAATGTAATCCCTGACCCATCTTGTTCTTGCCATCATGATGTTGAAGCTGAGCTTTAATTTTATACATTCCTCCCACCACGGGATACTGTACTTTTTCTCCCTCCATGTCATAAACTGTATAATGAATGGAAGGATGCTCTATTTTTACTTCTGTGCTTCCAAAGCTTCTTCTGTCATGGGTTAAAACTCGAAGTCGAAAAGATCCTGCATCGTTGGCAACAAAATTTCTAAAACGATAAATTCCCTGTCGAGCCTGTGAAAAATCATATTGAATTAAGTTGGAAGCGCCAAATAATTTTTCATTGGAGGCAAAATCATTGGAAACATTCTGAAGGTCAGTTCTCAGCCAATAATAATCAGGCAAAGTCTGAGGGCGATCATCAAAAAACAATGCAGCAGTTTCTCGAACACTTAATGCGCCATTTCGCGTCAAATCTACAGGACTGCCATCCTCTCGCTTTACAATAACAGTAAAGGGGTCACCATTAAATACCTGCTCAGGGCTAACTCCCGCTACAAGCGAAGAAGGCTCGGTTGTAACCACCAAATCATTGGCAGGACCACTACTAAACCCAATGGGAATAATCGTTTGACCTGCCAGATAAACTTCATGAGAAAACATCTTATTGTCAATAGGGCTGGGGTAAAGAGGAGTAAAAGCGCGGTCATTGTTGTCGTCGCCATATTTATAGGCAGTCAGCAAGACGGGAAGTATTTCATTGGTATCGATAATATTGTTTTCATTAAAATCAATCCCCACTGTATCCACAACATTTCCATGTTCTTTGGAAAGTCTGAAAGTATAGACTCCATTGTTAACCTGAAAAGTGCGAGCGTCAATCACCCCGCCAAACCATGTATTGGTAGCCAGATCATAAGTGCCAATAATTTCAGTTTCCCAGTCATTAAAAGATATTTTCCCGTCTCCGTTCAAATCATCGCGTGGAGAATAAGCAGTAGAACGACCAGTTCCTACGGATGACTCAGGCGCCCCTGTCACCCAGCCGTCTCCAGCTCCGATCAAATGACCACCATGAGCAGAACGCACTCCTCTATCCTGCCAGATAAAAACCAATGCATCGTTGGCATATCGAACATTTTGTATAGTCGTGTATTCTTTTACTGTAACTGAAAATTGACTGTCCTGTCCCAGTTCAATGCCTCCAGTAAGGTTGGAAAACTCCAATCCCTGTACAGGAATGCCTTCAACAGGCACATCACAACAATCAACCAGCACAGACCTCCTGCCATCTGCAGTGGTGACTTCAATGCTTATTCTTCCATTGGCAATGGGAATCAACTCATCGATCACGATGACTCGGGGAATACCTTGATAGTTCAATCTTCTGCTAAATGAAAGATAGCTGTTGGATGGATCAGAATATCTTACCTGTTCTCTTTTGCCTGGATTAATTACATTCGTCCAATCAGCGCCTGTCAGTTCGTAATCTTTGTAATTACCAGAATCAATAGTGATATGCCCTGAATAGTCATAAGTGATGGGAACATTTCTTAATCCTCCAAAGGTAGTGCCCGATAGAGGAAAATGTGGAACCTTGAAAGGCCCGCGAATATCAATTCGAGCAATACGCTTGCTTCTATCCTGAGCTTCAAAATGAACCAATCCTCCATCACGAGCATCACGCAAAACAAAAAAGATGCCATAATCACTCATGGGGAAAAACTCAGTACCCAGCTTGACAAACATATTTTCCCATTGAGCAGGGTAGGCATTTCTTCCTTCGCGCTGATGAGTGCCTGCTCTTCCCGTATGAGTCTGCCCGCCGGGATAAGGCCTGAAATCCCTGATTAAGTGTCGCAATACAGGGTCATAATCAGGTCTGATATTTTGAGTATAGGGAACTTTGGATAACCGCAAAGCATGATCTACAACTACCATCTCACTGAAAACCACATTGCCGCCACCTCCTGGGGGAGGGGGAGAGGGAGGAGGAGGATCATCCGGAGGTGGGGGAGAGGGAGGCGGGTCAGAAGACTGCCAACCAATGGGTATTATGCCGCAATAATTTATCCCAGGAGATTCGTTGGTTATAAAATAAGGGGGATGACGAATAGTTGAATTATAATCATAGACCGCATTATGTGTAAAAACTCTTACCATCAAATCCGAGCTGGTGTCTCTCGGTATCACTGCTATAGGAATTTCTCCACCATCTCCGCCGATCAAACCATGTCCGTGCGCAGTCACAAAAACTGGTACGCCATCGGTTTCAATCCACCCAAAAGTACCATCAAATATACCAAAAGTATCCCCTTTGGTGATTCGTCCCATTGGCGGAAGACGACCTGTCGTGCAAGCTGAACACTCTCTTTGGCTATCCGAGCAATCTTTATCTTCAAAACGACCATTAGTCAAGGGGATTCCATTTATTGAGGAAAATGGACCTATGACCTCATCCTCCAAGTCGAGGACGCCCACCATTCCTCTTCCTGGCGTGGGGCTGGGATTATCCTTCCATTTCCATACCAGGTAGGAGGCATCTCTATTCACCTGCACTATATATCGATTGCCCATTGCATCTTTTGCTGTGAAAAAATAATCTATTCCTGCTCCTGTTGCATTATAATTTGCCACAATATTTCGCTCGGGAAGAGAAGATATGGCCATGTGAGCCGGATCATTCACATCATCAGGATTGTCCGCATTCATCAGCTTGATGATCAAATTGGGAAATCTTGAGCCCACATTTCTCAGGCAGGTAACATTCAATCTGCCATATATCTCTTCAGGGATTACTTTTAACACATCAATCATCTTGCAGTCATATTGATTTCGCATGATGTCAAGCGAAGCATTGGTGCTGATGTTCCAATGACCATACTTTCCATCCGAAGGTTGGTTTCCTGTGGATTGTTTTTCCAGATCCCTATATATTTCCAACATTAAAGGCTCATGGATACCCAAAGCTGAGCAAGTTCCCTCATAAGGGGTATATGTAAATGTATGCATCGTTTGGTTGCCTTTGATTTCACGAATAAAATCATTTCCTGTAGGGGTTCTTAGCACAATATAAGCCTTTTCTCCCGGTCTCGGGGGTGACGGTAGTTGAACCTGGATTGTTGACGTCTGCTCCACTCGCAGAGGAGGATGAACCCTTGCCTGCACTCTGGAGTGCCCAGGCAGCACTACAATATCCATACAGCGAAAATCACCGTTTCTGCCCATGGTTATTCCTGTTACAGGATTTTCATGAGTCCAGACATCACCCAAAATGATCTGGCTTCCGCACATATAAGTTTTTCCCCTGTAATTAACTTCCGTCAATCGTATGTCACCATTGCTCACCTGAAAATTGTTATCTGCATCCCAATATATAAAATCGCCATAACTAAAGATCCCATCCTGATTCGCATCAAAATATCGTTCCTGAGTCATGGAATACAATGGAAGCCCCACATCAGCATCACCTTCAGCAACAATGCTCTCGGGAGGATAGTCAATCACTACGCCGCCTATGCTGAGTCGGACATGATTAACTCTTCGATCTCCCGCAGAAACCATGTCATCTTCATCTCTGTCTTCATATATTGCCGATCCGCATCCCAACCGTTCCACTGAAGTGGTTGAATAAAATTTCACTCGTTCAGGCATGGACTCGAGAGGCAAAAAAGCGTCTGTGTCCGTTTCCTGGTTAACCATGCCCAGAAATTATTCTCCTGAATGCCCGGGGACATAATCGTCAGATAAGTTGTTGGGGTTGGTATTTCCAGACCCTGCAAGGTTAACATTAACGCCATCATCTTTCCATATTTGTACTCCAATATAGGATCGATGTCGAATTTGAACATTATGAAAAGTAGTTGCAGGGGGAAAAAAATTTGTTCCTCCTGTACCGAGAGCTGTGCTTCTTTGAACTGATTGCGCATTCATTTTAATATCACCAAATGAAGAATATAGCCTGGCTGCAGTCACTGAAGGCTGTACGCCATGCCATAAGTCTGTTTGAACGGATAAGTTGTAGCGTGTTTGGTCACAACCCGCAAACAAAACCTCTGACATTAAAAGCACTCTGGTCTGGCTGTCGCCCAGCTCTGCCTGCCCCAGCCCAAACAATCTTCCTGTGTAATCACCCTCAAAAACAGGAAAATCTCCCAAAGTTCCGCGAGGTGAAAAGGGGAACTTTTTGGAATGATCAAAATGAATATAATCTCCAATCATGTAGGGACCCATCGTATTATTAAAACCTGTTGGATCCACCTTTCCTGTGTTAGGATCACATCGATCAAGAGGCAAACCAGATTCTCTGGAATCCTGAAATCTTCCATCCTGATCAAACCATATCTGACCTGCATCATCCATCACAATATACCAATGATTGGACAATTGTGACTGGCCGCCTGCAGGAGTTACATCCAAGTAGACTTCTGTGTAAAATAAAGGTTTTGATGAGTTTGCCTGAGTTGCGGGTCGAGGCGCATTGGGGCGTGGCATTGGATAAGCATTGGAGCCCCATACTTCCTGGTTGATTCTCTGCCAGGGAAACAGCCTTGCAGAAGAAAGCGCTGATCCATCACGATTATATCCTACCGGAACCCAGCGAACTGCAACAAATACAGCATTGTTTATTTGCGTGGAAGCCTTTATATGTTCAAGAGGCATCAAACCTACCCAAGATGTTATCATCATCAAGAAAGCTACTATTATGGCGCTTATTTTTTTCATGACTATCCGCCTTTCCTTTTCAAAGCCATTTTCATAACATAAAGAAATACCCAAAGGTTTTCTTTTTGGTTCAGGATTAATAAAAGATAAAAACGATGAGGCTCTTAATTGAAGAGATGTATTTTATTTTTTTCCATAGAGTGCCACCATGCCAAAAAAGGAACAGCCACTCGAGCACTTGCAAGTAAAAAAATAGAAAGTACATAGGTGATATATTGAGGCCTCAACTGATGAAACCTTTCAAAAAACTTTCCAGTGATTTCCATGAGCACGACTAAAATAAAAACGACGAGCAATGTTTTCCATTCTTTTAGTACTTTTTTCTTGTAGGTGCAAATCATAAGGGATAAGAAAGGGAGGAACGAAAAATATTCTCCCTGAATGTAAGGGTTGGCAGAAGGAGTAAATGGTGGGTAAAATCCAACCAGATTAAGAAGCTTGTATCCTGCCCAATATCTTGCAAATAAATAATAGGGAGCTATTGGATACCATAATAAGAATAAGATTGCTAAAATGAAAGCAAAACCAAGAAAAAAAAGAATTATTTTAACTGCCAAAGGCAGAGTTTTATTTTTTTGAGAATGCTCTGGATCCATTTTTTTTAAACCAAACGGCATACACCAATATAACCACAACAATCAGAAATAATTGCCAAAAATAGGTATGAATAAAATCAAAAGCTGGGGGATATTCATAAGTTACCCAATAAATGGTGACAAGGCGCACAATATTCATCAACCAGATAATGATCAACCCCAGCCAGCAACCCATCAATTTTTTTGTCCAGGAAACTTTTGGAGTGGCTAAAACTGCAGAGAGATATACAATGATGCCATAAATTCCTGTACATTCGTATATGATTTCCATATTTATATTGCGAGGCGTGCTGATGATAACCCCTTCCATAGTTACAGGAAGTCCTGTTATCAATAATACATACCAGGTGGCGTGAGTGGTGATCCAGGTAAGAGGATAAGCTATAAAAGAAATATGAGTAATGAGCTGAAAAATAAAAAGCAAGACAAAAAATAATACAAAAAAAAGATAAAACGGATGAGCCTTAACTTTTTCAGCCCATCCGTTTTTTATCTTAACAAGGGTAGTCACTAAATACTATTTCCTGTATTTCAGTTCGTTTCCCATCGTTTTTTCTTTTGTTGAAGAAATACAAAACCCATTAGACCAGCAAGAAGCAACATGATGCCCCAAAGATCAAATCCTGGAGTTTTCATGTCGTCCACAGCTCTATAAACCATCAAATTAGTGTTTGCGGCTACAGTGATAGGAAATTGCTGACCAAAATCATCATAACCAAGCCCCTGACCTGAAACCAAAAAGGTATAATATCCCGGCAAGGTTCCTGTGCCTACAACAGACTGGGGACGAGCCTGATCCATGTTGCCGGTGCGCATAACCCTGGCTTCATTGGAAGGAGCAAAATCTGAATAATTGGGAGGATCCTGATTATCAAAAGCGCGAAGGAAATAATAATAACTACGACCGCTTTCTATTCCCTGAGCATCATCATAGGTGACTTCATTGGGTCCCACGGTCGCAATCCTGTTGGCTCGCTCTATATGCTGATTGGGTCCTCGCCAAATTTCATAGCCAGCAATTTCATGGGTACCTCTGCGTGAGGATTCCCACGAAAGATTAATCACCGACCTGTTGATGACTCGGGCAAAAAAGTTGGTGGGTCGGTGAGGAGCATAGGTGGCAGAGAAAGTCTGCAACACCAGTTCAGCATGAGCAACAGGCTGACCAAGGCTCAGATTAACTGTGGAAGGGCTCAGGCTGACCAATTCAACCGTAGAGGGTAGATTTTCAATAAAGAGCGTGACCGGTCCAACATAATTATCCACACTCTCGACTTCAATATGATATCGGACAACTCCACCTGGTACTGTTTTTCCTGTAAGAGGCATGGAAGTGATAGTGAATGTAGGCTGAGGAGGTAGTATTCTCACATTAACCATTGCTGTTCTTGTATCAACGCTGGAGAAAAACAATATCATAAATTGATAATTGCCCGGACTAATCGTTTTTTCCGTATGCAGGCAAAACTGATATTGCGTACCCATATCTCTTCTTGTGACAACTTCAACTATATTCTCATCCAGTCGATCGAAGAGATAGGTGCTGTCGCTCCACTCAAACTCGCTATCATTCTGCGGAGGCTCTTCCGTCCAAAACAAACCCATGATCACATTATCCTCAAAGCCAAATCGAGTCTCTATATTGACATTGAAACAAACAGATTCTCCTGCATGAAATTGTCTCGTGGAAGGCAGGACAGAAACAGAAAATCCAGGCTGTGGGGGTACCACTTGAATGGTAAACTCATACCTGGCTCTAAAAAACCCTCCAGCGTCCACTGCAAGTAATACTGCATCGTGACTTCCCAAAGGCTGGGACTGCGTGGCTCGTATCGTGGGAGAAACATAATCTTCAGGAGGATAGCTCCTGTATTGATAAAGAGGCCCCGG
>PXBT01000155.1 GCA_003566815.1 Caldisericota bacterium
TCTGTTTACCCTTCATCTATGCATTCCTCCGGTCAAAGCTATACCTTTTTGATTCATCAACTGAATCTTGCACCCGAAGGCTTTTTTTTCACGCAAGGATTGGATGATGAAGCTTTTATCATGTATTGCAAGCGAGATGGAACAGATGCAAGACAGATTGGTTCTGACCCTGCCAGCTTCCTTCTGGTGGAAGGCGATTGGATCTGCTACCTGCATTCAAAAGAAAGCAATGCTCTGTATCGCATGAAAAAAGATGGAAGCAACAGGACTCGTTTAAGCCAGCTAAATAATATCAAGTATATCAATGTCCTTGAACCCTGGGTTTACTTTTCGGTCACGGAAGCTCCTGACCCAGATCTTCCTGAATATGCTTACCCTGCAGATTCATTCACCCTATATCGTATCCACTCAAATGGAGACCACCTGGAACTACTGGCATCCAACACTGACGGGCCAATTCATGTAGCTTTGGATCATGTTTTTTATAGGCAAAACTGGAAATGGATGTTTTATAGCCCAGCTGATAATACCCATCAGGACTTTCTTGGGCTAATCGAAAGCAAGTCTGCAACTCAGGTCCACACCGAAGAACTGGATGCAAGCCCTCAAGCGCTCATTCCTTACCGAAACTCAAGGGGGCACATAAGTTTTCATAAGGATCAGATGTATTTTTTGTATTCCGATGGAATATTTAGTGGCAAGATCATCCGCAAGTCCCTGGTTTCTGATGAAGAAGAGCTTGTCAAAGATGAGGCTCTTTGGTATGATATCCGCTACACTTCTCAAGGTTTATTGTACAGGCAGGATTATGTCAATCGAGCCTCCATCTACACTGGTACCCTCTTTTTGGATCCCTGGGATAGTACAACATCCAGACAAATCCTTGATTTTCCAGCTTCTTATTTGGTGCAGGAACCCTGGATCTATTTTTCTACCAAAGCACGGGGTTTTCAGATTTTTAAACAGCATCTTTTCACAGGAGATCGTTTTGGTATCAGCAAAGATCATAGTTATAGCCTGAATATGAAGGATAATTATCTATACTATGCTCGAGCAGTGGATGGGAATATCATCCAAGTAGGCATCGATGGAAACGATTACAAGGTTTTGCGAGAAGGAAAAGCCAGAGATTTGATTATTGACCCCGAACACCTCTACTTTTTAAATGAAGCAAAACACCTATATCGCATGGATTATCAGGGTCATCGTGAAATAGTTATGGTCGAAGAGCCATTGAAAACATACAATCCAAGCAAAAATTGGATCTACTATATCCCTGATCAACTGCCAATAGAAGTCTATCGCATTCGGAAGGATGGCACCGAAAAAAGTAAAGTTACCTCACTATATACCTGGGACATCTATACTCATGAAGATGATGCCTACCTATTCTCAAGATTAAATGAGCATGGAAACCGAGGAATAATACAAATATCCTCAGAAGGTCAGATTTCTTTGTTTTATGCTGATACAGAAAATCAAGTGGAGGAAATCGAAACCGAAGTGCAGTTGATAGCAAGCGAGCTACCAGAAGATCCCCTTCAAAAAAACATGGACACGCCCCCATCTAATAAAACAGATAACTTCCCCTGGTGGTTACTAATTTTCCTTGCTCCTGTTTTGGTAATCTTCATAGCATTTTGGGTATTCAGGCATAAGAGAAAAACAAAATCTTAATGAAGCGAAGGAGAATGGAGTTGATGATGAATGTAAAAGTTCTTATTGGGTTTCTTGTTTTATTTCAATTGACCTGTAAAATAGCTTGCTTTCCTTCTTCTTCCGTTCATCCATTCCAATTAAACCCTATCCAGGATGAAGCTGTTCTTGTGTCGGCTGCAGAAAGCCCTCTGCTAATCGACCTGGAACAATGGGAACATTTTCCCAGTAAAAAACTACCTGTTCGTTCTTCCTATTTTACAGAAGATCTGTGGTGGTTCTCCCATCTATCCATTTCCGCCGATAAGTTGATAGCACATTTTGATCGCAATGAACTCATAGCCTTTGATCGCATTAGTGGCAAAAAACTGGCAAAAATCACTATTCCCAAGGATGAGATTCATCAAGCTGTAATAGAGATTGAGATCAACACCATATCCCTCCCATAAACTTGGGATCCCAAGTAGACTGGAATGGTTTTGAACAACGCATCCTGGTAAGCTGGGAGTAGGAAAATGAATGGAGATGCAGCCCCCGTTGCTACGACTCATAGGTCTATTGAATGACCGATTATTCAAGATTTAGAGTAGACAAAATACTCCAAATTGCAATATTTAGAGTATTTAATATAATAGTAATATGATGATTACAAGACACTATCAAAACCTGGAGCAGTATTTAGCTTTTAAAAAAGTACTTATCCTCTATGGTCCCAGGCAGGTTGGGAAAACTACTCTTATTGAAGAATTTCTACAGTCCTACCGTGGTAGCTATCGTTACGATACAGGAGATGATATTGAAATACGAAACGTTTTTTTGTCAGAGAGTAAAGCTCAACTCCTTGATTATGCTGGAGGAAACAGCCTTATTGTTATTGATGAAGCTCAACGTATCGCCAAGGTTGGGCTGGGTTTAAAAATGTTGGTGGATGCTTTACCCAAGACCTTTTTTTTAATCACAGGATCTTCTTCGATTGAACTCATGGGGCAAGTTGGCGAGCCCCTTACAGGTAGAAAAAAAACCCTGTTTTTGTTTCCGCTTTCTCAGAAAGAGCTTTATGCAAACCATAACCGCTTTGAAATGAAAAAAAACCTGGAAACTTATCTATTGTATGGTAGTTACCCTGAAGTCATTACCCTTCAGAAGAAAAAAGAAAAAGAAGGTTATTTAAAGGAGCTTGCTCATTCGTACCTATTAAAAGATATCCTGGAAATGGATAAGGTAAAAAATTCTCAGGTGCTTATGGATTTACTGCGATCCCTTGCTTTTCAGATTGGCGGAGAGGTTTCTTTGTCAGAATTGAGCCGAAATTTAGGAATTAACGCTAAAACAGTCGCCAGATACATTGACCTGCTGGAAAAATCCTTCATCATTTATGGACTTCGTGGATTTAGCAAGAATCTAAGAAAAGAAATAACGAAAATGCGTAAGTTTTACTTTTATGACAATGGTGTTCGAAATGCGCTCATCTCCAATTTCAATTCCTTGCCACTTCGTAACGATATCGGGATGCTTTGGGAAAACTTCCTATTTATGGAAAGACTCAAAAAGCGATCCCATAATGAAATCAATGCCAACATATTCTTTTGGAGAACCTGGGATGGAGAAGAGATAGATCTGATTGAAGAGCGTAGTGGAGGATTGTTTGGCTATGAATTCAAGTACAAAATCCAAAAAAAAACCAAATTTAAAACCTGGAAAGAGTACTATCCTGACGAACCTGTAGAGGTTATTGATTCAGAAAACTATCTCGATTTCATTCTCTGAGACTGCTAAAATAAATAACGGCACTGACTTACTTCAAAAGCACTTTTATAAAAAGCGGGGAATTCTATGAAGTAATCATTATAATGACAAAGTAAAGTTTATTAATGATATAACTTTACATTTTTATATTTTATAGTATATTTTTATGCAGAAAGGTGGTGTTTGCTATGGGAAATACAACAAACTTGAATGTCCGTGTTGACGAAAAATTGAAACGTGAAGCTGAAGATCTATTTTCTGAATTGGGTCTGAATATGTCTACTGCATTAAATATGTTTCTTCGTTATTCTGTTCGATATGGAGGCATTCCTTTTGAACTTCGCATTGAAAAGCCAAACAAAACAACTTTGTCTGCAATGGATGATGTGAACAATGATCGAAACATGAGCAAGGCATTTGACTCTATAGAAGAGTTAATCGAAGACCTAAATGCTTAAAATCAGATATTCCAGCAGATTTAAAAAAGACTTCAAAAATATAGTTAAAAGAGGCTATAACATAAAACTCCTTGAGAATATTCTTAGTCTTCTTATTAATGATAAACCTCTCCCTGTAAAAAATTTAGATCACCCTTTGTCAGGCATATACTTTGGTTATCGTGAATGCCATATTGCTTCTGATTGGTTGCTTATTTATAAACTTGAAAGAGACAATAAAACCATATCACTAACAAGAACAGGTACGCACAGTGATTTATTTTAAAAAAACAATATAATTTACTTGATTTGATTTATTGAACAAATCTTTTATTGAGCTTCATGGGGGCATATGATGAAAAAGCAATACCTTGTATTTGTTTGCATTAGTTGCTTTTTGATAAGCATATCTTCGTGCCAAAATTTTAAAACCACCTTGCCCTCAAATGCTGAAACACCCCTTGCATTAATGTTTGAAGCCAATAATATTCTTCCCCTTCCTTCCATCCATGAGCTAAAATTTACTCATGATGATGCCTACTTATACCTTTTCAGTCAGGAAGGATTTTTTATCACACTGGATCCCGTGAGTGGAAAAGTTCATCTCATCGATCGCAGTAATGATGAATGGTTGTCTAATGAATTCGTGAACGTCTTGAAGGGAGCCCCCTTTGTTTTTAACGATAAACTGGTGATTGATGCCATCACCAATAGCCGTATTGGCTCGATTGTCAGTACTTTTTTTAGTATTCCTTCCTTTGATCTGATAAGCTCTGCCGATATCGCCTTTCATCATACCCCTCAGTTGGTTACCGAGAACTATGTTTATCGTATAGGGTCTTCGGTGGCTGGCTTGTGGGATCTTTGCATCACCGCTCAGGATGCTTCAGGTAAGGTTCTTTGGCTGTATCCAGAGAGATCTGAGGATGAAATCGCTGATATCCCCTTCTTTTTCCTGGATTTGTATGAAAAAAATGGTATTTTGCATGTGATCCAGGCACGCCATTCCAAAGAAAGCTTGTATCATGTAGCCATAGTGTCCTCCACTGGCCAAATACTATTGGAAGAAAAGATCGCAGAGTATGACCCCGAAGCTTGGCGGGAAACCATGCCTCTTTACTGTCCAGGAAAACGAGTAGCATGGATGGATGAAGCAGTGATTATTCAAGCTCAAGATCGCCAGGGAGTTTATCTTGCCAGATTTTCTTTCAATGATGATCTTGGCTTGAGCGAACAATGGAAACAGTATTATTCCCATGCTCCCTACAAGGAAGTCATCTTTCCAGCTGGAACTAACAGGGCTGGAATTGCTATGCCTGGCGCTGAAAAGGAATGGGTTTTAATGCCTTTGTGGAAAGAAAAAAACGATATGGGCTATATTTTTGACCTGTACTGCATCGAGCAGAACACTGGACGAACCCTTTGGATATTGGAAGACCAGATCATGCGATATAGCATGGAGTTTTATGAAATGCAGGATGCCTTGGTAATCAAGACAGACTTCCCTGAAAAATATTGGTTGAATACTTTTTCGCTTTCTTCAGGCAAGACCATAAAAAAGACCCAGCTTTCCCCCCCCTGGTTACAACAAAACCTTTCAGCGTTCAAGCAAAATTGATACTTTTTACCAGGAGCACTACTATGCTTTTGATGAGCAGAGCTTGATCCTGACTAAAGTAAATCCTTTGGAGGGGAGTAGCATCAAAACCAAGCTGAACATTAAGGAGAAAGTGGAACAGGCACATTTTATCATTGTGCAAGATCAGCTTTTTCTCTTATGCAAAACTTCTGCAAAAGATGTCCATAGTGCTTTACTGTTTAGGGTGGATGCTGACTGATGGGTTATCCTTGATCCTTCGGGGTTGAATTAGAAGTAAGTACCTCTATCAACAAAGGTATCCTTCCCACAGATATGACATGCATCCCAGTATCATCGGGGCTTAGCATGTTTTGCTTAAAAAGAGAGTCAAACTCTTTTTTTTCCAGGCCTTTGCCTTTAAGAGCGTCTGCTACCATTTCTGTAAGCAAAAGATCGCTCCCTTTGGCATGAGGAAAACTTGAAAAAAGATTACATCTTTGAGGGGAGAATTTGAAGCCATTCGTTTTTTTTCACTAGAACCTTTATTCTGCATTAAACATGCAGTATATGGAAACTATTTGCCTGTAAAGTAGAAAAAACTCATGCTAAAGTATAATATTTTATGAAGAGTGGCGAATGAATGTATCAATGGTTTGGTGTATACAAAAAAAGGAGCCAGGCAATGAGCAGTGAAATTATTTTTCTTGTAGAGGAATCCCTGGATGGAGGATTTGAAGCGAGAGCATTGGGATACTCTATTTTTACACAA
>PXBT01000202.1 GCA_003566815.1 Caldisericota bacterium
CTCATGAGAACAACCAAAGATCCAGATTTTAAACTAATCCTTTTTGGCATAGGGCTTTCATTGTTGGCTTTTTTTTCCAACATTTGGCTGGTTGGAGCATTGGCTTTGATTTCTATTTATCTGTATGCATCATGGAAACGAGTAGAAGTTTTGCTTGTTCCCCTGGCCTTTTTTGTTTTTATTGATTTTGCCATCAAGACTTATCCTCTCGGTATCGGAGGTTGGTGGGACGAGTTATTCCTTATAGTTCTTTTTTCTTTTCTCTTTATTCACAAGGTCCGGCTTCAGGCTTTTTCTTTTAAAACCTCTCATATTATTTACCCAGTAGTACTTTTTGTGGTATTAGGCTTTCTTTCCACTTTGATCAGCCCGCATATTACTTTGGCGCAGGGCATTGAGGGTATTCGCGCTGTAACTCAATGTTTCCTGTTTTTACTGGTTATACTCAATGCGCCGATTTCAAAAAAAGCTACAAGAGGCTTATTGCTGATCATACTTGTTGCAGGAAGCATTACTGCAGGATATGGTATTTATCAATATATTACAGGCGTTCCCAATCCCCCTCATTGGCTGGATAGAGATTTAGAGGTGGGGTTGTCCAGAGCCTTTTCTTTTTTGGGCAGTCCCAATGCTTTTGCAGGATATGGAATCTTGCTGGCCCCTATTGCTTTAGGTTTTCTTTTTAGAAAGGATACCCCTTTTTCTCATAAGTTGATCTTTGGCATTATTTTTCTAATCCTTGCAGCAGGCGTCTTTTCCAGTTTGACTCGAGCCGCCTGGGTAGCTATGGTGCCTGCCTTGATGCTTTTCGGTATACTCATCAAAAAAACCCAATGGATGCTGGGTTTCCTTGTGGTTCTTCTGGTTCTTGCGAGCTTTTCAGCTCCCGTCAGGACAAGATTTGCCAATTTGTTTACCGAGCAATATCAGGAAAAAAGTGAAATTGGTGGCAGAAATTATCGATGGAACCTTGCTATTGCAATATTTGAAGAAAATCCTCTCCTGGGTAGAGGACCTGGAAGCTATGGCGGTGCTGTAGCTTATAGAGCTCAGGCTTTTCAAGGCTTATATGTGGACAACTTTTATTTGCAAATTTTATCCAATTTTGGATTTTTAGGTTTTATGGCTTTTCTCTGGATATTGATTGAAATTTTTCGATATCTTATTTTTTCTGCTAAAAAAGCACTTGAGCGAGATCGCATCATTATTTATGGAGCATTGTGTGGCGTGGTAGCCTTTCTAACGCATAATGTAACAGAAAATTTAATTGAGGTTATACCACTGGCAGTAATTTTTTGGGCAATCATTGGGCTTGCTGGTCAGTTGTCGACATCAGAAAGGGAGTTATAAGCATGGAACCAACAATAGCAATTATTGGCCTGGGGTTTGTAGGTCTTCCCTTGTCTTTAGTTTATGCTTCCAAGGGTTATTCTGTCATTGGGGTGGATACCAATCAACAGCTGATAGCCAAACTAAAACTTGGACAGACTAACATTTGCGAACCCTGGAATGAAAAAACTCTACAGGAGTCACTCATAGAGTCTTTACAAAATGGGTTTTTTTATCCCACTTGTTCCTATGAAGAAGCTTTATCCAAAGCAACAGAAATAATTATAACCGTAGGCATTCCAGTCTTGTCTGATGGGAGCCTTGACTACCGAATGTTTGATATTGCAGCCATGACTTTGGGAAGATTTCTCAAACCTGGCATGACAGTATTGTTGAGATCCACTGTTCCCCCTTATACTACAAGAAATCGATTCAAACCTTTACTTGAAGATCAGTCCCATCTTTCAGCGGGTAAAGATTTTTATCTGGGTTACGCCTCTGAGCGTATGGCAGAAGGTAAGGCTTACGAAGAGCTCACCTCCATGCCTACCCCTGTAGCAGGCATCAATGAGACTTCTTTGACAAAATGCTCTGCTTTGCTTTCCAAAATATGCTGTGAAGTGGTGCCTTCGAAATCAATGGAAGTGGTGGAAATGTCCAAAGTAGTGGAAAACCTTTCAAGGGATGTAAATATTGCCATGGTAAATGAATATGCTCAATATGCTCATTCTTTGGATATTGATATTTCTCAGGTGATAGCTGTTGCCAATACTCATCGAAGAGTCAACCTGTTGTCGCCAGGTCCTGGAGTGGGAGGTTATTGCATTCCCAATGCCTATTATTATCTTGCTGGCGTCGAAAGTCGCTGCGATCACTTATCTGTTTGTCACATGTCTCGAAAGATGAACGACCTGAGGCCTTCCACTATTTTATCCATAGCCGAAAATGAAGTGAAGAAAGTAGGAAAAGATCCTTCCAGTGCGCATTTTGCACTCTATGGGATTGGTATGAAAGATTACTCCAATGACTTGAGGCTTTCTCCTTCCCTGGAAATTATTAAATTGTTAAAAGAAAAAAAGTATCAGTATCGCTTTTTTGATCCCATCAATCCATGGGAGGATGTTGGTCGTTGCGAACATATCAATGAATTTCTTGAAGGAGCTGACTGCCTGCTGATACTAAATCGTCACGATGATGAAAGCATTCATCGACTGGATAAAATAAAAAAACTAATGAGCAGTCGACCAGTGATTATAGATACCCGAAGTTTTATTGACATGGAAAAAGCACGAAAAAAAGGCTTCTTTATATTTAGATGCTGAAAAGCCAAAAAAAAATCCTTATGATTTCCACCATGAGGATGGATGATTTGCCCACTCGCAAACAACGCATAGCTCAAATCTTGAGCAAAGATCATCAAGTGATATACCTTTATCCTCCTGTTACAGTTTTGGGCGCATTAAAAACAAAAAAGATTGAAAAAAGCACTATGCAAGAATGGTCTCCCCAGCTTCATATCATTCAACCGCCATTAATATTGCCTTTTGGTTTGCGTTTTAATTTTATTCGTAAGATTAATGCCTATTTTTTAAGAAAATTCTTAAGAACGATGCTGAGAAAAAAACATTTTCATCCGGATATTATTTGGTTTTATCTTGTGGATTATCCTGAGATTACTCATGATTATGCTGATGCTGTGAAGGTGTATGATTGTGTAGACGATCACTCGGCATATCCAGGCTTTAGAAATCCTGGACTTGTACTCAAGCTGGAAAAAAAATTAGTACAAAGTTGTGATGCAGTTTTTGCTACCACTCTGGAGCTAAGCAACAAGTTAAGCAAAAATCACGATAAAGTTGTTTGCATCCCCAATGGTGTGGATTGGCAACATTTTGGAAACCCTTCGATTAAAGAGCATACTTCTCTTTCCCCTGTTCCTTCTCCGCGAATCGGCTATCTGGGGGCAATTCATCAATGGTTTGATCTTGCTTTGATAGAGTATCTATTGCAACATTTGCCTGAAGCTCATTTTGTGCTGGCAGGACCTTCCCAAAGAAACGAGTTTGAAGCGTTAGGCAGAAAGTATCCTCATTTACATATGTTGGGAAGGATTGATGTCAAAAATGCTCCATCAGTCATAAAAAGTTTTGATGTAGCCTTGATTCCCTTTATTCCCAATGATCTGACGCTAAACATTAGTCCATTAAAATTTTTTGAATACTGCGCTCAGGGCAAGCCTACGGTAAGCATTCCCATTGCTCAACTCAAATCATATCAGGATATATGCTATTTATACCATGACCACAAGGAGTGCCTGGACATGATCAATCAGGCTTTACATGAGCCCGAGCTTCTTCAACAAAAAAGAAAAGATATTGCCAGGGAAAATTCCTGGGATCAGAAGCTTGATAAAATGTTTAACATTGCTTTACAACATTTGAATTAGTTTGCTGCTTCCAGAAGTATTTTTTTGTTAGCTTCCAGGGCAGAACCTTTCATCAAGTCTTCAAGCGCCTGGATGTAGTGATCCTGATTTACCCCAGGGATCAGATGCTCTCCTGCCACCTTTTTAAGCAGTACCATATTTTGCATACGGGAATCACCAAGTTTTGGATCTTTAACCATAAGGACTTTGATCTTCATTTTTTCAGCCGCCATCAAAAGATTTTCTTTGTCAATTCTTTTTTCTTTGCCTGATCGAACCGAAAGAGGTTGCCATGAGGCCTCATAGCATACCAGAGTACTCCCGGGTTTGCTGATGCTCATAAGTGCGCGATAAGCTTCATGGATCTCCAAAGATAAAATCAAATCAGTATCAAAAGCAGGGATTAACGGTGAAAAAGCATTTTCCCCCATTCTTATCTGAGATACTACAGTTCCTCCCCTTTGGGCGAGCCCATGCGTATCGACGCTTTTTACAGGAAAACCTGCATAGTCGATGGCTCTCAGAATGGTTTCTGCCAGCAGACCAATACCTTGCCCACCGACACCTATGAGATAAATATTAAAGTTGTTCATGATGGATCTCCTTTTTTCACTTTTAATGCTTTAGTGGGACAAGTGCTTATGCAGGACTGATCTCCTATGCACAAATCATGCTGGGTAACAACCTTTCCGTCATCAGTTCTCTGGAAAGTGGGGCAGGCAAAGTCTTCAATGCATTCGTATATTTGGTGGCAAGTATCCTGATCAACCTCCACAGGTTGAATCATTACATCTCCTTTGCGTCGTTTATTTCTCATAAATTTAAGCATACAGGGGTGTTTGGCTATAATAACTTTCAGACCAGGCTCATGAATCGCCTTTTTCACCATTTCCTGGAGCTCTTGTTGTCTATAGGTGTCAATTTCCTGAATACTTTCGATGCCGAAAGACTCCAATACTTTTCGAACAGGGATTTTTGGAGCATTACCCCGAGTATTTTCTCCCGATGCAGGGTGACCCTGATGACCCGTCATGGCAGTGGTACCATTTTCCATGACCACCAGCGTCAGGCAATGTTGGTTGTAAACAGCATTGATGATGCCAGGGAGTCCGGCATGAAAAAAAGTGGAGTCCCCTATAAACGCCAATACTGGGCGACCATCGTTACCTGTGGACAACCCTGAGGCCGTACCTGTACAGTGTCCCATCGAAAGTAGCATTTGCCCCATCTGGTAGGGAGACAGGAACCCAAGAGAATGACAACCGATGTCAGCCACAGTGATGGTATCAGGAGGCAGGGCTTTTTTAATCGCATAAAATGCAGATCGATGACCACATCCAGGGCACATTTGAGGAGGTCTGGGCTTTATGTTTTCACGCTCCAAAGGATCTTTCACCTTATCAAAACATGCAGGCCAGGTTTGGTGCATCAGGCTTTGAACTTTTTCCGGAGTGTACTCGCCAATCCAATCTTCCATGCTGTTTTTTCCTGTAATTTTACACTTTATATCCCTTGAATATGCCAGCGCAAGGATGGATTTTTCAATGCTGTCATCCAACTCTTCCAGTATTTTAACTTCTTCGTGATGGGTTAAAAAATCAATGATTTCTTTTTCAGGGAGGGGATACACTCTGTGAAGCTTAAGAATATCGATAGGCTCTTTGGCATTTTGCATGCATTCTTTCAAACTCAAGTAAGGCAACCCAGAGCATATGACCCCTTTTTTCGAGGGCGCTGAACTTACCACTTTTGCGGAAAGTATGGAAGGATGCGTTTGAAGAGCATGCAGTTTTTCCAGGGCTTTGCGCTTAAGGGGGAACACCTCTGAAGTTATAGGTATGTAAGGCCCATGGTTAGGGTCAAATTCTTGTAAAAGGTTGCCAGACTGGGTATCGAATGGATGAAAATGCACTTTTTCTTTGGCATGGCAGACATGAGTCGTCAAGCGCAAGGCGATGGGCATTTTTAGCTCTGCTGAAAGACTGGCAGCCTCTTTGAACATGGTATAAACTTCCTCTACGGTTGCAGGCTCGTATACCGGAAGATAAGAAAGTCTGCAAAGATGGCGATTGTCCTGTTCATTTTGGGAGGAGTTGGCCCCTGGATCATCTCCAAGAATTATCACCATCCCTCCTATCAGCTCCATCATGCTCAACTGTACCAAAGAGTCGAGTGCCACATTCATTCCCACGCTTTTAAAAAAAACAGCAGAAAGATTTCCTTGAATGGATGCTCCATAAGCAACTTCTGTGGCAACCTTTTCATTGGTTGAAAATTCAAAATAAAAAGGTCTTTTTTCAACAGGTATGGATTGTATAGCCTGAGCAATTTCTGGAGTAGGGGATCCAGGATATGAGCTTACAATCTTTACTCCAGCTTCTATCATGGCGCGAACTACCGCCGTGTCCCCCATAACAATTTCGCTAAAAGATTCGTTGCGTAGTAAAATTTCTCCCAATAATTTCACGATATTTTGCTCCTTTTCTTAAAGGTAAATACAATAGTATTATACTTTTAAAGAAGGAAAATCATTCAAGAAAAAGGATAATTTGACAGAAAAGCTCAAAAGCATATACTATTTTTTGTTTATGCAATAATCGAACACTAGCAGGAGAAAGAGGTAGATTTGTCATGTCCAAACGATGTGAAGTGTGTGGAAAAGGGCCCAGTGTGGGTTGCAATGTCAGTCATTCCAATGTCCACACCAAGCGCAGATGGCTTCCCAATCTTCAAAGGGTGAAGTCTGTACTGCCCAGTGGCCAGGTAAAAAGAATACAAATTTGCACCAAATGCCTCAAAGCCAATAAAGTCAATCTTGCTTCCTAAGCAGGTATGATCTTAAGGCAATGGCTGGATTAAGCAAAGAAACACGCATTTTGATCTTGCAATTCTTGTGGGAAACCATGAAGGAAAACCCCACAAGAATTGTAAGAGGAAAAGAACTAATGGATCACCTTGAAATAGACGAGTATAGCTTAAAAGCAAATATTCGCCTTTTAACCGATTTAAAATGGGTAAAACTTTTTAGCAAAGACATTGATGTTCGATCATTTATCAAAATAACCGATGAAGGAATTCGGCAGGTTGAGCATTTATCAGACGGATAAAGTGCTTTATCCGTTTTGTTTTCGTTTTCTCTACCATTCCCAAAAACTTATTCGCATGTATTGGCTGCATGGAAAGCACTCAAAGATATCGCAGATAGAAGGTAATCATCATATTGTACATTCAAAGACTATTCCCTTTTGGCTCAAAGATGCCTGGGAGCAAATTCAGCATTATTTGATCGGATATAGGTTTTCATTGAATTTTCCTCACGAATGGATAGAACAAAATCCCTCAAATATTACAGCCTGGAAAAAGTTGCAGACTATTTCCTATGGAAGGACCATTTCATATAAAGCATTTGCTCAGCTTGCAAGCCTTAAACATCCGAGGATAGCTGGAAGGGTACTTTCGCAAAATCCTTTTCCATTGCTCTATCCTTGCCATAGAGTTATTCGTTCTGATAAAACCCTTGGGGGGTTTACTCCGGATCTCAGCATAAAAGCTTATCTTCTTGCATTGGAGCAACATGGCAATGTTCATTAAAAAAATAATGCTTTTATGTCTTGTTTTTTTGATTACAGGAGGGTTTTTCTTGCCAGCAAGCTCTTCTTTTGAGCTCCGAGATCTTTTGCCAGGACAGAGAGTTATTTTATTAAGCACCTCAAGCACTCAACCCGAACATGCTTATCAAATTTGGGCTTTTGCTGATCAAGGCATAGAAATGGTTTTTTCTCACTTTACAGAAAACATGAATTTGCATTTATCTGGGGGAGAACTTGAAATTATAGCACGATCCTCTACCCAATTGATAGCTTTAATGCATGCGCCCAGGGATCAATATGTACAGTTTTGGGTAAGCGGAGATGCCTCGGTTGATCAGTGCATGCTTCAATGGAAATATGAACGCCCTCATCAAGCTTTTCTTGAGTTTGCTCGTATGTATGCAAATTACGCTCACCCCTGGCATCGAAGGTTTTATCTGGATTTTTACCTTTCTCCCATTTCAAGCAACGAGAGAAGATATCCCAACCATCATTATTATGTTGCTTATCCTGTTGATCTTGGCGCTCCCTATTCATGGGGAGGCAAACAGTCTTTAACCACCATCCACCAAAAAATTTTAAAAAATGGCCCCGTAGATCATTGGATGGAATACTATTACAACAAAGATGTCATGCATCCTGTCAATCTTGATGCCTATGAATCATGTTTTGATTATATCCCGGGACCTGAAAACCCAATTTATTGGGCAGGGGTGGACTGCTCTGGCCTGCTTGAAATATGCAGTCATATGGCAGGACTTTTATATAGCTGGAGAGATGCAAAAGTTATATCAAAAGGAGATTATCGCTCAGCTTCCAATTTTTTTGATATTCGTCCAGGAGATATATTTATTCTATTGCGCAATGGCATTGTTGTTCATTTTGGAGTTGTTTCAAAGGTAGGTTCCACCATTTCTTCAAGCTATATTATCCATAGTGCATGGTTTACTTCATACCGTTACAATACCAACGCTTTGTTAAAGGTTGCAGAAACATCGATGGCTGAGTTTAGCAGTTGCTATACATGGGAAATACGAAGATATCATGTACAAAATTAAACATCATAGACCTTTCAAGGGTTGGCCCTGGATTATAGGTGGGCTGATTGCTCTGGTTTTGCTTTTAGGAGCCTTTCCTTTCTTTGCTCGAGCCCCTGAATCCAAAAAACTCAGCTTTCCTTCTTTCTCTCCAATTCCTGAGCCTCAGGAACAAAAAGAAATGCCTCTCAAAGAGTTTCAGATAGCTGAGGCAACAAGGGTTCAAACTCAATGGGAATCAAAAAAGGTGCTTCAATGGGGAGGCTCTCCACCTGCTATTGGCGGCAGACCTTATGATCCTGGATCAGGCAATGGAATGTCAGGAGGAGCCATGCCTTTGGATATATGGGCCAATGCCAGGGGAGATTTTTTCTTGACGGATGGCTATGGTCCTCGATTGCTTCAATTCAATACTTATGGGCAGTATCAAAAAATGGTTGATTTCAAAGTGCTCAGGCCCGATCATTTTGACCAAATTGCTGCTTTGGCAGGTTTTAGAACAGCTCGGGATGTGTTGGGTCGATGGATCATCCTTGATCAGGAAAAAAAAGTGATCCATGGGTTTAATGTTCAGGGCAAATGGATAAAAACCTGGGATATTGCTGATTTACTTAAAGACCATTATCTTATACACGATATTCATCCAGAAATTCAAGTTGCGGGAAAAGAGCTTTTTTATTTACGATTGACAGTATCTGACCCCAATGAAGACACCAGGGAAGCACTCAAAGGAATCCCAGTCAGAAACACTCGTCTTGTTGGCATTTGGCTCGATGGATGCTATGGAACATTTCAAGAAGTTTCTCCTCAAAAAACATTTTTTGTTTATGGCTATGATGCATGGCACATAGAGAGAAACAATCATGAACAATGGTTCATTCAGCACAATCGATTAAATGAAGGTGAATGGAAGCCTTATCAGCGGTGGTATTTTGAAGATTTTCCTCATCAGGGAGGCGATTTAATAGGCCTGGATTATAATGGAAATCTTTATTGGTGGTCTTCATCTTCTCGTATTGCTTTTTTGAATATTATTTCCCATCAATTATATGAAATAGTTCTTCCTTTGCGAGAAGTTTTTCATCCTGTTGCCGTTGATCCTGAAGGAGGAATTCTTTTGGTTTTGGCTGACACAGAACAAGTAAATATTTATCATATGCATTGGTTCCAGGATTAATTTAATTCGAATATTTCAAAAGACCAACTGATTCGCTATAATAGCAATCATGAATATAGCAAAGAAACATCAGGTATTGTTGGATCGAGTCAGGAGTTGCGTTTCAAATCGAAATATTTGGCGCTACATGCTTTCAGAAGTTATTTTTGAAATCAGACAGGCCTTTCCAAAGTATGCATGGATTGGGATTTATTTGCTTGAAAAAGATGAGCTTGTTCTTGAAACTTTTCTTGGCAAACCTACAGAGCATGTCAGAATCCCTTTGGATAAGGGTATTTGCGGAGCATCAGCCGCTCAAAAGAAAACCCTTGTAATCAAAGATGTGAAAAAAGATGATCGATACATTTCCTGTGATATTGCAGTCAAATCTGAATTGGTGGTTCCCATGATTTATAATAACGAAGTCATAGGTGTTCTGGATATAGATAGCCACCACAGGAATGCATTTACAGAAAACGAATGCAAGCTTTTGGAAGAAGTAGTCAAATGGGTCGCAGATGCCTTCCCGGGGTTTCAAAAAAAATGAAAAAGCATTGGCTTTAATCTAACCCAAAGTAGATTTAAATGAGCTCCCTTAGTCGCTCTGAAGAAAAAAAATTAATCTTGCTGTGCAAAAAGGGTGATGCTCAGGCTATGACTGAGATTTATCAATTTTTTTGCGAAGAGTTGATGCGATCTGCCGTTCTTTTACTCAAAAATCATGATGATGCTCAGGACATTGTGTCTCAAACTTTTATCCTTTTCTTTAAAAATATTGAGCGATTCAATACAGCTTATCCAGTGCGACCATGGCTTCACCGTATTTTAAGAAATGAAGCTTCCTCTCTTTTCCAGAAAAGAAGCAAAAAATATGCTTCGGAAGATGAATTAAAAATAAATTTACCTATTGCTGAACCAAACCAGGAAGAAGAAGTATTTACTGCAGAAGAAACAAAAACGCTGAAGGAGGCAATGAAGCTTTTGAAGGAAGAAGAACGATGGGTGCTGGAAGGTTACTACTTCCAGGAAATGAGTGTAAAACAATTGGCGCTTACACTTGGAATCCCTGAGGGAACAGTAAAGAGCAGGCTCTTTAATTCTCGATCTTCTTTATCCAGGAAGATCGAAGAGCTAATGAAGAAGTGAGAAAAATGATGAGAAAAAGAAAATGCAATAAATTTAAAAAATTTATCTTGAATCGCCCTCAAAACCTTTGGCCCGCAAAGGTTAAAAAGCATTTTAATGAGTGCATTGATTGCAGAAAAAATTATGAGTGGGATGTAAAACTAAAATCCATTTCAACCGCTATACCCAAAATACCTCTTCAATTGGATGAAGATCGTGACTTTGCCGTACGAAGCGCTATTGTTTCCGCTTCACAACGCATACAAGCCAAAGAGAAAAAATCTTTGCTGCCTTTGCCTTTGCTCAAACCCCTCGGGGTTCTGCTTAGTTTTATGATTATTGGGTTGGGCTGGCTAAGCTGGCCATTGGTAAACAACCTCCCATTGTGGGATCACAGAGCAGAGCAACGCCTGGCATTATTGCTTGAAGAAGATCCAGTGAGCATAGTCATGACGGAAACTCTCAAGGATGACAGACTGGACACCCTTCGTTTTATGGGCAAGGTATTGGATACCCCTGATAGCCAGAAGCTCTTCCTCACAACATCATCTCATCAAGTTAATCGATCTCAATGGATTTGGTTAATCTTCCTATCGGAAACTGCCAACCAGACGCCTCAAAAAATTAAAAACTTGCTAATTCAACATGGCAATATAGGTGCCCTCAGAAAACTTAATTTACCAGTATGGGACACTCTCCGTTCATTTGAAGAATATTTTGGGCCTTTTCAAAAAATTTCCGAGGATGAAACTTTTTGGGTGGATGCTCATATTGTTGCTGTTCAATGGCAGGAAAGAACAATACTTACTGATGCCCTGGAACAGCCTTTGCACATGGATCCCTTGCTCATCAATCAAATATATCCAGGCCAGCAGCAACGCATACAAATAAAAGAAACAGAAGGTATTTTTTACGTCACAGCATTGGAAGAGCTGATGGTAAATTTATTAACCATTCAAGGTCATTTGACGCAGGTTGATTCCCATAGTTTGCGGGTATCCGGCTATTCAAGTCCGATTCATTTGACTGAAAACACCCAGTTTGTTTTTGTTGATCATTACCAGCTGAAGTCTTCAAAGGATGAGGTATATACCATTAGAGCCATTGTTATGGATGATAAGTTTTATGCAGTTAGTGTGGTGCGTAATGGATCCATGACCCCCAGGACACTCACGAGCACGCTATCTTATAGGTTTGCGTATGGTTTTGTGCTGGATGACTATCCTTTGAATTGCTATTTTGCCCAAATGCCTCAGTTAACCCCTGATACCTGGAGCTTTACAGAGATTCTCCAAAAAAGACTACCAGTAACCGTAGAGGGCAAACAATGGAAAGATCAATTTCTTGTGACACATATCCATGTGCTCGAAAATCCTCTCGACCCTATACCAAGGGAAGAGTTCTATTATGCCGGGACAAGGGTTTCTCCTCCACCCGCCCCTCCCTCGCCGCCTCTTCCTCCTGATGAAAGCAAGGGTCCTGTGACCATGGTGCTTGAAGATGATTCAGATATTCAATATATTCATCAAACAGATTTCGTTGCAGGCATTAGCGGATCAACGCTTCATTTGGTTTCGGGCAGGGATGTTACGCTTCAGGATCAGATAGTTACTCCAGGATCCAGAATTGACTGGAAAGACAAAAAAGGAGAAATACCCAAAGATTTAACCATCAACCCGGGAAGTGAAGGCAAAATCAAGTCTTCCTATCGACTTGTCAAGAAGCATGACAATCAGGTTCATCTTCTTCAAGTTGAGCATATTGCGCAACCCGTGTTTATATTTTCGAGAGACAAAATCCCAGAGCAGGGTATCATTCAGGCTCACACAATGAGACATGATCAAGCAATTATTGCAATTGAAAGCAGATGTTTTACAATAAGCGAAATCGCAACCTTCAAGGGAACGATAGTCAAAACAATGCACCAAAATACCTGGTTTTTGATGGACAACAATATGATTTTTATGGTGGATGCTCTGACGCAAATTGAGGGTGGTCCCATACTTCCCGGCAGTACCGTTGTGGTCAAAGGGAAGCTGACTGATCAGTCGTTCCGAGCCTACATTGTTGAAGTTGCCAATGAAATGCTTGTTTTTACAGGCATCATTGTTGCTATGGATGATGAACAGAATATGATGCAATTGGATTCAGGCGTTAAGTTTTATCTTGACGACGACCTGTTTGAAAGAATAAGCAATAAGAATTTGGGCAAAGGCTCCGCAGTGATTGTGAAAGCCTGGCTCGAGGGCAATAAATATAGAGCCGAAGATATTTATGATGCTCGTGATTATGTTTCGGACAAAGGAGTAGTATCATGAAAAAATGGATGAGTTTATTAATTTCATTATCGATCCTTTTTTCAGGAATAGCTTATGCAAATAACCAGGAAAAAGATGATTCTTTCAGGATGTTTCTGGGACGACCCATATTGGGCGAAACAACTTCTTTCAGGTTTGTGGCTGAAGAGCTTCCTTTTGAGCTTGCAGAAGAGACCATAGATTTGAGGTTTCCCCTGCATTATCAGCTTCCTGCTCAAATTGATCCTGAGCACATTTTGATTAATGATGAAACAAATCCCCTGTCCCTCGAAAGAATCAACGATCAAACACTTAGAATTAAGGCAGATTTAAGCCTGATGGATCAAGTGGATATATTTATCACTCGTCAGGCAGGTATTTTTAATCCCATTGAATGGCCTCATCCTTCCTCTTTTGCTGTTGCCTTTTTGCAGTCTGAATATATCCTTGTTTCTCAAATGATTCAGCTTCGTTCTCCCAATAATACGATACATCTTTCCAAGCCTCCGGCACTTTCTCGCACCAGCGAATGGACAGCCCATTCATTTGAAGTGGAAATGCAATCAAACACTGCAAGAAAAATCTACTATAGAATTAACCAGGGAAAAGAACAACAATACAATGAGCCTTTAAAAATTCAGGATGGCATTCATGAAATCATGTTTTATGGTATCAGAGAAAGCGGAGCAAAGGAAACAGCAGATTATATGACATTCAAGGTTGATACTCAGCCCCCTCAAATCCAGCTTCTTTCTCCGAGGGATTCTCACTTGACCAATCAAAAAGAAATGGTACTTGAATTTATGGTCTCAAGCTTTTCTCCTGTAAAGCTAATGGTTGAAAAAGTTGGGGAATTTTTGGTGCCTGAAAATGGTCGCATTGATATTAATGCCACACTGGTTCCAGGTAATAATGTGATCACTTACAAAGCAATTAATGCAGCTTCGCACAAAGCTTCGGGGTCCGTTCAAGTTATGCTGGACATCACGCCTCCCTATCTGGAAATATTGTCTCCGCGCAACAATGAGCTTATTTGCACCTCAAAGATCGATATAGTGGGCAAGGCTGAAATAGGAAGCAGAGTGATGGTTGGAGACACGCAAGTCTCTCTTGACCGATTTGGGAATTTTGTTATTCGTTGGGTGCCTGACGAAGGGAAAAATCAAATCGTTATAAGGGCTTTTGATCCTGCAGGAAATGAGACTCGCAGAGAACTTCAGTTTCTTTATTTTCCTGGAACAGCCATTAAAAACATTATTGGTGAGCCCTCAGCTACAATGAATGGAGTAGAAAAACCTATGATCCCTGCTTCTTTTCAGGACCAGCAAACTGCTGAACACTACTTTCCTTTGAGGTTCATGGCAGAGGCATTGTCTTATCAATTACAATGGGTTCCTGAAGGCTCCTATGTTTCAATGAAGCGGAAAGATCGTGAAATCAGGGTCCGAGCTGTAGATTCTTTGGTGCAGGTGCGTCAGGATGGCGAGATCATTGATATACGTCTTCAAAATGTTCCCACGATGCACCAGGGATCCATGATGATACCTTCAGAATTTATCAAACGCATTTTAATGGGAGATGTCCTGCTGGACACTCTTTCCAGAAGAGTTATCATTCATTTTTGTGAAGAATTGTAATAGTCGATGAAAAGAGAGGTGGGAATAAAATGAAAAAAATCATGACTTTACTTATTTCTTTATTGTTGTTTAGCTCATCTCTTCCAGTATTTGCTCAAACACCTGCAAGAATCAATATAAGTCCAGATATTAGATGTCTGCAATCAGGTGAAAGAGTCACTTTTAATGCTCAAGTTTTTGACGAGTCAGGCAATGTGATGGGAGGCGCAAGTGTAAATTGGTCACTCAGGGGTCCGGGAATGCTTTCCAACCATGATAGCCTGTCAGTCATGTACCAGGCTACAGCGGCAGGCAATGTAACTCTTATTGCTCAAACAGGCTCTGTGAGTGAAAGCATTTCTTTTACAGTAGCTGACGGCAAAGTTCACAATGTGCGTGTTCGCGTGGATCCTGATGTTGCCGGTGAGCTGGCTGACTATTATATCTTTTTTGAAACTGATGAATGTGGAATATTGGAGCCAGGTGACAAAATTTACATAGCTTTTCCAACCACCACACAGCTTCCAGCTTATTATCAATGCAGTTCTGTGACTGTCAATGGCATCAGAGCGCAGTATGAAGTGAGAACCTCAAGAGATGCAAACAAAAGCCCTGTGATGATTATTACAGTGCCCAACCTTATGAGGACTTCAACTTTCATTAGCGTTCGAATATGCAATGTGGTCAATCCCCGCGGGGGGAATTGCTATGTTCTGGCAGTGGCAACCAGCAAACAAACTCAATGGGTGCTTTCCTCGCCATATTCTATCAGAGGATCTATCATTACACCGCCAATGGTGGAAGTTGAGCCTGATATAGCGGGTGAAAATGCAAGCTATACCATACGATTCAAAACTTCCAGCTCGGGTAGATTAAGTGGAGGTTATGGCAGTTTTATCATGATAGAATTTCCTTTTGGAACTCAGTTGCCTCAGGAAATATTGCCTGAGCATATTACTGTCAATGGTGTTCAAACTTTTTCTCATCTAAAGCCTGAAATCAGCGGAAGAACCATCAAAATTTTTCCTCAAATGGTGGTGATCGAAGACTCTGATGTGGTGGTGAAGTTCTTAAAAGAAGCAGGCATTGGCAATCCACGCACTCCCGATGAATATCGTCTGGCTGTATGGACTTCTTCGGATACTATAAGGGTTTTGTCGCAAGGCTATAGAATAAGGGCGTCCTCAATAGAGGATGTTGTGGTTGAAGTGGACAGACCCTATATTCAAACTTTGTCAGCTTACAAGGTCAGCTTTACTACAGGTTTGGTGGGAAGATTAAATATCGGCGCTCTTATTACTATTTATTTTCCTTCTTCCATGACTGTTCCAGAGAATACCAGACCAGGAAACATCCGTATCAATGGCGTTCCAACCATACGAAGTCCTATTTTTCAGGGCCGATCCATTATTCGAATACCTACTCCTGTGGATATTGAAGCACAAAGTCGCGTGGTCATCGAGTTTACGGAAGAGTTTGGTCTCATCAATCCTCCTGATCCCAGACGCTATCATGTCGAAGTACAAACAGCAAGAGAAGGTACTTTGGTCAGATCCAACGAATTTGTGATAGGTCCCAGTGTGGTCGGAGATGTTTCTGTACGCTTGACTATGCCATTTATTGGCGTTTCAAGCGGCGTCGAGCTCTCTTTTGTTACAGGTGGAGGAGGGCAGATGAAAGGCGAGCACGATCGAATCTACATTGTCTTTCCAAGAGGAATGCATATTCCCAATGCAATGCCTCGCAGCGCCATCACAATCCAGGGCAAAGAGATTCCTATTACCCCGTTTATAAAAAGAGATGAAATGGAGATTATGTTGCATGTCCCCACAGATATTCCCGCAAACAGTACAGTGGTGGTTCGATTTGATAAAAGCGCCGGTTTGCGCAATCCTGAAAAGATGGGTTTTTATCGTTTTCAGATTGCAACATCTCGAGAAGTTTCATACATTGAATCTCCTAACATTGAAATCACAGAATCCACTTTAAGAAATGTGGCAGTAAATCTTCTCCACAACACGATCAATGAAAATGCTCAATTCAAGGTGCAATGCTATTTGGGTGATGCAGGTGCTCTTGAGCCAAATGACAAGCTCAGAATCTTTTTTGATGATGGATTTGTCCTCCCCTCTTCAGTTTCTCAAGGGGTTGCGTTGAATAGTGTTCCACTAAAAAGTGAAGACCTTTATACCGATAAGGTCAGGCAAATGGTGGAAATAAAACTCAGAGAACCTTTGCAAGCAGGAAGTCTTGTGGTAGTTGAGTTTTTCGAGGATGCAGGCATTCGCAACCCTTCAGAAGAAGGGGAATATACTCTTGGCATGTCCTCTTCCAGAGAGACGCGCACTATAGCCAGCAGTTCCTTCAAGATTATACCTTTGCCTGTTACAGAGTTTGATTTGGATCCCCCTACCCCTGATGGAGAAAAGCAGTGGTATATCAACGAGCCTTCACTGACTTTATCTGCCGTATCAGAAGATCCTGGGAGAGCTCAAACCTTTATTTCCATTAATGATAATGAATGGGTGGAGTATGTTCAACCAGTTTCATTTTCATCCGGTAAATATACCATTCAGTTTTTCACTCAGCATAGTGACTCTGCCAAAGAAAAGCCTCAATCCATACAAATTCAAGTGGATACCCAGCCACCCCTTATTCAACTGGAAGAAGCTTTGATTCATACCAACCAAAATCCCTATCCTCTTTCTATCACTGTTATTGAGTCCTGGTTTGACTATGCGATGATCAATACGCATCGAGTCGAATCTTTGACCGAAGGAAGAATTCAAATGCAATTGCCTTTGGAAGAAGGAGAAAACCATATCGTTGTCTTGGTTTATGATCAGGCAGGCCATCGATCTAAAGAAGAGTTTACCATAATATTGGATACCAGTCCTCCCGAATTGAAGATTCATCAGCCTCTTCCCTGGTCGCGCACTATCCGTAAGCGGATATGGGTTACAGGTACGACCGATCCGAATGCTGCAGTGGTGGTCAATGAGGTCAATCTGCCCAACAAGGAAGGTCATTTTGAAGGATTTGTCCCCTTGAAACCTGGATTAAATTCGCTCAACTTTTCTGCTACCGATCAGGCAGGAAATCAGCGAAACTACACCTTGCCTGTTCAATATGCTCATCTTTTCAGGGCAGAAATATTTATTGGCGAATGGACAGCTGAAACCAGTTTTGGTGAAGTGGAATTTGATGCTCCTTCTTTCATTCAACAGGGTTATACCATGGTTCCACTTCGAATATTTGCCGAATGGATGGGCTTTTTAATTGATTTTGAATCCGTTTTCCAGATCATAACTTTGCAGGAACCAGGGGGAGCAACCATTCAAGCTCAGGTTGGCAATACGACATTTACCGTAAATGAAGAAAAAAAGCTCCTGCCTGTGCCCCCTCTTATTCGCAATGGCCGCACCTTTGTGCCTTTAAGATTCTTTGCTGAAGAGTTTGGCTTTGAGGTAAGCTACAACGAAGAAGCACATAGTGTAGTCCTGGAATACCGGGATATAGATGACTAATGTTCTGTTATATGCAGCCATTTTTTTCTATGCATTAACAGCATTCTTTTTTATTCGACTGTTTGTATGGAAAAAATACAGTGAATATTACTATTGGAAAAAAAGGCCCATGCTTACCTTGCGGGAGGTGGACTATTTAGCCAGACACCAGCAGGCTGACTACCCATTTATCAGCCTGATCGTCCCAGCCAAAGATGAATCTCTGGTGATAAGCAAAACCATAGAAAACCTCCTGCATTTGAACTATCCTTCTCAAAATTTTGAAATCATTATTGTCACCGATGAGCGCGAAGAGATTGCGTTTAAACAAGCGGGAAAAGACCTATCTGTCACCACGGCGGGGATTGCAAAACAATGGAAGGAAACATGCAGAGCAACTGGGCATCAGCTTAAGGTGCTTACTGTCCCTCTCAATTTTGATGGAAAATATAATGGATATCAACTGGATCATGAAGTTCCATCCACTAAAGGTCGCGCACTTAATTATGCGCTGATGCATCTGGATGCTTCTTCAGTCATTGCAGGATTTTATGATGCTGAAAGCAGACCTGATCACAAAACACTGCTTTATATTGCCTATGAATATTTGCTAAAAGGCGAAGAGATGCCCATTTTACAAGGCCCTCTCTTTCAAGTAAGAAATTTTTACCGATTAGGTCCAGCTTCAAGGTTGGGCGGACTTTTTAAGGCTATTTCCCATGATTGGCATCTGCCAGTGATTTTCAAGCGACTCCCCTTTGTGGGAGGCACTCATTTCTATGTATGTCGCTCTGTTATTGATACCATAAAAGGGTTTGATCTTTCTGCTCTGACCGAAGACCTTGATTTTGGCGTTCGCGCATATCAAGCCCAGGGGAAAAAAGTCGAATTTCTCCCCGTGATATCCACCGAGCAAACTCCACCTCGTTTCAGCCAATTTTTCAAACAAAGATTGAGATGGGCGTCCGGGCATTTACAGGTGATGAGTTCGCTCAAAAAAAGAGATGTTTTATATTGGAGATTATTTTTTAGAGGACCTTTCGAATGGATGATATACCAGGGCGCCGCTATTGCAGTGGTCAGCATGAATATATATTTGTTATGCGTCAAGCTTGGATGGGCTGCATCATCTCAATTATTTCCTGTCTCGCTGGAAAGTTTTTTTGGATTATTAAATATTCCCTATTTTTTATTTTCGTATTATTGCTTCAAAAGATATGCTTTTACCTATGACAAAGATCACCATTTAAGCCAGTCCATACCTGGATTTGATGTTTTTCGTATCATTGTTTCTTCATTAATGGTTTTTCTTTTGCCTTTGCCCTATACCTATGCCCTGTGGTTGAATTTATTTAACAAAAAGCCCACGGGATGGGTCAAAACCGTACGAACTGCAGAATAAAAAGTATCATATAAAACCTAATTTTTTTCTTTTTTTCTTGTAATTTTATACTTTTTTATCATTTTTTTTAAAAATATGCATTTTTTTACTTGACAAATAAGAATACTATGTGTAAATTCAAAATATGTTTAAAGAACGTGAGATTTTGACTTCTCTACAACCGTTTTTTAATAGTCCTGAGGCAGTGTTTATCACAGGTATGCGCCGCACGGGAAAGACCACTTTATTAAAATATCTCTATACAAAATATGAGTCTAAAAACAAACTCTTCATGGATCTCGAAAACCCTATCAATCGCAAGTATTTTGAGTCCGATAATTACGAAAAAATCAAATCTTCTCTTGAGATACTGGGACTCGACTTTAATGCAAATAAAATTGCAATTTTTCTTGATGAAATTCAGTATTTCAAGTCTCTTCCCTCTATCGTAAAATATTTCATCGATACCTACAAAGTCAAATTTTACCTGACCGGACCCATTCACTACTACTCCAGAAAACAATTTGACGAATCTCTTGCAGGAAGAAAAGTAATATTTGATCTCTATCCCTTAACATTTAGGGAGTTTTTACGCTTTAAAGGAAAAAAACTCAACCCTCCCACCAGCAACAATGGATCGATATCCAAGCCCATTTTTGATGTGCTTTCCACTATGTTCGAAGAATATATTTTGTTCGGAGGATTTCCGGAAGTAGTTTTAAAGAAAACGATTGAAGAAAAAAAACATGCCCTCGAAGATATTTTTGCTTCCTTTTTCAAATTTGAGGTGGTGCAGTTCAGCTCTTATCGTAAAAGTGAAGCTATTCGAGACTTGATGCTGCTCTTGATGAAAAAATCCTGCCAACGCATTGACATTCAAAAAATATCTCATGAGCTCAACATTTCCAGGGCTACTACCTACGAGTACCTTCGATTTTTGGAAGATTCCTACTTTATAAAAACGATTCGACCCTTTCAGAGCAATCATGCGCTCGAAATACGAAAGGCAGCTCGAGTCTATATTTGCGATAGCGGACTCATTAACCAGTTTACACGCGTACCCGAAGAGTATCTTTTCCAGAATGCAGTGTTTCAAAACCTTCAAGCCAAAGGGACATTGCAATACTATGAGCGAAAAAGTGGAGCAGGTATCCATTTCATAGTAGAAGAAAACAAGGGTTTTCATGTAGTTTTACATCCTTCCCGAAGTGATCTGCAACGCATCAAAAGATTGGCATCCGAGATCAATCTGGATGATTTTTCTTTGTTGGCCAAGCACTATTCTGATTTCGAGGAAGTTGACTATGCCTTTATGATTTAAGGATTTGGCTGGAAATCTGAACCGCCAGCTTAAAGGATGGTATTTATGAAAAACAGCAAAGGTGAAAATAAAATGAAAAAGAATAATTTGAGCCGATTTTTAAAGCAAAGGAGAAATAAAATGAGAAAAGGAATAAGTTGTTTGGTTGTATTATTTCTCGTTCTTTCTCAGTTCGTTTTTATAAAGCCTGCAGTTGCCCTGACTGCTGCAGATGTTGCAGTGGATCCTCCTATCGCAGGAAGGGAAGCTGCTTATGATATCGAATTCACCCTTGGGAGCGATGCAGCTCATGAAGTTCACGAAAATACAGGTTACATTCGTATCACCTTTCCTACGGGCACTTCTGTACCAAGCACCATCGACAGAAATCATGTCACGGTAAATGGCACAGCTACGCCTTCAAGTCCGACTGTCCAGGGAACTGCTGTACGAATTATGGTGCCTGAGGAGCTTGAACCAGAAGAAGATGTTACAGTTATTTTTTTGGAAGATGCAGGGATCAAAAATCCTACCACCACCACTGGCAACCTTCGCTTAAGAGTTGAGACAGGTCGTTTGGTAGGCACAACACAAACTATTATTGAGGGGCCTGTGGATTCCAATACCTATTTTATTGGATCTCCTGCAACAATAACTCCCGCTATCAATACCGATGAAAGCAGATTTGTGGAATATCGGATTGTTTGGAGACTGGGTAATGCAGGAGCTTTGAGCAAAAATACAGGTCAGATTACTCTTGTTTTTCCTCCTGAATTCGAAGAACCTCTGGGTAGCTTCAACGATGCCATACCTGCAAGCTATATTACCGTCAACAATACTCGGCTCAATTCTTCAGCAACCAGCACCAAAGCAGTGGGTGACCCCCTGGAAATCACCTTCAGAACCCCGGTGGATCTATCCAATAATGCTACAGTTACCGTTGTGCTTACCAATCAGGTGGGAATGATAAACCCTGAAGCAGGCGATTATACCATAGATGTTCATACTTCGCGTGAAACTACACCTATTGAGTCAAATACATTTACTATTGTCAATGCTATTGAATTTTTGGATCTTGATTCGGACAAAGCTGGCATTCAAGGTGTAGTGGTCAGCCCTCCGGTAACCAATACCGAAGCAAAATATACCGTCAGAATTCAAAATAATATTCCTCTTTCTGTCAATGTGGGCACCATTACTTTGGCTTTTCCTACAGGAACCACTTTGCCAACCAATATTCCAGCATCCAGCGTTTCTTTTCGCATAGGGGATCCAACTGACGATCCCGAAGATCATGATGATCCCATTCCGTTAACTTTTAATCCAAATCGCTCAGGAAATAATATTATTATCACTGTGCCCGAAGATATTGATGCAGATTCCAGCATCATCATTACTTTCAGTCGATCGCTCAATATTCGCAACCCAGGTACGGCGGGCATCTATAACATGCAGGTTATGACCTCTTCCCAGCCTCATTTCAGAGTTTCTCCTCCCTATGCCATTGGAACGGCTGTGACCAATGTTAAAGTTACTCCTTCTCCAGACACAGGGGAGTCCAAAAATGTGCAATATGTGGTCGAATTTCGATTGGGCGCCAACGGTGCTTTAACCGCTAATGAAGACAAGATTATCATACTGCTCAAAGTGGATGATCCTGCTTTTCCCTCCACTATTCCAGCTGCTTCTGTGCTGGTGGGCAATGATCGCACCATCATTCCCACGCAGGTGGAGGATGCAAGCAATGCACCAGATTTTATGGATGATTACACTCGACTTATTGTCACGCCTCCAAGAAATATTGCTGCCAACCAAACGGTTCGCGTAACTTTCCTGGCTTCGGCAGGTCTTCAAAATCCAGAACCCGAAAGCCTCAGAGGCTATGTACGCACCAACAAGGAACCCATTTTAATGGATTCTCCCTACTATTTAATCGTCGATGCGGTAATGATCGATGCTGTAGAAGTTACGCCCCATGCTGCCAATGTGGAAGCTGTTTATACTATTGATATTACGATTGGTCAAACCTTGACCAAAGATACCGATACCATCACCGTAGCTTTCCCTATGGGTACCACCGTTCCCAACAACATCACTTCAGGAAACATTACGATCAACGGCACAGCTTTGAGCTTTGCCCCAACAGTATCTCAACGCAATGTAACCTTCCGAGTGCCACAAAACTATACAGCAGGAACAGCCCTCGAAATTATATTTACTGCTGGCGCCAAAGTGCGCAACCCAACCACTGCAGGTCTATATACCTTGCAGGTCATGACCTCCATGCAGCCTCATTATCGCGTTTCACCGCCCTATGCCATTGGTACCTCGGTTACCAATGTAAAGGTTATCCCCACTCCCGATACTGCAGGCACTGGCAACACACAGTATGTGGTCGAATTTCGTCTGGGTGCCAATGGTGCTCTTAGCGCCAATACAGACAAGATTTTTATTACTTTACGGGTGGATGCTCCCGTACCACCTGGAGATTTACCGCCAGCCTCTGTCCTGGTTGGCACCGATCGCACTGTGGTTTCGACCACCTATGTTACTTCTGCTGCACCAGAGCCACTGGGTAAAGTGACTTTCACTATTACGCCTCCACGCGATATTGCTGCCAACCAAACCGTGCGCGTGACTTTCCTGGCCTCAGCAGGGCTTCGAAACCCCGATTTTGGTCATTACAGGGGTTACGTTCGAACTTCTTCAGAGCCCATTAGTATGCAATCGCCCATTTATTTA
>PXBT01000077.1 GCA_003566815.1 Caldisericota bacterium
AAAATAACCGGAACATTCATGAGGCTCTCTTTGATACGCTTGAATGCTTCCATGCCATCCATATCCGGCATGCGAATATCAAGAATAATCACATCCGGGATTTCGGATCTTGCTTTTTGAACTGCTTCAATGCCATCTCGAGCCAGCAAGACCTGCAAGCCTTCTTCGAGAGCAATTTCTTTGAAAAGCTCTCTTACGCCTTCTTCATCATCTGCCACTAAAATAGAATATTTTGCCATAGTTCTATTATACTATTTTATTTTGGAAATGAATCCAGCCCCACAGACTTGCGAATTCTGAACTTGAAAAACCTGATAGCAAATTGAGTGCCTTTGCCAAAAGAGCTGTCAAAAAATATTTTTCCTTCATGATCGTCCACCATCCTGCGAGATATTGCAAGACCCAATCCTGTGCCCTTGTCTTTGGTGGTATAGAAAGGAGTAAATATTTTTCCAAACTCGGTCTTTTCGATACCTCTGCCATTATCCTGCACGATCAAATCCACATATTGCTCATGAATATCGGCTTTGAGGGTGATGAGTCCATCCTGATAGGCCACTGCCTGGATAGCATTGAGCATTAGATTGAAAAAGACCTGATACATTTGACGACGATCAATGAAGAGCTCGAGGTCTTCAAGGTTTTGCATCTCCAGCTTTGCTTTCTTTTGAGCAATGCGGGGCATCAGCACTTGAATAATGGTATCCAGGAGAGGCATTATGGGTACCCATTCAAAATTGGGCCTGGAAGGTCTGGCATAGGTGATCAGATCTTTGATCAGGTTTTCCAGGCGTTCAATCTCTCTGAGTACAAGATGCAGGAGACGAGCATTGTCTCCCTGATCTTTCATTTTACGATTGAGAAGCTGGATGAAACCTTTGATGGAAGTGAGCGGATTGCGAATTTCGTGAGCCACCCCGGTGGTAAAAAGCCCCAACATTTTCAGGGATTCATTTTTTTCGGCTTCTTTGATGAGTTTGACATTTTCCGTCACATCTTCGAGGGTTACCAGCACCATTTTATGATCTGGCGAATGAAGGCTGGGAATAATATTGACATTGAAAAACTTTTCTTTGTTTTCAACCATTTTCCGGATACCATCAAAAGAATAGCTATTACCGGTATCAAAAGCCTGCTTTACGGAGGTTGAGATCAAATGACCCAATCTGTCCAAAATCTCATTAGGCATCAACTTTTGGCCATTGCACTCCAAATGATTGCTGGCAGAATCGTTCATCAGCACAATAGCCATGGAGGAATCAAAAGCAATCATGCCTGTATGAGCGCTATTGAGAATAAGCTCTGACCTGGAACGGGTTTGTATCACAGCATCTGCAAGTGAACGAATGCCTGCAGTGATGTGGCCAAACTCTCCACTGAGCGCTGGCACATTGGAATGAATATTGGTCCTGAGCTGATCAAGGGTTTTGAGAATTTTTTTGAGCCTTGAGGAAAACGATAAAGCAAAAGCTCCCGCGATAAGCAAAGTGATCAAAATAACGACGAGGGTTACATCTCCTGTTTGCTTGCTGAGCTCTCTTACCATAAGATCTATATGGTGATTGGACTCTTCCACCCACAAAAAGGAGCCCTCAGGGTGAATAGGCACAGCATACACCATTTTTTCATGATCGAAATTGGCAGGATTGGATTTAAAGCCCAATATTTGGTCGAGATCGGAAAAATAAAACCCGGTTCCCATAACTTCAGAAATATTAAGAATGGGTGCAGTGTAGATCCTGAGCGCTATATCAAGACGAGATGAGCGCATGTCGGCATATATTTCCTGCATGGATCGGAACTCCTGGGGATCACCCCGTTGAGCTCTGAATTGTCGATCCGCATCCGATCTGATGTTGACATCCACAATTTCGGTGTACATTTTGTCGAGATAATGAGCATACAAGCTCAGTTTTTCATATTTTTCAGCTACCAGCGTTTCGGTGCCCTGTCCCACAAAATACATAGCCAAAAAGACATTGCCCGAAATCACCAGCAGGGTGGTGAACAAGATCACTTGAAATCGTACGGAGCGCATTAATTGAAGCAACGTTTCCACCCTATTTGCGAAGAATCCATAAGCGAGCTCAACTCATCCATGAATAGTTGATTTTTGTCCACTTGAAAAGGAGTGCTGGCTCGAATAATTTGCTGATCTTTATGCAAGATAAGTAAAATACGATGAGTTCCAACATGTTTTCTGAGCACTTCTGCAATGGATGCAAGTTGATCCTTTTCCATAGTATTCAAATCAAGTGAAAGCTCCAATCTCCATTGGGCCTGCTGTTCTTTGATCAGTTCCTCTCTGCTTATCAAGCGCTTGATATCTGCAAGCATCGCCCTGGATCTATCCTCTTCTTTTCTTATCTTGATTTCAAGCCAGGCAGCAGTTTCGTGTTGTTGGCATTCCAATAGAGTTTCTGCCTTTTTTCCAAAAGCAACAAACTCCAGATTCCCCCCCAGATCAGCTATATTTGCAATCACCACCGTGTTGGTGTTTTGTTGTTGATTGTTTTTCTTTCTGGGTTGTCTGATATTTTCAATAAGGCCAAATACTTCGATGGAAGTTTCTTTTTCAGGAATATCCTCCATTATTTCTTCCAGTGGAGTACCTGTAATGTCTTCAAAAGTTTCCTTGTAAGGAGCAAAGGGATGCATGGAAAAGTAAAATCCGAGAGCTTCCTTTTCGTATACCATATGCTGGTGAACGTCAATCTTTTTTTCTTGAGCTGAAACAGGTTTAGGCTCAGGATTCAAGGTATCGAATAGTGAAATTTCGGGCTCTGTGTTGCCATCCATATGTTCCAGTAAAAAGGTTCTATCAGCTTCAAGAACATCAAAAGCTCCAGCCTTGATGAGCGATTCAGTCACTTTTTTGTTGACTTTTCCACTTGTGTTGCGCTTGACGAAATCGCTGAAGGATCTAAAAGAACCTTGCTGATTTCTTTGTTCCAGAATCAACTCGAGCGCAATTTTGCCTGCATTTTTTATTGCCAGAAGTCCATAGCGAATATCCTCCCCTTCCATGGCAAAATAAATAGAGCTCTGGTTGATATCAGGAGGAAGCACGTTTATGCCCATTTGTCTGCATTCTGCAATATATTCCGCCAATTTTTTTTCATCATCCAATATGCTGTTGAGCAAAGCCGTCATATATTCTACGGGATAGTGCGTCTTGAGCCAGGCGGTTTGATACGAAATCATGGCATATGCGGCGGCATGAGCTCTATTGAAACCATAGCCTGCAAAATATTCGAGTTTTTCAAAAATACTTCGCGCTATATCATGCGTATAGCCCTGCTCCACCGAACGCTTTAAAAAATCCCCCTTGAGCTCTTCCATGATTTCTTTTTTCTTTTTTCCCATGGCTTTGCGCAGCAAGTCAGCTTCGCCCAGGCTGAAACCACCCATTCTGCGAGCTATAGCCATTACCTGCTCCTGGTAAACACATATTCCATAGGTGCTTTCAAGAATGGGACGCAACACTTCGTGCTCGTATTGAATGTTTGCGGGTTGTTGCTTGTTGCGGATAAAATCCTTTATCAGGTTCATGGGACCAGGTCGATAGAGGGCAATAACAGCAATGACATCTTCAATGCTGGAGGGATCCAACTCACGAAGAATTTGTCGCATGCCTCTGCTTTCCACCTGGAACACTCCCCGAGTATGGGCTTTTTTGTATAACTTAAATACTTCCGGATCCTCGAGAGGTAATTTTTCAAGGTCTATGGTCTGTTTTCCCTGGCTTTCGACCAGCTGTATGCACTCTCTTATCACTGATAGGTTGCGAAGTCCAAGAAAATCAATCTTTAACAACCCCATTTTTTCGACGATATCTTTGTCATACTGGGAGACAAGATTTTTGTTTTTGTCCAGTTGAAGGGGAATGTAATCCCATAATTCTTTGTCGCCCACCACTACGCCAGCAGCATGAACAGAAAAATTGCGGGTTTGCCCTTCCATGTCCCGGGCTGTTTTGTACAGTTTTTTATTTTTATCATTCTCATCAATATATTTTTTGAATTCGGGAGACAAGTCATAGGCATCTTCCAGAGAGCTTCCAAAAGGAATGGTTTTGCATAAACGATTGACTTCAGCATTTTCATAGCCATAAGCCCTTGCAACATCACGAATCACTCCCCGAGCTTCCATTCTGCCAAAGGTGGCTACCTGGGCAACTTTATAAGCGCCATATTTTTCGCGAACATATTCGATGACTTCATCTCTTCGTTCGTCCTCAAAATCAATGTCTATATCAGGCATACTGATACGAGCAGGATTGAGAAATCGTTCAAAGTAGAGATTGTAGCGCAAAGGATCAATGCCTGTAATTTTGAGTAGATAACTCACCAGGCTTCCAGCTGCGGATCCTCTGCCAGGTCCAACATAGATGTTTCTCCTTCGGGCCTCGTTGACAAAATCCTGTACTACCAGAAAGTAGTCCACAAAGTTCATGTTGATGATGATGTCCAGCTCATAATCGAGCCGATCCAATACTTCCTGGGGAGGATTTGCGCCATAGCGCACTTTCATTTCGCTGGAGCATAACTGCTTGAGATAGGCTATTCGCTCGTCAAGTGTTTCCACTCCGTCAGCCTTGAAAACAGGGAGATGGTGGGTGTTGAAGTCCAGCTCAAGATTGCATTTGTCTGCAATTTTTAATGTGTTTTCGATAGCCTCGGGATACTCCTTGAAAAGCTCCGTCATCTCTTCGTATGATTTGATGTAAAACTCGTCATTGGAAAATTTTAGACGATTTGGATCCTCATGATTGCTCAGCGTTTGAACGCAAAGCAAAAGATCGTGAGCTATGGCATCCTCTCTGCGAGGATAATGCGCATCCTGAGTAGCTACAAGTGGCATATCAAGCTTCCGGCTCATTTCAGCTAAAAGAGGGTTGACGGCTAATTCTTCTTCCAGTCCGTGGTTTTGAATTTCCAGATAAAAATCTTCTCCAAAAAGATCTTTGTAGCGCTTTGCTGATTCGTAAGCTTCCTCGTTTTGCTGATTGAGAAGGAGCATGGGCAAATGACCCTTTACGCAGGCAGACAGGGCAATCAAGCCCTGGTGATACTGTTCCAGCAACTCCCAATCGATGCGAGGCTTATAATAAAAACCTTCAATGTGCGCCAATGAAACCAGTTTGCATAAATTCTGATAGCCCTGGTGATTTTTGGCCAAAAGAACAATATGATAGTTGACGGCATCCTCTCTTGATTGCTTTTGATGACGACTTTTGTCGGTAAAATATAGCTCGCAACCTATGATAGGCTTGATTTGATGTTCTTTGCAGGTTTCGTAAAAATCCACGACCCCATACATAACTCCATGATCTGTCAATGCAAGAGAAGTTTGACCCAAATCCCGCACGGTTTTGACCATGCGCTTTATTCGGTTGAGTCCGTCAAGCAAACTAAATTCAGAATGCGTGTGTAAATGCGCTATCGACATGGCTGTAATTATAGCAGAATTATCTAATGTTAGTGGCAATATCTGCAAGCTGTTTTGCAAGCTGTTTTGCCAAAAGGGGATCCTCTGCTTCAGTTAGTATTCGAAATAAAGGCTCTGTTCCTGAAGGTCGTACCACTATTCTTACCTCGGGATATTGGTTTTTAATTTTTTCCAGTTCATCTGCGAAAAGAGATGAGCTGAGCACAGCTTCTTTATTAGCCACAGTTACATTGAGCAATTCCTGAAAAAAGAGAGGAATCTGCTCCACTTCTTCCAATAAACGAAAATGAGAGGGTATGGCCGCCTGCAAAGTTTCAAGAATACTGATTAAACCGTCCCCAGTTTGCATTTTATCCATAAAAATTAAATGCCCTGACTGCTCCCCTCCTATCGTTGCTTTAAATTTTATCATATCCTGTAGCACATATTTATCGCCCACCGATGATCGGTAAAGCTGTATGCCGGTCTGCTGGAGGTACCGCTCTATGCCCGTGTTTGTCATCACGGTCCCAACAATCATGGAGGGATTGAGCAAGTGTTGCTGATTTCTGCGAATACCTATCATAGCCAACAAGTGGTCGCCATCCACCAATTTTCCATGGTATCGCGCCAGGACTCGATCTCCATCGCCATCATGGGAAAAAGCT
>PXBT01000070.1 GCA_003566815.1 Caldisericota bacterium
CTGATCTTGTTGTCTCAGCAAGATCACCAAAGCAATCAAAAAAATAATTAACAAGGATACCATAGCAGTGATTGTGGTTTTTCTTTTTATTATCATAATGATAATATTGTAGGATAGTTTCAGGGTTGAAGTCAAATTTTTTCATCTGACTATGCCGACATCCTTTTTATTTTGGCAGAAAAAAGATATGCTTATACTGGTAACATATTTATTTTATGTGAATGAGCAGGAGGGTGCTTGAATGAAAAAATGGTGGATAGGTGCAAGTATCTTTGGAGTGATTAATCTTGCAATTGTAGTATTAATCATCATTTATTGGATTCCTTTTTTCAGCCGGCCCCCCGAAACCTTTCATGTGGAAAATCTTTATTTTGTCTTTTTCATGGCTCATGGCACGGCGCTTTGGTTTATCCTTCAGGCAGGTTGGCTGGCCTGGTGGGGTTTCAAATATTTTTGGGCTTGCTCCAAAGCTTTATTGGCCAGTATTGTCCTGGGTGTTGGCGGGCTTCTTTCTTTGTGGTCTTTGCGAAACTTGATGCAATTTTATTACGAAATCGGTCAACAATCTTCATGGTTGAGATTTTTTAACCTTCAAGAGCAAGTGGAAATAATTGCAATTTGGTTGTCGATCTTAATTGTTCCTCTTATGATTTTTGGATTGTTCTTAATGGTAGCGGGAAAAAAAGTTGGCAATATTCAGAACTTGAGTCCAATCAATTTGAAAAAATACTGGAACTGGGGAATCATTTGCTCCATAGTATTCATCCTCGCTTGGGGCATGCTTTTATCATTCCGTGATGCTTCACTGCTTTCATATGATGATATCCTGGTAGGCAATGTAAGAGAATTTTCATGGATCGCTATCTACAATCCCCTTTCAGCTATTGTAGCTTTGTTCAAATCAATTTTTCAGGGCCCAATGATAGCAGCTGAAGCTTCCTCAAATCTTCATACCATTTTTGCTCACCCTCAATTTGGGATCCCCAGATGGCCACCTTTCTTTCCCATTCTTTTTTGGGGAAAAATGATCTTGATGCTACTCTTGCTTGATCTTTCCATTGGTTTTAGCTGGCTGGTCAAGCAAAATATAAAATAAACATACTTTTCGTGCCTTTTGCTTCAAATTAATATCTCTTTAGTTTCAAGTAACAACTAAGGAGGCACTATATGGACATCAAAGCATTTGTCTTGCATCATACCGCTACAGGAATAGGGCAAAAAGGGGATGGCTCAGACATTGTACAAAGCATTGGTCAATATGCATACAGACAAAGTGACGGTCGTTTTCAGCATTTTTATCATCGCATGGTAGGTCCTCTGGGTCATATTTATGCCTCATTGCCATGGGAAACGGTTGCTCCTCACTGCGGAATTGATGCGGGAAATCGAACACCTCATCCCTCAGGGGTCAACAATCAAAACTCGGTAGCTATCTGCTGTATTGGCAATTTTCAAGTAAATCGGATGCCTGAAGCTCAATACCAAGGCTTGTTAAAAGTTTGCAATGAGGCGAAAAAGAGATACCCCAAAGCTTTTTTCAAACTGCACCGGGAGCTGGTTGCCACTGCTTGTCCCGGGCAATATTTTCCCCATGAAAGGCTTTTCTTTGACATCAATAGAGCACAAAAGAAGATAGTGGATATACCTTCTGATGCATGGTTTGCAAAGGCCGTTCAGTATTGCCTGGATCAAAAACTTATGAGCCTGGATGAAAATCAACGGTTTCATCCTCATCAAGCCTTAAGCCGCGCAGAAATGGCTCAAGTGCTTTTCAATCTCAGATCTCACCTAAAGTGAGCTTTGGCCTGGGTCTCTAAGATCCAACTGCACGGGGCAATGATCAGACCCCTCCACTTCATCAAGTATCCTGGCTGAAGATAGCTTTTTGCTTAAGCGGTTGGAACAGCAGAAATAGTCAATTCTCCAGCCGGCATTTCTTGATCTTGCTCGAGTACGGTAGGACCACCAGGTGTATGCCTGGGTTGCATCCGGGTAAAACCATCGAAAAGAATCGGTAAATCCCGCTTCAAGCAATTGAGAAAACTTTTCCCGCTCTTCGTCCGTAAAGCCAGCACTTCGCCGATTGCTTTCAGGGTTGGCAAGGTCAATTTCCTGATGAGCCACATTCAAATCTCCGCAAAATATAACGGGTTTGGTCTGATCCAATTTTTTTACAAAAGCTCGAAAACAGTCATCCCACTCCATGCGATAGGGGAGTCGAGCAAGCTCTGATTGAGAGTTGGGGGTATAAACCGTAACTATATAAAACTGATCCATTTCCAAAGTTATAACCCTTCCTTCTCGGTCATGCTGAGGTATCCCCATACCATACCAAACCCTGTGAGGCTTTATTTTTGTAAATATTGCGGTGCCCGAATAGCCTTTTTTTTCTGCATAGTTAAAAAATTGATGATACCCGGGTAAATTTAGATCAAGTTGTCCTTCGGAGAGTTTGATCTCCTGCAAGCACACCATATCCGCTTGAACTTGGTCAAAAAAATTTAAAAAACCTTTATTAATGCAGGCTCTGAGACCATTAACATTCCATGAAATCAATTTCATATTCATCCACCCCTTTCTGAGGGGAAATCATACCATAATTATACTTCTTTTTTGGGCAGTAACACCTTAAATACTGTTCCTTTGTTCACTTTACTATTGACAAAAATCTTTCCCTCATGTTTATCAAGGACTGTTTTCACTATGTATAACCCCAAGCCAGAACCATGCTCCTCTTTTTCTCCGACATTGGAAGCTCTGAAAAAACTCATAAATAAAAATTCCTGGTCTTCTTCGGGAATGCCTATGCCTTTGTCAGCAACTGTAACAACCACATCAGGCCCTTCAGTGGCGAGCATCACCGATACTTTTTCGTTGGGATGGCTAAATTTTACTGCATTGCAAACCAAGTTGAAAAAGACCTGAAATATGGACTCCTGGTCAGCAAAGATATTTATGACGGCATCCTTAATTTGCTTGCATTCTTCATAGTCAATGCTAATGTTTCGACTTGATGCAAAGATTTTGGCTGAATCCAGCACTTCATTTAATAAAGTTTTGATGTTGATGATTTGCATGTCCATAGCAGATTCTTCATTTTCCAATTGAGCAATATTAAGCAGTTTTTCCACCATGACTCTCTGCCGGTCGAGCTCTTTTTTTAATACCTCCCAATATTCTTTGCTTTCATCAGAAAAGTTATGATTATTGAGCAGTTCAACCATAATATTCATCGTAGCAATGGGGGTCCGCAAATCATGAGCTGTGCGATTAATAAAGTCTGACTTGATTTTCTCCAATCGTTTCCTTTGGCAAACATCTCTTGCAACTACGATCACTTCGTCTTCATCAAATTGATTGATTCTGGCTTCAAAAGTATGTCTTCTATCTTTTATGATTGCATCATATTCCAGTGTTTGCACTTCACCTGAGCTTAAGGCTTTATGAATGCTGTTTAAGATTAAATCAGCCTGCGCTGGGTCGAGGTAATCCATCAATTTATGGCCAATTATTATATTATCTTGATTTAAAATCTTCTTATAGACTGACTTGAATTCCAAAATTGTTCCATCTTTTTTGATTCTGAAAATAAAATCCGGCACAGCATTCAAAAGAGCAGTATTTTGCAACTCTTTTTTCTCAAGATCCTGCTCCATTTTTAATCTTTTTATAGCATTGGAAACAATATGACCCAGTGTTTTGATAAATAGCATAGTGTCTGAAGTCCATTGTCTTTGTTCTTTCACTGCATCAAAACCAAAAAAACCTATCAACTTTTTCCCTGCTGACAATGGTACCACTATCAAAGACTGGATGGATTGTTTTTTTAAAATATCTCTTTCACTTTGTGCATTGGAAGGAAGATCATCTATATGATTTAATACAATTTCTTCCAGTTTATATAATTTTTCCATCCACCAGGGGGTAAAATCAAAAGCTTGATGTTGCAGATTATCTTTTTGCGGCTCAATACCTGGAGCGCACCACTCATGAGTATTGTTGATTTCTTCAAGCTCTTCGTCAATTAAAAAAATATAACTTCGATCCACCTTTTCAAATTCTCCAGCTTTTTTTAACAAGTCGTTGATATGATCGTTAATTTCATGAAAAGGCAAATCGATAAACTGGGAAGATATAGAATTTAACAACTCTTCAAAATGAATACGATATTGTAGTTGTTCATTTTGTCTTTTTAACAAATATTCTGTTTTTTTTTGATCTCTCAGATCTCTGCAAAATGCCAGTAGTGCTTTTTTACCCTCCCATGTTATGAGGATAACCTTTGTATCAACAGGAATAAACTTGCCTTTTTTAGTGCACAAGCCTATATGGCATGTTTCTTGCCTGCCTTCAAGCATGTTGGCCAAAATCTCTTTTGCTTTTTCTTGTTGATCTGGAGGATGCAATTTTAATACGCTCGTCCCAAGGAGCTCCTCCAGGGTAAACTCCATGCAATCCAGCACCTTTTGGTTGACATGAACAATATTACCCTTAAGGTCAGTAATGAATACAAAATCGAGCAAATTGTTAAAAAATTTTTTTAATTGATCACTGTTTTTCTGAGAATGCTCATATTTTATCATTTAATTTTACTAATCCATTTTTTATGGCATATAGCACTACCTGGGCTCTGTTCTTAAGTTCAAGTTTATGCATCATATTGCTGACATGGCATCGAACTGTGCCCTCAGATATATTTGTTTTTTTTGCAATTTCTTTATCATTGAACCCTCTTGCAACCCATTTTAAGACTTCTTGTTCTCTGTCGGTAAGGTTTTGATACAGCAAATTTGACGAATGATCGTGCTGAATATAATCAATCAGCTTTGCCTCGATTTCTTTATTAAATTGAGGCTTGCCTTCATAAACCTCGCGAATAGATTGTATAATATCCTCAGCAGGTGTATCTTTTAATAAATATCCCGAAGCTCCGCTTTGCAAAGAATTAAATATCAACTTTCCATCGGAAAAACTTGAAAATACTACAATTTTAGCAGTTGGTACTTTCTCTTTAATCTCTTTGATAACCTCAAGCCCGCTCTTTTTGGGTAAAGCAAGATCCAGTAAAATTACATCAGGCTTAAGTCTTTTTGCCTGCGCCAAAGCTTCTTCGCCATTGGCAGCTTCGCCAGCTACCCATAAATCATCATATCGTTGAAACAATGATTTTAAGCCAAAGCAAAGCGCTGGATGGTCATCTACAATAAGAATTTTGATTTGTTTTTTTTTCATTTTATTGCTCCTCATCATTGAGATCTTTTTTTATCTCTTCAAATTCATTCTCAATCTGTTTTAATCGTTGACGACTTGTTTTGACCAACAGCATGCCTTCTTTTACTTTTTCCAATCCCTGTTCAATGTCCAACTCTTGTTGTTGATCAAACCATACATTGATCTCTTCCAATCGCTTTAAAATTTTAGTCAGATTTAATTCTTCCATCATCACTCCCTGGGATTTATTTCCTGCACAACAGTCTTGATGGATCCATCAGACATACGCAATTGGATAAGATCAGACCATCGGACCTGCTTGATAGAGCTTACCACTTTTTGATCTTGACCTAATGCAAGGCTATAGCCTTTTTTCAACTGATGTTCAGGATCATTCTTTTTTAAATCAGCAAGGTAAATTTCTAGCTTATTATTCAATAATTGAATCTGATTGTTGAATTTTTGGTTCATTTCTTTTTTTTTATTGATAGTTTCATGAGCATAGTTTTTGATCGCCATATCCATTTGATGGACAATAGCATTCATTCTTCGATGCAAAACATGTTGCTGGCTGGAAATTCGTGAGCAAAAATGCTCACTGTGGTTCACAGCCTTGTCGATGATGCGTCGAGCTTGCAACAATAAAGGTGCATATCGGTGTATCAGGGAGGACTCATATTGGTGAAGCCTTTGTACAGCTTGATCCCAGGTTTTATTGATCTCTCTTGCCACGGCAGTGGGGGTTGAAAAAGCAGCATCGGCAACCATTGAAAACAGAGGAACATCTTTGTCGTGACCAATCCCTGCAATCACTGGAACAGGATACGCTATGATGGAGCGTATAAGTCTTTCGCTGTTAAAAGCCTGCAGACTTTCGAGACTTCCGCCGCCTCGAATCACCAACAAAGCATCTATAGGTTGGTCTCGGAAATATTCTATCGCTTCAATAAGCTCTCGAGTGGCCTGGGCTCCTTCAACTCGGGCATCATACATCTGAATATGGTAGCCATACTTTCCCAAATTATTGAGCAGATCATGAATTACAGCTCCATAGCGAGAGGTGATGACTCCCAGACGCAAAGGATATTGGGGCAGATCCTTTTTTCGCTCTTCATCAAAAAGCCCTTCCTGGCTTAGCTTCTTTTTCAGCTCATCATAGGCTTTTTTTAAGGCTCCTTCGCCCACGAGCTCCATGGTCTGGGCTCGAAAAGTAAGCTTTCCAAAAGGCTTGTAAACTTCGAGATAGCCATGAAGCATTACTTCCAGGCCTTCTTCAGCCTGGATATCGCAAAAGGCAAGGTCTGACTCCCACATCAGGGCATTCAGCATACTTTCATCTTCAGGATCTTTGACTGTAAAATATAAATGTCGCTGATATTTGAAACTGGTAATTTCACCTCGAATGGAAACCTTGTAAGGGGTTAGAACTTCATTGACTATATCCAATAGCTGGCTGATGGAAAATACTTTTTTTTCATAAGTTTCCTGAGGAATGTGATTGTCGCTTGTTTTATTTTGGTAATCCGGAGATGCGCCATGAATCAAGCCTATAATTTCTCTTCCATATTTCTCAAACTTGCGCTCTCCCAGACCCTTGACCTGGATAAATTCTTCTTTGTTTTGAGGCATGGCATCAGCAATAGCTTCCATGGTCTTATTTTGCATGATTCTATATAGCTCGACATTTTCCTGGGCACTTTTTTTTGAGCGCCAGTCTCTCAGTTTTTCTACTACTTCTCGCTTTGTAATCGCACACCTCGCACCAAAAATATTTATACTATTTTAACCTAACAATCCATTATTAACAGTATCAAATAACAAAACACCCGTTTGATACAAAGGGGACTGTCCCTAATGTATCAAACGGGTGTATATATTTTTGTTAGTGGACAGTTTTTGTGTTGTCAATTTGTTGATCCATATCGGTTAAAAGCGAGTTTTTCATCTTTTCGATCATGGGTAATTCAGGCTCATGAAGCAGAGCAATTCCAAGATCAGCGCATACCATACTAAAAAGATTGATAGTTTTTTCATTTTTTGCCATTATGGCTTTGGGTCGAAAGCCACACCCGTCGATCAGTTTGATAAAATGAGATAAAAAAATATCTTTGGGGGCTTCTTTATCTTTGCACATGGCAGGCTCCAGACCAAAACCTGAATGATGATCAACTACAAACAACATCCTTGGGTAGTATGGCTTATACCCTTCTTCAATAACAAAGGGCATATGTAAAGCATCAACTTCCCATATTACTTCATTTTTTACCGGATAAGCCTTTAATCTTTTCTTGATATTGGAATTATCAAGATGCATAGCCTCATAAATAGGCATATAAGGAGGGAAGACCTGCCATTGATTCTTCCAAAACATGGTTCCATTTTTATTGGTATAGTGATATTTTCTCACCAGTATTTCATTTTGATTACCTGAAGCTAAAAACAGGGGGTCTTCCTTTGCTCGCTTGATCATATTTTGCGACTGTTTCAAAATGGTTGTCATCAATTGGCATTCTTGCTGTGAAAAACTAAAGGGTACATAATCCGGTTCATAGCAAATAAATCCAGGACACATTTGATCCTTTTTCAACTCAGGGTCAAATTTTTCTGCTTGAATTTGCTCTTCAATCAACAAATGGTCCCAGGGCTCAAAAGAGCAAAGCAGAGTATGCATTTCATAAAATTCCTCGTCCAATTTTGCTATATTGCCTGAAATTATTTTATTAACAGCTTCCATACCTGTTAGACCAATATGCGCGCTAAGACCAAAAACTTCATTGTTTGAACCTAAAATGGAACAAAAAATTGGAGTTTTGCTTATAGGATCTTCTATGCAATAAATTTCTGTGTCTTCCAAATAATACCAGGGATCCAATTTTCTAAATTTCAATGCTTCTTTATAAAGTATGTCCCAGTCTTCCTTTAATGGAGGCTTCCATCTCATGACAAATCTAATCTCTTTGTCAAAACTGATGTTTCTGTCAAAACGGGAGAAATTTTTATTTGCATCCACTGTAAAATCAAGGGCACCAGGTCAGAACAAACCAATGAATATATCATTTTTTGGCCTTCTTTGCGATATTTTACCAGCCCTGCATTTCGCAAAACCAACAAATTTCTGGATGTATTTGGCTGGCTGGCATTTACAAGGCCGGGAAACTCGCAAGCGCAATGCTCTCCATCAGCAAGATAAAGCAAAATTTTGAGTCTTATTGGTGAAGATAGAGCATGGAACATCCTGGATAGTTTTTCAATTTCTATCGCGTCTATTTTAACTTTTCGATTAATTGACAATAGCCTTACCTTCTTTGTTGTTTATTAACAAGAAAAAAATGCCGAAGGAGGGACTTGAACCCCCACGAGGAGTGAACCTCTGCAGATTTTGAGTCTGCCGCGTCTGCCAGTTTCGCCACTTCGGCACATTTTCATGGTAGTATAACCTATTTATTCTTCATTTTCAACTTGATCCACAGGATGCTTTTTTGATTTTAAAAGCAAGTAAATACCAATAGCTACAAATAATATTGGCCAATAACGCAATATATCATGAAGAGAAAACCAGGACATTTGCGAGATATACAATATAATGCCTACAATAGTGAGCATGCCCAGAGGCCAGGAAGAAAATCCTTCACTTTTAGCATTTAGCCAAAGAGCGCCCCCTATGCACCCCAGAAGCAATGGCCACGAGACAGATAAGGCTGGAACAAGCTCCCATCTTGATAAAACCATAAAAAAACCTAAAACAAAAAAAAGCAACCCTGGCAAAAGCATTCGTTCCTGATCAAAAATAAAAAAAGCGGTCAACCAATATAACCCCGCAAACAAGATTAAGATAGGAAAAAAATAATTTACCAACTCTGGGTGTACAGGAAAATTGCGAATAGCAAGATAAACGCCAATGACAACAAAAAAAATTGCTACCACCATTCTCAAAGAATCAGAATCAAATGAAGAAAAAAAGCTCTTCACTTTTCAGCCTCCTGTTCTATGGGATCATCACGACTTGTATCATATTTGTTGAACCTGACACGCCCATGGGTATGCCCAGCGTAATGACCACCTTGTCTCCACTTTTCGCCAATCTTTGATCAATCAAATATTTTATAGCTCCATCAATACTTTTTTGCACATCATCATTGAGGGGTGCCAGCAAAGGTATAACTCCCCACATTAATTCGCAAGCATTGACCACATGCTTGTCATTAGTGATTGAATATATTGGAGCACTGGGGCGATATTTTGAGATCCTGCGTGCAGTACTCCCTGAAGAAGTAAGGCAAACAATGCTGGATGCATTGATACCTTGAGCTATGCGAGAAGCACTGTTGGCTATAGCATCTGAAACATCATGATGGATATGCCGGCTTTGACTATCAATCAACTGTTTATAATCAATGTGGCTTTCTGTTTTTTCAATGATTTTCCTCATGGTCTTGACCACCAACTCTGGATCTCTGGACATAGCAGTTTCAGCAGAAAGCATCACGACATCTGTGCCATCCAAAATTGCATTGGCAATATCTGCAACCTCGGCTCGAGTGGGTGTTGGCGACTCCACCATTGACTCCAACATTTGGGTTGCCGTGATCACTGGTACTCCCGTATTATTGCAGTATTTTATAATTCTCTTTTGAATAGAAGGTATGTCTTCGATAGGCAACTCAATTCCCAGGTCTCCTCGAGCCACCATTACACCATCTGATGCTCTGGTGATTTCTTCTAATTGTGCAATAGCTTCGTGCTTTTCAATCTTGGAAATTAGATAAATATTTTTCTTTTTCTCTTTAATGATACCTCTTACTCGCTGAACATCTCCAACAGAGCGAATATAAGAAAGGGCCATAAAATCACAAAGATCATGATCACATAAAAATGAAATCCACTTTAAGTCTTCATTGGTTGGAAAGCCTATACGCATTTGTGTTCGGGGCAAATGAACTCCTTTGTTGGGCTTGATGACCCCAGTGTTCAAAGCCTCAAAAAGCACATAGTCAGCTTCCTTGTCGATAGCTTTCAGTCTTATGGTACCATCGTCAATAAACAGATATTCTTTTACATTTACATCTTCTATCACTTCGGGATAATTGATACTTATTGCATTATCTACGGGATAATCACAAGGCTGGCACTGTTCATGAACCAGACAAACCTGTTCCCCGGCAGCAACACATATCTCGCTTTCAAGATTGGATATGCGCAATTTAGGGCCTGGAATGTCGGCGATGATGCCTACATTTTTGTTAGCAATTTTTGAACCTTCTCGAATAATTTTTTCCAGCTCAATAACTTTTTCAGGCGTTGCGTGAGACAAGTTTATACGAAATAAGGTTGCCCCTGCACGAATAAGGCTCGCTACAACATCGGGACTCGATGATGCTGGACCTACTGTTGCAATGATTTTAGCCTGGTGAGCTCTTCGCATAATTTTTGCCTCCATCTTCACTATCTTTTACTAAAAGTTTACGCTTTAATTCTTAGTTCTTAGTATGGAAGATTTAACATTTTTTTCAAGAAGGGGAGGGAGGAGCGCTTTCTTCATCCTGGTCATCATTTTCTGAGTGCTTAATGGGTGGCTCAACTTTTTTAACAATTCGATTGAAATGCTCTGAAGAACGATTCAACATTTTTTCAGCCACCAATACTATCGTTGCCAACATAGGTATTGCTATTATGATGCCCATAAATCCAAAAAGCCTGAAAAATATCATTATGGAAAAAATAGACATGGCAGGAGGAAGACGAACCTGCCTTCGCATCACAAAAGGCACAAAAAAGTAATTTTCAGTGGATTGAACAATTAAATATATAATCAAAACTGGGAGCACCTTGTCGGGCGATTCAATTAAAGCATAAGTCAAGGGTGCCAGAGCTCCCAAAAAAGGGCCAAAAAATGGGATGATTTCAAGGAAACCTGCAGCTATGCCAAAAACCAGAAAGTAATCCAAGCCAATGATTAAATAACCAATAGTGGATAAAAACCCAACAAAAAACATTGCCAACAAAATGCCTGTGATCCAGTGCTTGAGAACACTTTCAATTTCGCCAATGGTTTCGATAAATAAATTTCTGCTTTTTGCTGGAATAAATCTTAAAGCCATTTCAGAGTATTCTTTGGGGTTTTTTGCTATAAAAGCAGCAAGCACCAGCATAACAATAAAAGTAGCAATAGAGCCTGTGATGTCTGCGATATATGTCAATGAACTGCTAAAAATTTGTTGCAAATTTTGCATCAAATCGTTAATAACTGCATCAATATCAATGCGCTCAAAAAGGAAAGGCGCTCTTTCAGTCAATTGGCTCAATAAATCCTGCAAACCCTCCGTAAATTGGGGCAGATTGTTGATCATTTTCTGCACCTGGCCAATCAGAGGGACAGATATGGAAGCAAAAGGAGTAACCAGCAAAAGGAGTATGGATAATAGGCCTATAACATAGGCTAAGCCGGAAGGTAACCTGAAGCGAGACTGTAAAGCTGAGCTAATGGATCGAATAATAATGGACAAAATTATGGAAATAAAACCTATAAGAAAAAAATCTCGGGTATAATAAACCACATAAACAATTAATGCCAGAATTCCAATAATAAATACAGTAGTGAGCACTTTGCCCGCATAGGTTTTTTGGTCTTCTCCCACCCGTCACTTCCTTTCTTCAGCTAATTTTCACATATACTGCTTAAAGATTATAGCAAAAGATTTCTCCAGTTTTCATGAGCAAGTATAAAGATTTGCCACTAAAGACAAATGAGTGCGCATCAAAACCTTCTTGAAAGATTAAAGTTCTGGACTGTTGCAGTCTGGTGTCCACCATTAAAACTCCGTTCCATAGCCTGAAAAGCATCATATGGGAAACCATCACAGGCGTTTGACGAAGCGGGCATTCAATATACATTGAAAGACGCATTTCTCCGGTATCAAGATAATAAGAACGCAAATAACCATCTGGAAAAAACTGATAAACTTCGCCTCGCTGAATAATTGGAGAAGATGCTACAAAAGGATGGCTGATTTTATGCCAACGATAAGTTCCATCCGTATTGAGGCAATATAGAAACCCCTCAAAGGTAACAGCGACCAAATAGGTTGAAGACACCGCTATTGACTGGGTTATTGTGCCTTCAGCATAGTAGTCCCATATCAATGAGCCAGCAGAAGAAATTGCCATGATTCTGCCTTCAACCGTACCCACAAAGATAGTTCCATTTTTCTCAGCCAGATCCGCATAAACAGCACTTTTAGCATTCAAAGACCATAACAAAGTACCTGTATTTTGGCTCAGAGCATAAATCATCCCATCAGAAGCTCCAAAGATAACCTTTTGCTGAATCACCAATGGAGCGGAGGTTATCTTTGCAAAAAATGGATAGCTCCAACGCTCCTGACCACTGTTCCAATCCAGGCATACCATTCTTCCATTTTCTGTCCCAAAGTAAAGACTGTTTTCAGCCAGGGTAGGATGAGCAATGCGTGAATAGGGCAAATCGCTTTTCCATAAAACTTTTTGATGACCCGGATCCTTCTTCAAAAGAAAATCTTCCTTGTTGTTTATTAATAAACAATCCTTCAAAGCATAAAAAGTATGCAGTGGATGGCACAAGGTAAAAGCTCCATAAAGTTTTGCTTTTTCAGATATATTATGCGAAAAAGCACCAGTTCGCTGAAAATTTGCTTTATAAGTATAAGCAGTGGAAATAAAAGGATTAGCGATGACATTCGACCCTAACAAACAAAATACTGCTACAAATAATATTATCTTTTTTGCCATTGTTGTTTCCTCACAATTCCAGAGTAAGCGTAATCAGCTTCTCATTTGGCTCCCAGTCTACCTTGCATCCCAGGCTTTCTGCAACAAATCTTAACGGCACCAGTGTCCTGCCAGGAGGAACCACCAGGGGCACAACATTAGGATTGTCAGGATCTATAAGCACGGTAATACCATTTACTTTTGCTTCGGGATTATTGAGTTGCATCGTAATTTTTGTCCTTCTCAGGGAGATGGTGATAGTTTTGCTATGAGGTTCAAAGTCTATTTCTCCTCCCAATGCTTCTACAACAGGTCTTATAGGAAGCAAGGTTCTTTCTTGAAAAATAGTGGGCCGAGCATCCATCTCAACTGATTTTCCATTAACTTTCATATGATTGTTTCCAATTTGCAAGATTATAACTATCTTTGCATCAGGGGGAGTATAACCTCCAACCACACCCTTGGTTCTTACTTCCAGCGTATTGGATGGCCAGGAGCTTCCTGCATCATTAAATGCATGAACTCGATAAAAATAGGTGGCTCCTGATTCCAACCCTGGATCCCGATAGGTATCTGTAGCCTTGGGCAGGGTTACAATAACTCTGAAAGAAGATTCGTCAACCTTTCTCCTCTCAATCCTGAATCCTTCTTCATTGTCAGATTTGATATCCCATTTCAATACAACATCGCGCTCATAAATCTCTTCGGCTCTCAGATTTTCTGGAGGCTGAGGTCGAGTTTGCGTTTCCTGTTTGGGAATTCTGATCATTACCATATCTGTTGGATTGGACTCGCCAAAAGAATTGAAAGCAGTAACTTTGAAAAAGAAAGTTTTGCCCTGCAAATAAAGATCGCTAATCCTTTTCTTGGTAGTATCCCTGGAAACCTGCCTATAAAGAGAAATATTATCTATATCATCCATGGCATAATAAATTCTAAAACCTGTTTCATTGTCGGAATTGTCCTTCCATCGCAACACTATGTCTCTGCCTTCGAGGGCTCCTGACAAATCTGAAGGAGGGACAGGAGGCTCTTCCACTGGAGGAAGCTCTCTTTCAATGATTCGTGTTTCTACCACCACTTCATTGGAATAGGGTGATTCGCCAACTAAATTAAATGCTTTGACTCGATAGTAATAAAATTCTCTGGGCTCAACAGTCTGGTCTACATAAGTGGTTTGATTGGCAGGAAGTTCTTTTAACTTTTCATATTGCGTGCTGGGAGTTCTTCGTTCAATAATAAACCCATCCTCATTGGTGGACTGATCTTTCCAGGTAAGCTCAACTTCTCGTTCATTGATCACACGAGCATTTAAGTCAGCAGGAGGAAGGGGGGCTTCATATACTTCCTGAGGGGGAGGCTCTTCAGTACGAGCTGTGGCTTCATTGGAATAGCGAGATTTTCCATAATCATTGAAGGCATAGACTCTATAGGAATATACTGTATGATGTTGAAGTTGCACATCCAAATAATATTCTGTATCAGGAGAAATTCTAGCTACTTCCTTGAAATCCTCCCGATGGGTTCTACGTTCAATAGCAAAGCCTTTTTCATTATCTGAGTAGTCTCTCCAGCTTAAATTAATCTGATCATAAACTGCAACAGCAAAAAGATCTCCTGGAGGATCAGGTGGTTTTTGATCTTCGCTTAAACCCAAAAAACTTGCAATCATAACCAAACTTAAAAACAAACACAACATATTTTTCATGATCTATCACCTCATTTTACCATTGGCTAAAATAGCATTTGCCCTCTCCAGCAAATCTCTTATCAGGAAGAGGTCGCTGCCATAATGATCGGGATTGCGTATGGCTTTGATTAAAAAAGCACGATAGGACTCTGCAAGCTCAAGATATACATGAGGAAAACGCTCATTATTGAGCTGGTACTTTGAACCATCCCATGTATATACATCCGTCCATATCAATGCATCCAACGCCATATTTCCTTCTCCCGAAACATCACTATACATATTTAATAGATCATTAATCCCGTTTTCGTTCAGATCAGTTATTTGTAAAGTATTGCTAAATTTTCTCTGGGTTCGAAAAATCTCAATCATTTTGCTATTTGCAGGGTCAAGACTAAAAATAGATATTCGCTCTGCGCCTTCACTGTTGCCCCCTGGCCACCACGAAGCCAGAAGTTCCTTTCGTCCATTATTGTTGATATCTGACAAAAAGAAGTCAATCATTTTCCAGCCCAAGCGTTGATCTTTTCTGCGATTTTCACTGAAATGCCATACTTTTTGCTCATTTAAATCCGCTAAAGCCAAAAATCCAGGAGTACCAAGCACTAAAAAGGTTTTACCAGCTTCTTCCCACTCCAACAGATCCACCAGATTGCTCACTTCAAAATCTGCCCAAAAAGGTCGAATTAATCGATATTTTCTTGGATCCGAAACATGTCGTATGGCTGGCTGGATACCATCGGTGATCACTTTGGGCTCAATAGCTTGAATAGTGTCCACATAATGAATATAGCCTTCTTTCGCATAAGCAAAAGTGTAGCCATTTCGCGAAAAAGACATACCCTGAAAAGGCTGAGAAGAAGAATCTACATATTGAAGATTTCGCAAATCAATCGTGGCAAAATAGAGTACATGATCTTTGTTGGATGCCCCTGATCCTCTCACCAGTTGAAGAGGCTGGGAGTGAGGTCTCGTGGTCAAAAGACAAAACTTGGAATTTCTTGACATAATGTCCCAATATTCCCAGCATTGCTCAAAAGATCGCGAAAGTACTTTTTTGCTGGACACCTCCAATACCTGCAAGCCCCAATCATAAGAGGATACAGCTATCAAAGAACCATCGGGTGAAATTTTAATCCTATCATTTTTGGGGTTGGGGATTTCAAGTGGAGAAAAAGTTTGGATGGAAGATTCACTCAGCTGACCCTGCAGATAGTCGTAAAACATCAGATGCAGTTCGCTTGCTGGAGTCTTTCTTAAAAAATAAAAACCTGACCCGTCCAGCTTCCACGAAGGAGCAAAATCATTTGCATTGGTTAGCTGTTGAATGGTTCGCCCCTGAGTATCCTGAGCAATAAATATGCCCTCTTCAGGTCGCACAAACAGAATCTCTTCGCTGGGCGGAGAAAGAAAAAGAGTTTCATCTTCCTGAGGTGGGACTCTATCAAAGAAAACATGAACCACCAGCCGATAAAGACCAAAGAAAGCCGCACCAATCAAACCCAAAACTATCAGCAAAGCAACAAACCTTGCTATAATTTTCCTGATACGCTTCTTCCGCTTTCTCACAGGCACAACCTCGCCTCCAAACACTGTTTTCAACCATTCTAAGAGGGTTTAAGCCTTTTGTCAATAAATTACTGCAAAGATTTACAAGCAGCATGCAAGGGGAAGTTCTTCTGATTTTGAAAACCAGATAGCCATTTAGCACTCCCTTGACGCAAGAAAATGTTTTCATAGATTAGGTATTTGCTATGAAAAATAAGGATAAAAAAAGAGACAGCACCCCCGTCCCCTTGACTCTTTTTCGATGGCGGAGGATGGTGATCCTTGCTACTTCTCTTTTTGCATACTTATTGGTCTTTTTTCAGCGTACTTCGCTAAATGTCCTCCAAGCGGAATTGCAGACAGAGTTTGCTCTTTCGGCCCTGCAGTTTTCCTCGCTAAGTGCTGTGTATTTTTACCTTTACGCTTTCCTGCAAATTCCTTCAGGCATTCTGGTGGATTTTATGGGCTCTCGTAAAACCAGCGCAGGAGGTTTGCTGATTGCTGGAGCGGGTTCATTGATGATGGCTATGGCTCCAAACTACTCCTGGCTCATGACAGGACGCATTCTTTCCACCATTGGGGTAGCTCCTGTTTTTGTAAACACTTTAAAGCTCAACAGCGAATGGTTCAAACCCAAAGAGTTTATGACGCTCACAGGTATCACTCTTTTTGTTGGAAATGCTGGAGCACTGCTTGCCAGCTACCCGCTTTCATGGATAAGCTATCACTCAGGATGGAGAATGGTTTTTGCCTGTATTGCCATCATCACCATCCTTGTCTCATTTTTTGCTTATTATATAGTGAGAGACAAGCCTTCTGATCTGGGCTTCAAAGATCATGTGCTCCCTGCCGAACCTTTATCTTTAAAGCAAACTATGGAAGGATTTTTCTTTTTACTGAGAAAAAATAGGATTTACTTTCCCATTTCCATTTTTTGTTTTGCCTTTATTTCATTGCAAACTTTTCAGTCAGCCTGGGGAGCTCGCTTTTCCCAGACAATGCTGGGTATCGATAGCATTTCAGCTGGATTCGTAGTAATGTGGATATCCATAGGTGTTATGTTTGGCGCTTTAATAGGTGGAAAATGTGCGGATCGTTTTGGACGCATTTTTGTGATGAATATTTATCTGGGAGCATTGGCATTGGTTTGGACATTACTGTTGTGGTCTGTAAATGCAAGCCCCACCATGGGAAACTTGTCTTTATGGATGTTTTTGATGGGCTTTTTTGGTTCGGGGTTTTCTATCACCTGGAGTCTGGGCAAGGAAATTGCGGGTCGAAAATATAGCGGCATCGGTATGGCTTTGGTAAATGGATCAGGCTTTCTGGTGGCTGCCATCGTACAACTCATCTATGGAGGCATACTGGATCGATATCGCATAAATGATCAATACATGCTGCAAGGTTTTCAATTTGGCAATTGGATTTTGATTTTTTCAGCTCTATTATCTTTTTTCCTCAGCATTTTTTATACTTTGAAATTAAAGCAAAAAATAAACTTACGTTAATAAAAACATTGCAAAAACCATTCTTCCATCTATAAATAAACATAATTTGATAGCTACCTGAAAGGAGTTATTTCATGGAAACAAGATGGAAATTTTTGATCATTGTGCTTTTTATGCTCACTCTGGGAATTAACAGTTGCGCTCAATCAGCAAAAGATGGTTCCCTTTCTTCCCCTTCTCATGACTATGCCCGAATGGAAGCCATGGATGCACAAGAAGCCTCTCCTCCCCCTGATGCAGGGTCGACCCAAACAGGTCCAAGAAAAATCATTCAAAACGCTGACATCCAAATGCAATCAGACTATCCTCAGGAGGCTTATCAAGATATTGTTGAAGAAGTTCGAAGGCTGGATGGCTATATAGCACACTCACGGAAAATGGAGCGAGATCATGGTTTCCTGGTCAATATGGAAGCTCGTGTTCCCTCTGCCAGACTTGAATCATTTATAGACAAACTTTCAGACTGGGGCAAAATTCAATTTCAGCAAATTGGAACTGAAGAAATCACAAAACAATATTACGATACCCAGGCTCGATTGGAAAATGCTATCAATCAAAGAGAGCAATACCAGCAAATTTTACAAAGAGCAGAAAAAATTGAAGATATTTTAGCCGTACAGCGTGAGATTGATACAGTGCAAGAAAGAATAGAGGTCCACCGAGGAACTATAGAAATGTGGGATTTACTCGTGGATTTTTCTTCGGTGCGCATTGAAATTACTCCCAACCCACGAATTACTGAGGAAAAAAAGCAAAGCGCATGGAATCCTTTAAGCTGGGGACAAATGTGGGGCGCTTTTGGTCTTAGAGCTGTCCAGGTAGCTAATGCCCTGGTCACTTTTTTCCAGTGGATAATTATCACTTTGCCTATCTTGATCTTACTTGCTATTTTAGGCTGGATCATTTTAAAAGCTCATCTCAAAGTGAGCCAAAAAATTAAAAAGGAGGCTAAAAAATGAAAAAAATTTGGGTCTGGATTTGTTGCATAGGGATCATCAGCTCTATCTTTGCCTACAAACCTCCTGTATATGCTGAAGATGTGGATGTATTGGGGTTGGCCCTTGAAAAATATGGCTACACTCGGGAAGATCTTCAATTTGACCAGGAAATACTCCGTTCCCTCATGGCTAATGATGCTGCCCTGGCTCTTCCCTGGTTTCATCGATGGTGGAGCAATCCTCTGGATGTACCAAAAAATACCAAACAAGTCGTAAACTCCATTGCTGGAACTTGGAATCGACCTGATGGTCTTTTTCAGCAGTTTCTCCAGGGTGCCATTCGAACAGGTAATGTTGTGATGTGGCGACCTGATTTAAAGCTTGAGCCCTGGCCTATTGCCAAAGATGAACCTTTGCTGGATGGAGTAAAACATGTATATGCTCGGATGAATTATCATTTTACCGAACATGATGCCGAGGTAATACGAGAGCAAATTGGCAACACCCCTAAAGAAATCCAAATTGCTCTTGCAGACTTCCTTTATTCATCAGCTCATGCAGTATATTATCGGAATCGAGCCATGCGCAACTACCCTCGAGAAAAATGGGAGCAAGCTTTTCGTATAGCTCAATCTTTTTCACGAGAAGGAATGCCTTCCAAAGACCTGGATGTCCTGCTTTGGGATCTGGGCCATGCTTTTGATTACAAGGATATGTATTTTGGCGCCATACCTCTTATTTTTTCCATCTTAAAAATTGAAGAAGTCATATTAAATCAAAATGTACCAACGCGTGGTCATGATTTTGAGCTTATGACCCCTCTGGGCAAATTGGCTTTCAGGGGAACTCCTCAGGATAACGAATACTATGCTGACGATTACTTGCTCATTGTGGATTGCGGAGGCAATGATACCTATTATGGGGCTGCCGCAGCCACTTCTTGTTTCTATCAACCTGTGTCGGTGATTTTGGATTTCCAGGGAAATGATCGCTACATAGCCACTGAAAGAGATGTTGCAGCGCAAGGTGCTGGACTCATGGGCATAGGAATTCTTATTGATTATGAAGGGGATGACATTTATGAAGCCCACTATCATGCGCAGGGAGCTGCTACATGGGGCGTGGGCCTGCTTTGGGACAAAGGCGGCAATGATAGTTTTTCTTCCCGAATATTTTCTCAAGGAGCTGCAGCCTTTGGCATAGCCAATCTTATCAGTCTTTCAGGCGACAACACCTACTACTCATTTTATATGTCTCAGGGATTTGGATACACTTTGGGATACGGCTTGCTGATGGACATAGAGGGTAATGATCGATATATTGCTGAGCCTTATGATCTCATGACTCCTGGAGTACTGGGACACAATGATGAAGTCAACTATTCTTTATCGCAGGGCTGTGGTTTTGGCAGAAGAGGCGACTTGTACGATGGCCACTCCATGGGCGGAGGTATGGGCATTTTGATAGATTTGGCAGGTGATGACTATTATTCTGCAGGGATTTATGCGCAAGCTTCAGCCTATTGGTACGCAGTGGGCATCTTGTATGACCGTGAAGGTGATGATGTCTATGAGGCTTATTTCTTTTCACAGTCAGGCACAGCTCACATGGGCATCACAGTGCTTCTGGATGAAGGTGGCAATGATTTTTATAACGCCAGGCAAGCCATCTCCATAGGAGGAGCTCATGATATATCTATTTCCTGGCATATTGACCTTGGAGGAGGAGACGATCACTATCAATGTTGGTATAAAGAAGTTGTGGAAGATCCCGACACAGGAGAGCTGATCGAACAGAAAACCTCAGGAGGAATTTTGATTGGATCCAGCACAGCCAACGGTATGGGCTTTGCAGTCAATATCGGCGGAGACAATACCTATGAAGTCCTTGATATTGAACATCGAGGAAGAGATAGCATGGGGTATGCCAACCATGTGATCGATCCCAATGCCTGGAATATTCGTAATATATTGCCTGTAGTAGGGATTTTTATTGATATTGGAGGTACCAATACCTACTCTCGTGATATTTGCCAAAACAATACGATTTGGAGACAGGAGTCCAAGCGTCATCATCATCGAAATGCTATTGGCATAGGGATTGATATGGAAAAAGGAGTCCTGCCGGAGGTCAACTGGTAAGCAGGGTCATTTTACAAGCTCATATAAAGCCTGTAGCCTGCCTGAATCAAGCAGGATGCAGGCTTTTTTTTACAATTTTATCTTTTCAACTACCTGGTCTGCCCAGGCATCCAATTGCTGATAATCTTCCCTTCGAGGAAGCCCTTTGACCATAACAGGCGATAGGAGCTCAAGTTTAAGCCCTGAAAGCATGCCCGCTATTTGTTCCACCATTTTTCCGCCCCATCCAAAGGAGCCAAAAACTCCAGCATAACGGATCTTGGGACGCAATGCATTAACCAAAAAAGCAGCCTGAGCAGCCAGAGGGTGAGCGCCAGCCAAAACAGTGGGAGACCCCAAAAGCAAAACTTTGGCATCTACCAAAGCTTCAGCCACTTTCCCCAAATCTGCATGCACCAGGTCAAAAACTTTAACCTTTAATCCACGATCCATAAGTTTTTGCACCAATTCTTCCGCCATCAAGCGGGTGCTGTCGTGCATGGATACATATGCCACCATAACCTCATCAGCTTGATCCTCGTCAATCCATTGAGCATAAGCTCCCATCACCATGGAGGGATCTTTAAAAATCGGACCATGCGAGGGGGCAATCATCAAGGGATTGAGCTCTCGCACAATATCCATGTTTTTCTGTATAATTTTTCTAAACGGAAGCATGATTTCTGCAAAATATCGTTTGCAAGGCTCATAAAAACTTTGATCTCCCGCTTCAAAAAACAATGCACTACTTGCCAGATGGGATCCAAAAAAATCACAGGAAAAAAGTATTTTATCTTCCCTGAGAAAGGTAACAAAAGTTTCAGGCCAATGCACCCATGGAGTATTTTTAAAAAGCAGGGTGCGGTTGCCCAAAGATAGTGTACCCCCATCTTCTATAAGCTCAAATCGCTCTTCGGCTATATGCAAATGAGCTATCAGCAAATCTTTGCAGGCTTTGTTGCAGACAACCTTGGCGGAGGGAAATTTTTTTAACACCAAAGGGAGAGACCCGGCGTGATCCTGTTCGCAATGCTGGATGACCACATAGTCAAGCCCAGCAGTACAACTTTTATCCAGCAGTTGATCCATTAAATGCCACATGCTTGGATCCACAGTATCAATGAGTGCAGTTTTTTCAGAACCTTTGACCAGGTACGCATTATAAGAGGTACCATCGGGCAAAGGTATCAGCGCATCAAAGAGCCTTCGATTCCAATCAACTGCTCCCACATAATGGATATCAGGTGCTATACTTCGCAAACAAGCCATAAATCCCTCCCTTTTTAAAATCGTAAAACGACTTTTTAAATCTTTTCGAACTGATCTTTTCCAACGCCACAGATAGGACAAACCCAATCATCAGGCAAATCATCAAAAGATGTTCCGGGCTTTACTCCTGCATCAGGATCCCCATTTGCTGGATCATACTCATAATTACAAATCGTGCATCGATACTTGTCCATTTTCATACCCTCCCTGGGTGAAGTTTTTGAGGTTTTTTCCTCATTATTTTTTGCTTGATAAGTTGCTGCGGATGAAGGGGTGGTACCCCGTTTTACATCATGATAATAAGCATAAGTCATAGGCTCTTTTTGGTTAAAAGTAACCGCATTCACTATTTTTCCTGCAAAGATGGTATGCGTTTCAACATCCAGAGCATGGTCCACCTTCACTTCCACATAACCTATGGCATAGTCCCTGATAACAGGAATTTGGTTGGGGCTATTAAAAACATTCAGGCCTTCGAGTTTGTTCATGTCTCTTCCTGACCTAAACCCAAATCTTCCTATGAAAGACAAGGGGGTGTCTTTTTCTAAAATCATGACGGTAAAAAAACCACTTTTTTTGATGAGCTCATGCGTATAATTTTTTTGATTGATGCTGGTAGCCAGGGTAGGTGGTTCTGCAGATATTTGAAACACTACATTGGCAATTTGCCCATTTTTCTCTTCTTCAGAAGCTGAATTAATGATATAGAGCCCGTAGCTTATACTAAAAAGAGTTTTAAGATCCATTTCCTGAACCATCTTCTACCTTCTTTCTTCTTCATGAATATCAGGCAATTCCACATTATTGCCTTCATTGATATGTGTGAAGTTGGTATCAATTTCTGACCAGGTATCAAGATTTTGCATTACTGGCAATCTTCCTTCAAAACGTGTGATCATGCGATGGAGTCTTGGGTTGCCTTCATCAGAAATGACCCAAAGATGAAGATCAAGTTGCTTTTCCGGGGGAGCACCTGGTTTGTGTGAAAGATGAAATTTACGGGTATTATAGCCATTCATAACCTCTGAGCCCACCTCAGTGATAACAATTTCATCGTCAGGAAAATTAAAATAATATATTATCAAGGCAATATCTTCTGTAATAAAGGCATC
>PXBT01000063.1 GCA_003566815.1 Caldisericota bacterium
GGGGATGGCGTCAATGATGCTCCTGCGTTGAAGGGGGCGGATATTGGCATTGCCATGGGAATCAGAGGCACTGAGGTGGCTAAAGAGGCTTCCGATATGATATTAACCGATGACCGCTTTTCTACCATTGTTGAGGCTATCAAAAAAGGAAGAATCATATTTGATAACATTGAAAAATTTGTTTATTATCTTTTTTCGTGCAATGTAGTGGAAATCTTTGTCATTTTTCTGGCTATTGCTTTTGGGTTGCCGATGCCTTTGTTCGCTTTACAAGTTTTGTGGTTGAATTTAGTGGTACACGTATTTCCTGCCCTGTCGTTATCTTGGGAAACTGGAGAATCTGATATTATGCAACGAGGCCCAAGGGATCCTCAGAAATCAATTGTTCATCGTTCCTTCTTGCTAAGAATTTTAGGGAACGGAAGTCTTATAGGGCTTGGATCTTTTTTTACTTTTGTATTAGCGCTCCATCATCTCAATTTAGACCATGAGACTGCTGTTACAATGGCTTTTACGACCATGGCTTTTGGTCAGCTTCTTCATATACTCAATGTTCGCCAAAAAAATCGATTTGGGCTCAATCTGAGTCTTTTCAGCAACCCCTACTTGATCATAGCATTCTTCAGCTCTTCTCTGCTACAGTTAATAGCGGTATATGTTCCATTTTTTAATGACATCATGGGTACCATACCTATTAAAGCGGAATTATGGCCCTGGATAGCTCTGGGCGCTATAATACCAACCCTTGTGATTCAGGGATTACGACTCTTGATGCCTAAAAAGATTCAACAGGGATAATTTTGAAGAACCATCTTCTTACTGTTATATTAAGGTTGGAGGTTGCAAAATGCAGTATAGAAAACTAAGTAAAAATATGCCACCTGTTTCAACTCTTGGATTCGGATGCATGAGATTTTACAGGCAGGATGGTTCATTGGATTTGATGAGCAATGAAAAGCCTGTGGATGCTCAACTCGCAGGAAAACTAATGGACAAAGCTTTGGACATGGGTGTCAATTATTTTGACACAGCTTACACTTATTTGGGAGGCATGAGCGAAAAATTGGTGGGAAATCACTTCAAGGATCGGCGGAGTGAAATATTTATAGCTACCAAGCTTCCAGTTTGGAAAGCAAAAGAAAAGACTGATTACCACAAATTTATCGACGAACAATTGGATCGTTTGCAAACTGATTATATCGACTACTACTTGGTGCATAGCCTTACGGGAGCAACCTGGAACAACGCTCTGAAGCTTGATATTTTTGATTTTCTCGATGAAATCAAGGCCTCCGGAAAAGTTCGTTCGATTGGTTTTTCTTTTCATGATCTATACAAGCACTTTGAGCCTATCTTATATGCTTATCCCTGGGATTTTTGCCAGATTCAGCTAAACTACCTGGACACTGAATATCAAGCAGGGCTGAAAGGCATGGAAAAAGCTCATGAAAAAGGCATGGGAGTGATATCCATGGAACCCTTGCTTGGAGGCAAGCTGGCAGTAGGTTTGCCCAAAAAAGCTGAAGAAATTGTTCAAAAAGCGCAACCTAAAAGAACTCCTGCAGAATGGGCTTTGCGGTGGGTTTGGAATTTTCCTCAGATAGCAACCTTGTTAAGTGGCATGAACACCATGGAGCAAGTGGTTGAAAATTGCACTGTTGCGGATCATGCTCTGCCCTTGTCCATGAATAAAGATGAGCTGGAAATTATAGATCAATTAAAGACTTTTTTTGATGAGCGCATAATGGTGCATTGTGCAGCTTGTGCCTATTGTATGCCATGTCCCAGCGGGGTGGCTATACCTAAATTGTTCACTTTGTACAACGAAGCCCATCGTTTTGATGATACAGGGTCACAGCATCGTCAATACAATGCGCTTCCTGAAGATCAAAAGGCTTCTGCTTGCATAGCTTGCAAAGCATGTGAAGAAAAGTGCCCCCATCACTTGCCCATTGCCAGTCTGATGGAGGAGCTTAAAGAGTATTTTGAAAAAGATCAATAAAAAAGCAGAGAGTAGCGATAAAACCACTCTCTGCTTTTTTTTATTGTTGATTAAAGTGTAATCAACGCTGACTTGACGCCTTCAATTTGCTCAAGAGCATTTTTTAGTTTTGTTATCTCGTCTTGTTTGTCCAAAAGAGTCAGAATGATCATACCACAATCAGAGCAAACATTTTCATTGGCTTCGTGGATGCCCATACGATTTTGAATCAAGCAACCATGCTGGGTCAAAACCTCTTGTACTTTAGTTGCATTTTGAACCCGTTTGTCCAACTTTACGGCCATTACATTACAATTCATGTTGTACCTCCTCAAAGATTTGATATCTATTATAACCGCAAATGAAACAAAAAAACTCAATTTATTGTTCTTTTTTATATTTTAATATTTGATATATTTAAAAATAAAAAAAGAAGGAATAAAAAATGAGCAAAATTATCAAACATTGGGGACAAATTGTCAGGGCTCAATATCTTACTCTACCAGTGGTGCTAAGTTTTTTGGGCAATGCCTACGCCTTTTATATGGGGTATTTTCAATGGAGCACTGCTATATTGGCTTTCATAGGCCTTACTTTGGCGCATATGAGCGTCAATGTAATCAATGATTATTTTGACTATAAGAGCGGTATCGATCTAAAAACTCGCAAAACGCCTTTCAGCGGTGGCAGTGGGTCAATTGTTGAGGGAGTCATTCAGCCCAAAACAGCACTTTCCATAGGCCTTGTTTTACTTGCAATAGCAGCTGCCATTGGGGTATATTTTATGCTTACTGTGGGATGGCAACTAATCATATTGCTTGCCCTTTCCGCTTTTTTCATTTTAGCGTATTCTCCATTTATTTTAAAACAACGAATGGGTGAATGGTCTGCAGGATTGGGCATGGGATCTTTTCCAGTGATCGGAACCATATTTGTCCAGACAGGCTTTTATTCATGGGAAATCCTTGCGATTTCCATTCCTTCCGCTATTTTGGTGCACAACTTGCTTCTTCTCAATGAAATTCCTGATCAAGAGGCGGACAAAGTGGCCAACCGTAAAACTTTTTCCATTCTATGGGGCTATCAGGCTACCATTCGCTACTATATGTTTTTGTCAATATTGCTTTATGTTTTTGTTTCTCTGGGCATCACTGCACGCATCTTTCCTTTCTTATGCCTTATTGTATTCTTTGGATCTCCCATCATCTTTGCTATTCAACATCATGCCGTCAAAGAGTCTCAGGATGTTCTCATGAAAATACTACCCATGAATGTTGCGCATATTCATATCACGCATCTTTTATTGGGCTTGGGATATCTCATAACTGCCTGGGTATTTTGATGATTAAATGACAGAGGCGAGGTCAACCGGAAAGTTTAACAAAGAAAACCAAAGTGGAGTGGTACAGGATATTTTCTCCTCTATTGCTCCCTACTATGACTTGCTCAACCATGTGTTAAGCTTTGGGCAGGATATCTACTGGAGAAAAAAAACGCTTCAGCACATGCATTTCTTTAAAACTTATAAATGTGTTGATCTTGCTACAGGCACAGGCGATGTAGCATTGGCTGTTGCAAAAAAATTTCCAGAAGTAGCAACAGTTGGAGTAGATTTTTCACCAGCTATGATTGCCATTGCCAACAAAAAAAAGAGCAATAGAAAAGCAAAAGCTTTTTTGGGTCAAGTTGCCTTTCAACATGGGGATGCCACCAGACTTCCTTTTGCTGATGCCTCATTTGATGTGGCTGTAATGGCTTTCGGGATTCGCAATATACCCGACAAACAGACTGCATTAAATGAAATGTCTCGAGTCGTGGTACCGGGAGGTCAAGTGCTTATCCTTGAAATGGTGTCTCAGCAGAATAAATTTTTTCAAGCACTGTATCAGGCTTATTTGTGCAATGTTTTACCCAGGATTGCCAGGCTTTTTTCTTCTCACCGTACGGCTTATTATTATTTGGGTCAATCTATCGTACATTTTCCCTCAATGGATCAATTTTGCATGATGATGCAAAAAAGTGGATTAAGAGTAGAAAAGATAGTCAGCATGACTTTTGGAATCACCCGACTATTTGTTGGGAAGAAATAAAAAAGCAGGGAAGCCCAGCTTTGGAGCTCCCCTGCAACGATTTGACGATTTATTTTGTATTGCGATTAATTTGTTTGAGCTCGTCAAAGATGCCAAAAATAACATAGAGGATTTCGAAATAAACACGAGTAAATATGGGTCCAAAAATCATGACCAATAGACCCATAAGAAATTGACCTGCTCCCCCAAAAGGGCTTCCAAAAGAAGTAATAATCATAATAAGACCGAAAATAATTGACCCGGCAACACCAATCCAAAATAAAATCTTAATAATAATCGGCGTAATCATTTTATTGAAACTTAGCCAGTCCTGAATATTTCCAGCCTGTTTCATGCTTTGCTGAACTTCTTGCTTTACATCTTCCATCGCCATCTCCTTTTTTAAATATTATTTAAATTATATACTTAACTTCTATTTTAGAATATGTTTAATTTTAAGCAACAATACAAAGGCACCATTTGGAAAAAAGTGCAAAATAATCCGAAATTAAAGAAAATTTTTCCAGCTCAATCCAAGAGTAATATCTGCTGAATGCTATGCAGGTATGATTTTTCCAAACTATACAAAAAACAACTATCGCAAGGGTAAACAAAAGGACAGCTATACTGATTAATAGCAATAATTTGCAGTCTCGATCTGAAGAAAGAAAATTAAATCGACCATCGAAGGGATAATTTTTTTCATCCATCATCATGAGCTCAAATAATTGGCTGGTGGTAATCCAGATACTTTCTTTGGGGTTCCAAAACTGATCAGATTGAAATAATTTTTTTTGGTGGTACATTTGGACAATATCATCCCAGGAGTAAGGACCCAGCCTATTTCCATCCCTTGCAATATGCCATTGCCCAGACATCGAGCTTTCCTCCTTTGTTTTCTGCACTATAGGTGCAACTCTGAAACACCTGCAAAAGTTTGCAAAAACAGCTTGCTCAGCACGAGGAGTCAACAATACATTTAAAATCTTACAACTATATTTTAACAGAAAGTCAACTTTTCATCAAAATATTTTATAAAGTTTTTATTATTTTAATTTTATTCTGTTTAAATATTTGAGCTATCCAAAAGGAAATATAGATTAAACACAAACCATACACTACGGGTCCCCTGATCATATCTGAAGAAAAGCTGGCTACAGGAAAGTCGCGAAAAAAGAATACAATCAGTCGTCCAAGGGTGAAAACCCATGCAAAGACAGCAGCAACAAGGCCTCTGAGTCTATATTTTTTTCCAATCCACCATCCAGCCAGAGAGGCAAGGATAGCGACCAACAATTCGTAAAGCTGAGTAGGATGCCTGAGCACTGGCTCTAAATTGAACAATGCCCTGGTGATAAAGTTACTGCCCAGCATTTGAACCAATGGGTGTGAATCAGCTCTTGCAAAATACATGCCCCAGGGTAAATCGGTGGGCTTTCCAAAACAGCATCCATTAAAAAAGCACCCCAGCCTCATAATGGCGACAGACAACCCTACATGTGGAGCAATATGGTCTGCTATCTTTAAAAAACGAGCTCTTCCAATATTTTCTCCCATCAGTCTTTTCAAAGCATTTCTGACAACACAAAAGCACCGTTTTTCTGTGCCATTTTCAGTGATGAATTTTAAGGTAAAAAAGGTGCTGACAAGACCTCCATAGAGTGTAAAGTTGCTGAGCCTGGGTTCAAACAATAGAGAAGGGTTTTGAAGAGTAAGATCAAAGTAAAGTATGCCAAACAACAGCCTGGAACCTGCAAAAAAAGTAAAAATGGAAAGTAGAGATGTAAAAAGAAGATACCTGCCAGGTA
>PXBT01000072.1 GCA_003566815.1 Caldisericota bacterium
ACTATAGAAGGAGCTCAGGAGTTCAACAAATGGCGAGCTTTCCGTAATTTTCTGAAAGATTTTTCAAATTTAAAAGATTATTGCCCCAAGTCGTTAATCATTTGGGAAAAATATCTCATTTTTGCAACTGTATTTGGTATTGCCAGAATAGTCCTAAGGGCTCTTCAGGTTTCCATCCCCAACATCAGCGATCGAAGAAATGGCACATTTTTAGGTCCAGCTATTTTTACAGCCGGGATGACACCCAGCTTCAGAGATTTGCAAAGCACCATAGGCGATATTACCTCCATATCTTCAACGGTGCATAGAACGGCATCATCCTCTTCCAGCTCCGGCACAGGGGGAGGCGGTGGATTTTCCTCAGGCGGCGGTGGAGGCGGAGGCGGATCCGGTGGAGGCTTCCGTTGATTTATTGGAAAAATAAAGCACTACCACTAATACTTGCTCTTGCAATTACATGCAGTTCGACTCTATTTTCAGGTTGCCAGACTACCGGCAACAAAACCTTTGAACTACATACGCTGGCCGAAGAACATCTGACAACTTCCTACTCCCTCAAAGAACACAACATGGTGCTTGCATATGATCATTATCTCATTGCTTTGTCGTACATCGAAGAGCTCCTCAATGAATATCCCCAATCAAATCTTACCCAGGAGCTTAGAGCCCAGGAAAAGAAAATTTTGGACCTTACCCTCGAAGAATTTTTTGATTTTCAAGTTTTCTTTGCCCAGGATGTATTTATCGATAAAATTGCAATTATAGCCGATGAGTGGCAACAATGGCTCGGATCATTGACTGTGTTGATAGTATCACAACCTCAGCTTCATGCATTTTACAACCGCGTCGACGATCTTCAGGATACCCTATCATTGACTACTGCCAAAGTTATGGATTTTAACCTCATCGATATGCTGACGCCCGAGCAAAAATTATTTTATAAACTCTATTTAGTGCACCACTATATACGGATAGATCTTGATTTGGCTCGCTTATACATAGACCAGGCTCGCGAGATGTTAGATATTCTTGCAACTCCACAACAGCAATTGATCGTCAGCAAGGACCTCTTTAGCGATATGCTTTATCTTGAGCAAAAAGATCAAGCCATTGAACTTTTGGATTTCATGACCCCGCTCCTGCTAAATCTTAAAGATCAGCAATTTGATATGGGGCAAATCTACATGGTCTATGACGATCTTATTGAATCGCTTTTAACTTATGATATGCATGAGCCCTCCATAGTTTTGGCCAGAACCATAGCCAATCAAAACGAAAGATATGAAAAACTCAACAAAACAGTGCTGTATTTTATCGAAAAATTAATGCTGGACCAGGCCGTAGAGCTTGCTAAAGAGTTGGATGGGGGTCATTTGACCAACTTTAAAGATGCTCGACTATACGATATCGCTATTATTTATGCCGAAAAGGGCATGAAGAAAGAAGCAGAAATCATCCTTCAGCATACTTCAGATTACTATGTTCATGTTCTCTATCATTTGGATTGGGCTTATCACTATCAGCAACACAATCTCCCCGATGACGCCGCAAGACACTTAACAAAAGCTTATGATTTTTTTAATAGGAGTCAGTTTCTCAACGAAGAACAAAAAAATGTTTACCTATGGTCAATTATGCAACAATGTGTAGATCTGGGTAAAAATGATATGCTCGTGCAAATTATCATTGACCGGGATGAGCCCTCCACCACTTTGGAAGCGCTATACTTAGTGGCTGAAGATAGGGTGGAAAAAGGTATCTACGAAATCCCGCAAAAGTTTATACCTTATTTTGATGAAAAAGAATGGGAGGAAGCCATACAAAGAGTGCTTGAGCTCAGAGATTTGGCAGGATAAAGTGGAGGTGAAAACATGAGCAAGAGTTTGTATTTCGACGATGTATTGGCATTGCCTTTTATCGACCATGAAAAATATCAGACATTAAGCTCGAAAATTTCAAATTACCACGACCAACTGCACCAAAAAACAGGAACTGGTTCAGATTTTACTGGATGGATCGATTTGCCTGCCAATATTGGTGATCAAGAAATAGCCCATTATAGGGAAACAAGCGAAATATTACGCTCCAAAGGACAGACTTTCGTGATGCTGGGAATTGGCGGATCATACCTTGGAGCACGCTCTGCCATTGAAATTCATCAAGCCATGCATGCACACAAGAATCATCATATCCCGGAAATCTTTTATGCAGGTCAACATTTAAGCGCTCCCGAATTGTACGCCTTGCTTAACAAGCTGGAATCCAAGGATGTTGTGCTCAATGTGGTTTCAAAATCGGGCTCTACGCTTGAGACCAGGATAGCTTTTGAAAACATGTACCAGTGGATGCAAAAAAAATACTCCGCCTCTGAACTTAAGGAAAGAATCATCATCACTACCGATGCAAGCCATGGACCTTTGCGCGCATTGGCTCAAAAAGAAGGATACCTATCATTTCCAGTACCAGAAAATATCGGCGGCAGGTATTCGCTCTTTACGGCAGTGGGGCTTTTGCCTATGGCCGTGATGGGGATCAACATCCAGGAAATGCTGGATGGCGCAAGACTTGCCCAACAAGAATGTTCAAACTCTGATAATCCAGCCTATCGATATGCATTACTTAGAAATACAATACAAAATAAAGAATGGTGCATTGAAGTGCTTGCAACTTTTGAGCCCTGCCTATATTACCTCACAGAGTGGTGGAAGCAACTTTTTGGGGAAAGCGAAGGAAAAAATGCAAAAGGACTTTTCCCCGCCAATCTACGATACACCACCGATCTGCACTCTATGGGACAATATATGCAGGAAGGTCAGCGAAGAATCATCGAAACCTTCCTGACCATCGATCGCTTGCCCTCTGCATTTGACTCCATGATCGATCCCGAAAGTGGTGCTAAAATTGAAACCGTCAACAAAATTGCAGGTCAAAGCACAATAAGCGCCCATGCTGAAGGAGGTCTGCCTTGCCTTCACCTGCGCATGAAAGATGCCAGCATGCATACCCTGGGCTATCTTTACTATTTTTTCATGAAAGCATGCGCCATGAGTGGATATATGCAAGAACTTAACCCCTTCAACCAGCCGGGAGTTGAGAGGTATAAGCATTACCTCATCAAAGGCTTGAAAAAAATAGAAAACACTGAATCTTAATTTAAGCAAGATAAAATACAATTTTATCGGATTGGAGACCAGATGGAAGATGAGCAACATAACTATTCCCCCAACATATGAAGATGATTTGGGAAATTTGCCATGGAACAGCAAACAAACGGTGACAGAGTATTTTTTTAAAAAAATCAATCCTCTCTTGCAATATGAGATGGAGCTTATTGAATCTTATATATCCTTGAATTATTTACCCATTGATTTGGAAGAATGGGCCACCAACATGGGAAAAATTTTATTTCATCTTTCAAGCTGGGATGCAAACAGAGAAGATTTCAAGATTGATGACCGTCCATTATATTGGACTCGAATAAAATATATAAACATGATTAAAAAATTATGTCATATATTGAACCTTCAGCCCTCGTTTCCAAAAATCCTCAGAATATTCGAAGAAGAATCTCGCAATTTAAATAAGATGGACTTTTCCAGTGCTCCTCCTGGATGCAAGAAAATCCTGATTACTGGTTTTGATCCCTTTCTTCTCAATAGCAAAGATTTTCCAGGTCATCACAATATTCGGCAAAGCAATCCTTCGGGCTGCGTGGCCTTGAGCCTCAATCATACCTTTACTCCAGACCAAAAAGCTTATATTTTTTCAATGATCTTTCCCGTTCGATATAACGATTTTGATGGTTCGACCCAAAATACCACAGGCACAGGGGAGGGCATTGTAGAGCGCTATCTGAAGCCCCTGATGGATAAAGTTGATATGATCATCACCATCAGCCAGGGAAAGCCTGATCAATACTGCCTTGACCAATTTGCCACACGCACTCGTGGAGGGAAAATTGACAACATGGGACACACTCGACCTGAAGGTTCATCCTGCCTTTCAGTTGATGATCCGCCCTGGATTTCAACCACCCTTACCGATGTTTTTGAAAAAAAGGTTGTGAGCATTAATGATGAGTTTATCCAGGCAAAAGGCGATTCTGTGCAACATGGTTTGCCTCCAACACCTGAAACACCCATATATTCAGGCCCTGGCGGCAACTACCTTTCCAATGAGATATTTTATCGAACAGCGAGACTAAGGGAGCTTTGGATAGACGAACAAGCAAAAAAAACAGGCCAACGACCTCAAAAGTTTACCGGTCACCTTCACATCCCCAAGCTTCAGGATCCCGCCAAAAAAATGCCTGACGGCAGTCTTGGCGAAGATTTCAACTACTCCGAGACTCTCAAGCTCATCAACAAAGTAAAAAGCATCATCGACTCAGCATTCTAAATCCAGCTAACAGTGTAATCCCATTTTTCTGTTCCGGGGAAAATCGGTTTTTCATCAAGCATAACCCATTTGCCATCAAGTTTTTTCTCTTTCGCGCCCAACTCAAAATGACACATCGCAATCCCCAGATCTATCCTTTGCATATTAAAAGGGGTGGATTTTACAACGAACTTAGATTCACAGCGATAAAAATGCCAGTCTTCGCCATCTTTTATAATCCTCCAGGGTTGATTGTTGGTTGCTGAAGGAGCCAGCCGCACCATCTCCAAAGGGAGGGCAAAATGCTCCGCTTCATTTTCGCTCAAAGGCTTGTCGGTGTCCTGGTGGAAAAATAATGCTTCCCATGGCTTGCGATGCTTTGATTTTACGCTCCATTTCATTGCTTTGGACAACATACTTTCTTTGCTGGCCTTATAGCCCAAAGGAGAAATAGCGGGCAATACTTCATCCTTGTTCACCGCAACTGCTCTGCCCAGATGTTTGCGATTGAAAGTACCGCCCAGCCAGCAAGTCCCAAGGCCCAAGTAAGTTGCAAAAAGGATTATATGTTCAAAAGCATATCCCAATTGTTCCATATCATGTGTCCCATGCTGTACAATCCCTGCAATAAAATGCTTTGCTCCATGAATAAAACCATAGGTTCCAATTTTCTGCCTATCTTTATGAGGGGTATTAGCATTATGAATAAACTCAAATCTTACATTTGGATGAAAGGGCCCCCTCAGGTTATCAGCAAAATTTTCAAGCTTATCAAGTGTCGCTTCATCTATGGGCAGGGGATCATACCGCCTCACTGAAGAGCGTTTTTTTACCACATCCGACCAAACAATTTCTTTCATGCATCACCTCAAAGATAATTTACACCCCACCAATCATATCGGAGGGGCACTAATTATTCACATTCATTAAATTAATAGAACTTATTTAAAAAAAATTCAGTATTTTGGATAAGTTAAAAAATGGACAAAGGAAACCGATTGATGTTTTATAATCAAAGAAATGTAGGTATTTTATGAATCTGGAAAACTCATACGCTTCTCTCTCAAAAAAATTATATACCCTCCTTCATCCAGTTCCCGTCAAAAAACCAAAGCTCATTGTTTTCAATGAAAGCCTTGCCCATAGCCTATCCCTTGATTTGAGCGACTATTCCAGCCAAGAATTAGCGCAAATCTTTGCTGGCAACAAAATATTTCCAGGCACCACTCCCCTTGCGCAGGCCTATGCCGGTCACCAATTCACCCATTTTACCACACTCGGAGATGGTCGAGCCATCCTCCTCGGAGAACAGGTGCTCCCCAATGGCGACCGATTTGACATCCAGCTCAAGGGCTCGGGGGTCACTCCATACTCTCGCGGTGGCGATGGCAGAGCCACTCTCAAATCCATGCTGAGGGAATATTTAATGAGTGAATCTCTCCACCACCTGGGTGTTTCGAGCTCACGAAGTCTTGCTG
>PXBT01000190.1 GCA_003566815.1 Caldisericota bacterium
CCTCACCTATCTGCCCCACCTGAAATCCACTGCAGAGCTCAAAACCAAGCCCACTCAACATAGTGTGGCTGAATTAAGAAGAGTGGGGATACAGCCTCGAATGATTGCCTGTCGCTCAGAAGTTGCAATCAACAACGATATACGAGAAAAAATTTCACTCTTTTGTGATGTTCGTAAAGAAATGGTGTTTACTATTTTGGACGCCAACAATATTTATGAAGTGCCTTTAATGATCGAAAAAGAAGGTATCTGTCAGGCCATATTGAACCACTTCAACCTCGAAGACCGCCCCAGTCAGTTGGATCAATGGGAAAAAACAGTCAGCACCATGAACATATTGACCAAAGCAATCGATATTGCTATTGTAGGAAAATATACGACCATGTGCGATGCCTATATCTCGCTTGTAGAAGCACTTAAACATGCTCAAGTGCCCAACAAGGTCAAAGTGAACATCCACTGGATTGCATCAGAAGATCTCGAAGCAGAAGGAGCAGAGGAGGTTCTTCAAAACTATGATGGCATTTTAATCCCTGGAGGATTTGGCAAACGAGGCATTGAGGGTATGATCAAAGCATCCAAATATGCAAGAGATCATCAGGTGCCATTTTTCGGCATCTGTCTGGGGCTTCAAATTGCTGTCATTGATCTTGCGCGCAATTGCTTAAGGTTCAACACTGCCAATTCCACTGAATTTGATCCAGGGACCCCTTACCCTGTTATCGACTATATGCCCGATCAAAAACATATCAAGCAAAAAGGTGCTACCATGCGACTGGGACTCTTTACTTGTAAAATTGCCCAGGATTCACTTGCTTTCAGAATTTATCAGGAGCGACTAATCAAACAGCGACATCGTCATCGCTTCGAGTTCAACAACATGTTCAAGAGTCGCTTTGAAACAGCTCAGGTAGTATTTTCTGGTATTTGTCAGGAAAACAATCTGGCTGAAATCATTGAGCTCAAAAACCATCCCTTTTATATCGGCTGTCAATTCCACCCGGAATATGTATCGAGACCCATCCGCCCGGAGCCGATTTTTACAGCATTTGTTGAAGCATGCCTGGCAAACAAAGATAATAAATTTGAAGCATCGAAGGGATAGATGGGCACAACGAATATCGTAATACAGGGAGCTCGAGTCCACAATCTCAAAAACATTCATCTTGAGCTTCCCAGGGATCAATTAATTGTCATCACGGGTTTGTCGGGCTCTGGTAAATCCTCCCTTGCTTTTGATACGCTCTATGCAGAAGGCCAACGACGCTACCTCGAATCTCTCTCCTCCTATGCAAGGCAATTTATTGGGGAAATCAAAAAGCCTGATGTAGATGAAATCCTGGGGTTGTCGCCCACCATTGCCATCACTCAGCATGCAGGCAGTCGCAATCCAAGATCAACCGTGGGCACCATGACCGAAATCTATGATTATCTGCGTCTCCTCTATGCCCGAGTAGGTACTCCTCACTGCCCCAGTTGCGGTGAAGAGATCAAAAGCCAGTCCATTGACGAAATGCTGGAAGATATTTTGGACCGCTTCAATGGAAAGCTTGTCACTGTTTGCTCTCCTATTGTTCGAGGAAAAAAGGGAGAGTTTAGAAACCTTTTTGCAGAACTTTTGAAAAAAGGATATATTCGCGTCATTGTTGATAAAAAAATGGCTGAACTGGAAGACCCTCCTTTGCTGGATAAAAATAAAAAGCACACCATCTCCATAGTTATCGATCGTATTGAAGTGGAGACCGAAGAACGCTCAAGGCTGGCCGACTCGATTGAGCAGTCTTTAAAACTCAGCCAGGGTCTGGTGGAGATCAGATATAACGAAAATGACAAAGAAAAGATAGTCATGCTTTCCGAATCCTATGCCTGCCTGCAGTGCAATGTACAGCTGCCCCCCATGGAGCCACGATTATTTTCCTTCAATAACCCCATGGGAGCATGCCCCAAATGTGACGGGCTGGGAGTAGTGAAAGTTGTGGACGAGCATCTGATAGTGCCCGATGAATCTCTCAGTATATATGAAGGGGCTATCAAGGTGCCGGGTTTTCGCAATATGGTGGACAGCTTTGCTTTGCAGTGGATAGAAAAAACATTAAGCAATTATAAAGAATCCATCCATACCCCCTTTAAAAAATTAAAAGATAAAACCCGTCATGCCCTGCTCTTTGGCGATGATCATTTTGAGGGTCTGGTGCCTATGGTGGACCGAAGATACAAGGAAACATCTTCCGATTTCATGCTATATGAATATGAAAAACTGATGCAAAAAAACACCTGCCCCGTATGTCTCGGAAAACGACTCAAACCTGAAGCATTAGCAGTACTTATACAAGGCAACAATATTCAGGATCTTTGCCAAATGTCGCTTCGAAACCTCAAGCAGTTTGTGCAAGAGCTGAACTTTTCGCAAATGCAATGGATGATTGCAGAGCGTGTCATCAAAGAGATTGCCCTGCGGCTTTCCTTTATCATCAATGTTGGCCTGGACTATCTTTCACTCAGTAGGGATGCCGCCACATTATCGGGAGGCGAAGCTCAGCGCTTGCGATTAGCTTCTCAGGTAGGCTCTGGTTTGGTAGGGGTAATGTATGTTTTGGACGAACCCAGCATTGGTTTGCACCCCAAAGACAACGAAAAATTGCTCAAAACTTTGCTCCACCTTCGAGATATTGGCAATACAGTCATCGTGGTGGAACATGATGAAGACACTATTCGCGCTGCTGATCATATTGTGGACATAGGACCTGGAGCAGGCATTAATGGGGGCGAAGTGGTCTTCAGTGGCAACTTTGAAACTCTACTAAAATGCAAAGCCTCCTATACCGGTCAGTTTTTGTCAGGTAAGCAAAGCATTCCCATGCCCAGTCAGCGCAGAAAAGGAAATGGAGCCTCGATAAAACTTATTGGGGCAAGTGCGAATAATATAAAAAACCTTGACACAACCATTCCTCTGGGCCTCCTCATTGGAGTTACGGGTGTTTCAGGATCAGGAAAAAGTACCCTGGTGAATGACATTCTATATGAAGCCCTGAAAGCAAAAATGCAAAAGAAGGTCTCCTGGTATTTTCCTGTGAAGGATATTCAGGGTCATGAACTCATTGAGCGTTTGATTATTGTAGATCAAAACCCCATCGGCAGGACTCCGAGATCCAACCCTGCCACCTATATTGGCCTATGGACCGAGATACGAAAAATCTTTGAGTCCCTACCCGAGTCCAAAATCAGAGGGTACAAAATGGGTCGCTTCAGCTTTAATGTCAAAGGCGGTCGCTGTGAAGCATGCTCGGGGGATGGCTTGAAAAAAGTTGAGATGCAGTTTTTGCCAGATGTCTATGTCCCATGTGAAGTATGCGAAGGAAAGCGATTTAACAGAGAAACCCTGGAAGTTCGATTCAAAGGCTACAATATAGCTGAAATTATGGATTTGACCGTAGATGAAGCCTTGGAGCTATTTGAGCGATTTCCCAATGCCAGGCGCAGACTCCAACTCCTTCAGGATGTAGGGCTGGGCTATATCAAGCTGGGACAATCCTCTACCACCTTGTCGGGAGGAGAAGCTCAGCGCATCAAGCTGGCTTATGAATTGTCCAAAAAAACCGAAGGCAAAGCCTTTTATATCCTCGATGAGCCTACCACAGGGCTACATTTTGCAGATATTAAAATGTTGATGAATGTGCTCAATCGGCTGGTGGATATGGGAAACACTGTGCTGGTGATCGAACATCATCTGGATGTTATCAAATGTGCTGACTATATCATCGATTTGGGTCCAGGTGGAGGAGAATTTGGGGGCAAAATCGTGGCAACAGGAAGCCCTGAAAAAATAATGAAAAAATCTACTTCCTTTACTGGGCAATTTTTAAAAAAACACTTGAAAGCAGAGAGCTGATCCAATGAAGGCGCATAGCTCTTTTTCGTGGCATCCTCACTTTCAAAAGCAGGAGTCAAGTTTTTTAAGCTTTCAGGCTTATCAGTTGACCTCATTTTCAACTTTCACCCTGGCGCTGGTATTTATCAAAGATCAGCAGGAAAAAAATGAAGCCGAAAAGATGCTGGAGGCAGTGAAAACGCTTCACTTGTATCATCAGGATCTTACGAAAAGAAAAAAAACCAATATTTATTCGCTGTTGCGATCCATTCAAGATCATGTTTTAGAAAAATATGCTTACGAAGACTTACCTCTTTTTTTGTTGCACGCCAACAGCAAAAGGAGAGCCTATATTTTTCAGCTCTCGTCAAGCTTTCCCTGCTGGCATCAACGAAATAAAAGCATAACCTGCTTGCAGGATCCCAGTTTTATCAAACGAAGCACTTTGCGATGGAAAAAACTTTCACTGGATGATGAAGCGGACTCACCCTTCTTTGCATTTCGCTGTACACTCCAGCAAAACGACAAGCTTATCTTGACCCAACCCTGTGTGCCTGTTCCCAACAACAAAAAACAGCTTCAAAAGTTTAAATCAAAACTACTTGACAAGGAAGCTCCAATCATTGGCACCGTTACACTAACCACCGCGGGATAAAGGATTTATGTCGAGTGGGTTTTTTATTTTTCTTCCAATCGATTATTCTTTGTAGTTAATCCAATTATGCTAAGCAATGTAAGCGCCAATACATATAGACCCATAAATAATAGTATTAGATACCTTGGAAAATCAAGTATGTTTTGAAATTGTAGAAAATTTAAAGTATTAAACAATATGAAAAAAAATATACATGCATAGAATAATATTTTGACTGATGTTTTATATTTTATAGGATAAATGATTAAGATTAGGTTAATAAAACTTATAAACCAAATAATTGTCTCTCCTCTATAGGTAAGACTATACGGAAATGTGCTTATAAAATCATATATTAAAACTGTAAAAGCAAGAATATAAAGAAAGGTTATGCAAAAAAGGATTATCTTTTTTTTCATTTTTTTACCTCCAACTTTACCGCCAAGTAAATTTATTGTGCCCTAAAGCATTTTGCTCAATGTTATAGGGCACAATAAAATATCTAATTAAAATTAAATTTTAAAATGGTTTACCACCATATACAAGTTTCATACATTCATCTGCACAAGAAGTATAATGGTTAAAGCCACGAATCAATTTATCCGTATCACTTTCTACAGTTGAAGGGAGATTTGGGCTATACCATGCTCCATCTATCATTCTAACCTTTGATAGCGAAGAACTATATGTATCATAAAGATCGCTCGGTAAAAATCTTCGAATTTGCCTTGCTAAAAGTATAGATGTTCCTGCAACTCCTAACGTAGAACCTATTTTTTTTAAAGTTGCTATTACAGATGCAGCAATTTTGCCACCACCCAATGAGGACACTAAAAAAAGAATTCCTCCAATAAGTGCTAACAATGTAGCCCCAATTCCACCCAACCTATCTAAAGCAAAATCTTTAAAATCTGACATTGCTTGATGAAAATTCGAAATATTTTCAAATGCAAATGAATCTGTTGATCGCGGTGTATTTAAGTCTCCAATCTCATCAACACCAAAAGTAAAGCATCGAGCCATGCAAAGATTAAATCTATCTGAAGCAGACATGCAATCCTTCTCAGTATCAGGGGCGGCTCTCATATCCACAAAAGCTCCGCCACCTATAACTGCTCCTATACCTCCCCACTCGCCACCATTGCCATTACCGTTAGTAGGAAGCGGATTAATTTCAATGGGAGGCCAGGGTTGGATATAAAGGTCTCGATTAAAGCCTGTAACCGCTGTTGTAATTCGAATACTTCCCTGTCTTGCATTCTTCAGATTCACAAGCTCCAAATTGCTTGGATTCCAATACTCAACGAGTTGGCCGCTGTGCAGGGCATACCGGAAGCTGGCCAC
>PXBT01000071.1 GCA_003566815.1 Caldisericota bacterium
TAAGCATTTGATAGTGTAAAAACAAGCTGGCCTTCTAAATTATATAAACTAACCCTTCTTTCCATTGTTTTGCTATTTTTAGTTGTATGAAATGACTCAAATTGAACTATCCATTGATCACGAATAAAAGTATGAATAAAGTGGTTTTCTCTTATCGTGTCTTGATAAATCAACAAAGATTCTATTTGAAATGTATCAAGATCAATGCGAACAAGTGAAGGGCTACCCCGTGAATCCCATAGCACAAGCATAACTTCAGCATTAGATGCAAACACAATATTTCGTATATAAAAGTCTTCTGATTCATTGTAATATGGGTCAATATTTTCAAGGTTTAAGTCTCTCAGATCAAAGATTTTTTCATGGGTTGACGATTCATGTAAAGGGTAGGTTATGCGGTATACATTGAATTGATCGGAGAAAAACAATGTCTTATCTTGAAACAGAAAGATACTTTTAAATAAATCTTGATAGAGAAATCTGCTGTTAAAAAGCCCTTTTTTCGTGACAGCATTAAAAGGATAAAAAAACTCTTTTTCGCCTTGAGAGTTAAGCAAAAAAATGCCATGCCCATATCCGACAAAAAAACCAAAATAAATAAAATTTTGCTGTTGGTCAAGTTGCGCCACAAAAGGATTTCTTTTTAAAAACACCACAGCATCAAAAGGGCAATGGTCAGAAAAGAATGCTGATCCATGTTTAAGATCATTATCCTCGTTTAATAAACAATAGTAAGAATGAGTCCCCCCGCAATCTTCATCAAAAAATATGTGGATTTCATTGGATGGACTCAATGGAAGGATAATTGGCTTCATTATTCTTGATACAGCTTCAATATTTTCAAAATCCAATACTTTTTCAATTTCTTCTGAAGGGATTGTGCATGCATTTAATGCAAATAAAAGAATCATTGTTCCAAGTAATAAATTTTTCATTTTCCCTCCTTGTCTTAATTCATATATAGTCTACAACAAAGCAACATATCGCTCAAAAGGGACAGTCCCTTTTGAGCGATACAGGTGTTTGAAAATGCTATAACCCTTATATAATAGGAACTTTCCAGCGGTAGAGAATGAAGTCGTCGATCCAATAGAGGTAAGTGCCTGATTCTGTTTGTCTCACAGTCATGTATCTGCTATAGTTTTTGTTTTCATGAGGATGATTCATCCATTGAGCAAGCAATCTTCCCTTTGTATCATAGAGCTTTGCATATCGTTGCGTCTTGGTTTCATTTTTAGAGGCTGACAGACTGCAAGCTTTTTTTTGTCGGATAAAATCACTAAGCATTACTCTATCATTGAGATACTGGATAAGCCTGGAGGAGGTATGTTCCGGCTTCGTTGACGGAGGTGGCTGTGTTAGCAATAATACAACACGGTGAGTGGATCGATCTATTGCAACAATGGAAGTTAATGTTTCGTTCTCCAGCACTAACACAAATTGGTTTTCGCTGACATTCAGTATATGCTTAATGCTCATTGAGTCATCATCAGCCAAAGAGGGTGCATCATTAAAATCCAGCATCTTCAGAGAGAATATTTCCTGGTGCTCGGAGGCATCCTCCAAAGGTAAAGGCAGAGCATAAAGATGGTGGGAGGTTGTGAAATATAAGGTTTCATCGGCATCGTTATAAAGACTGCTTTCATTCCATGTTTGCTCAAAAGGATAAACATGAGTCACATAGCCTGCTTGATTGAGCTTAAAAATTCCTTCCCCTTTTTGACTAAGTCTGCCTATATAGTATGTATATTGATTATTGTCTTGTGTAATTGCGTAAGGATCATAGGAAATTCTCAATGAAGGTATTGCAGTGAGATAAGGGGAGGAATAATCCTTGAACAAATAGTTCCAATGAGATACCTGATGTTGTGGATCCAGTGTCATAACCACAGGATGACTGCCATCACAAAAATCCCTGAAATATATCGTAAAACCCTCTTGATGAATGGGTAAGATGGAGGCAAACATCGTGCAATCAAGGGATTGAAAGGGCTCTAACTGACGAAAATCCAATACTTTTTCAATTTCTTCTGCAGGGACTAGTACAGGGTCAACTTGATCAGAATATGCTCGAGCATGAATAAACAATAGGGGTAAAATTGCTACCATAAATAAGCTTACAATTTTTTTCATTGTGCACCTCCCAGTTTATAATATTTATAATATCGAATCACCAAACATGCAATCTGCAACAAACAATCATGCAATCCCTTGTTTGCAATGATGCAGCTGCAGCTCTTGTTAATGGACAATTACCATCAGCAGTTAGTCCTTGAGGATAATAAAGCTCTAAAAAATCTAAATAATCTTTATCATTCCATGGATTAACACAGTAATAAGAGGGAAGGTTTTTTCGTTCGTCATCCCAGTATCGTTGCCACCAGTAAGCTGTGAATGATCCTTCGCCTGTTTTTGGATTTATACCCCATTCTCCAGCTTCACTTGTACCATCTTTTTTTATTTCTTCGCAAGAAAGTCCTTTTAGTCTATCGAAATAAGCTTTTGTAAAATCGTACCAATTATTATTACTTCTGAATTCTTCTTCACTTAAACTTCCAAAATCAGCTTTTCTTGCAGGATCACATGCACAGATACAATCTTTATAATCCTGGTTAGGTTCTCCTGAAGATCCTGAGTCACCTTCCATTGATGAAGCATACCCCTCTCTTTCAATCCTAACTGAATTGTCAAAGCCAGGAATGATGGTAACTCCATTGGTAATGACTACTCTTCCTGCAAATTGGAGTTGAAGACTTCCCTGGCTGGTGACAATGGGGATTTCAATATTTTGAGGATTCCAGGAATTTAAGAGCATTTTGGTGACGGGATCATACTGAAAAGAGGCTTGAGGTCCCCCGGTATCGCTGGTCAGCAATGAAAGGTAGCCGTAGTTATCATAATGAAAGAAGAGCTCACCTGAAAAGCCTTGCCCTCCACCCTGAGGGGTATGGGTCATGGAGAGAATGCGTCCCTTGGGATCAGTGGTATAATCCTGCGTCAAGGTAGGTATTCCATATTCCACGAGATTTGCTTTTTCCAGACCATGAGGTCCATAAAAGAAAGACCATTGTTTTGTTGTGACACCACCTTCAATTTGGGTATAGGAGGCTACCTTGCCCCGTTGATTATGGGTAAAAGTGATATAGGTCGTGCCATTGGGGTTGGTGGCTGCAAGCTGAGTGAGTTGGTTTTTGATATTCCAGGTAAAATCCAGGGTATCCAGGTTGGGATATTGAATTTGAGACAGTCGCCCCATTCCTCCCTGATAGGTGTAGGTTTCCTGACTCAGGTTGGGGTATGTGACAGACTGAAGTCTTCCTTCTCCATCATGCTGGTATTGATAAAGCCCCCGGTCGGAGCAATCCATGCTGGTCAGGTGCCCGGTCTGCGCATCATAGGCATACTCCAGGGTCCGATTCAGGTTTTGGTATTCAATGGAAGCAGTGCGTCCTGCAAGGTCATAATCAAAGCTGTATGCTTCTGAAAACAACCGATTAGCTCAAAGGGGACTGTCCCTTTTGAGCTAATCGGTTGATTAAGTTCCAAGGAATCTTTTCAGGTAGCTTTCTCTGAGTTTGATGGCTCCTTTTTTCAGGTGAAGCATCTGGGCAAAAAGCATCTCATAAAAAGATATCTTTTCCTCTAAAAGATGGGCAAAATCTTTAAAATCAATAGCTTTTTCGGATAACTGCAATAATAGATCGTCAATCGATTCGTTCATGTGGTGACCTGCAAAAAGAAAAAAATCAGCAAGCTCTTCGGGGTGATCAGCTTGAAAATCTCCTGAATCGATGCCTTGTTGTATGATTTTTGCAAGCGCTCGGGTTGCATCTTTCTTCACTGCTTTAAAGATTTTTTGTTGCAGTTTATAGTTTTCATCTGCTATCAATATGCTTTTGATTTGAGATCTCTGGGTCTCATTTTTGCTTTTTTGCATTTGAACCAGCTCAATCATTTTATTAATCTTTTCCACAGGACTCAAGCTCACATTTTCCGGTATAGCTTCAAAAATTGCTGAAAACTTTTTTGCATATTCTTCTGCAATGCCTACGATAATGTCTTCCTTGGATTCAAAGTAATGATAAAAAGCCCCTTTGGAGACTTCCATTTTATCGATAATATCCTGTATTGTAGTTTTTTCATATCCTTTTTCGAGAAATAGCTCCATGGCAGTCGTTAAAAATTGCCTCTTCTTTTCATCGCCTTTAGGGTAAGTTGACATCCTTCATCCTCCATCGCAAAAAATAAAAACAAACTAATGGTATGTTTATAATCTACTCTATTTTAAAAGTCAAGGATAAAAAAAACCCTTTGGATGAAGCAATAAATAAAAAATATAAAAAATTTAAAAAATTAAATTTTTCCTATTGACAACCTAAAAAAGTAATTTATAAATAAAAACCGACGGTTGGTATTTATTTAAACCAGCCAAAAAACTTGAAAATAAATATAAAATTAAAAAAAGGGGTGAAAAATGGAAAAGACCAGGTTCGTAAATTTTTTAAGGGACATCACTAAGGATGATCTTATGACTTCTGGAGGCAAAGGAGCCAACCTGGGAGAAATGATTCGTGCTGAACTCCCTGTGCCCGATGGCTTTGTTGTTTTGACTTCAGCCTATTATCGTTTTGTTGAAGAGAATCAATTGCAACCCAAAATCAATCAGTTATTACAGCAAATTGATGCTGAAAACCAAATCCATGGTCAAACTATCCAAACCGTATCCAGAGTCTCTACTGAAATTGCTGACTTATTTGAAAAAGGCTCTCTTTCTCCCTTCTTATCCAAGGCAATACTATCTGCTTATGATGAGCTGGGTTGTCCACCCGTTGCAGTTAGATCCTCTGCTACTGCTGAAGATTTGCCTGGCATGTCTTTTGCTGGTCAATATGAAAGCTTTTTAAACATACAGGGAGAAGATGCCTTGATCCAATCCATAAAAAATTGCTGGGCATCGCTTTGGAACGATCGCGCTCTTACCTATCGCATCAAACAAAGCATTAGCAATGAAAACCTGGCGCATGGCATTGTGGTGCAGGAAATGATTATAGCTGAAAAATCTGGTATATTGTTTACCGCCAACCCTTTAAATGGTCGCAGAGACCAGATGTTGCTCAATGCTTCCTGGGGTATAGGAGAAGCCATTGTGAGCGGTGAAGTAACTCCCGACCAGTGGGTGATGGACAAAGAAAAGAATATGATACTCGAGACTCATATAGCCCAAAAGAAATGTATGACTTTGCAAACTCCAAAAGGCGTAACATTGGTCAAAACCCCGGAAGAATTGCATGAGCAAAGCTCGCTCAATGAAGATGAAGTCTTGCATCTATTGGATCTTGGGAATAAAGTGGAGCAATATTTTGGCTCACCCCAGGATATTGAGTGGTCTTATCAAGAGGGACGTTTTTATTTGGTCCAGGCAAGACCTGTTACCTCTTTATACCCCATGCCCCAGCCTGTTCCTGGAAAAGAAGGGCTTAGAATTTTTATAAATATGAATAATTACTCGCAGGCCATGAAAGAGCCTTTTACCCCTATGGGAGAAAGCGTTGTCAAAGCTATGGTTGAAGGTATGGTCGTGCAATTAGGCAAAAAAACAAGGCAAAAGCCAAACATGTGGTGGTATCAAGAACTGGGCGGTAGGCTGTTTATTGATATTACAGACTTTATGCGGACAGAAAAAAGCTGGAACAAGTTTAAAATGCCGGATGATACTGATAAAGATCCCATGACGACTCGAGCTTTGTTGCAACTTTTACAGCGAAACAAGGAAGAAATCATA
>PXBT01000005.1 GCA_003566815.1 Caldisericota bacterium
ACTTGCTCCTAATATAACTCAGCGCAGCAGTAGCACTTTCTTTCATTACATCGCCAAGTTGACCCGTGAGAATAAGTTTACCCTTTCCGGGCATTTTGGTAGCCTCAATAAAGAGTATTTCGCCACCTACCTGAGTGACGGATAGTCCTGTAACCATCCCTGGATCATATTCTTTGCCGGCAACATCATGTCGAAAAGAGGGTGCTTTGAGGTAATCAATTATTTTTTCTTTTTTAATTTTAATTTTTCTATATCTGCCGCTTTTTGATGCTTTTATGAATGCAATTTTTCTGAATATTTTAGCTATCTGTCGCTCAAGGTTTCTCAGTCCTGCTTCAGCGGTATAATCAGAAATAATTGTACGAACAGCATCTTCAGCAATTTCTACATCTTTTTCCGTGATTCCATTTGCTTGTAGCTGTTTTTTGATAATGAAATTTTTAGCAATCTGATATTTTTCTTCTTCAGTATAGCCAGAAAGATTGATAAACTCCATTCTATCCTTCAGAGCTGGTGGAATCGTATGCGAAACATTGGCTGTGGTAAGAAAAAATACTTTTGACAAATCAAAAGGAACTTCGAGAAAATGATCTGAAAAAGAAAAATTTTGCTCTGGATCCAATGCTTCCAAGAGGGCAGAAGATGGATCGCCTCTAAAATCTACACCAATTTTATCGATCTCGTCCAACAAAAAAATAGGATTTTTTGTCCCAGCTTCTTTCATTCCCTGAATAATTCTACCTGGCAAAGCTCCTACATATGTTCTTCGATGACCACGTATTTCCGCTTCGTCTCGAATGCCTCCAAGAGATATTCTTACAAATTTCCTACCCATAGCCCTTGCAACAGATCTGCCCAATGATGTTTTTCCAACACCTGGAGGACCTACAAGGCAAAGTATCGGAGCTTTGATATGTTCTGTCAGTTTTCTTACTGCCAAATATTCCAGGATTCTTTCTTTGACATCATCCAAAGCAAAGTGATCTTCGTCAAGCATTTCACTGGCTTTACTCAGATCGAGTTCATCTTTTGTCTCCTTGTTCCAGGGCAAGGCAAGAATCCATTCTATATAATTTCTTACTACGCCAGCTTCAGCCATCATGGGTGGCATTTTAATCAAGCGCGCCAATTCTTCTTCCACAATTTTTTTAACTTCTTCAGGAAGATCCAATTCTTCCATTTTTTCTCTATACTTTTTTATTTCTTCGGTATACTCTGCCTCAGAGTCACCAAGTTCTTTTTGAATGGCTCGCAGTTGTTCTCTCAGATAGTATTCTTTTTGCGTCTTGTCAAACTTGCTCTTAACCTCTGAATCTATCTGGCTTTGCAGTTGGAGAAGCCCAACTTCTCTTTTTAATATTTCAAGTAACTTGTTGAGCCTGGTTTTTAAATCTGTTATTTCAAGCAATGATTGTTTTTCTTGAACACTTAGCACTATAGCTGAGGCAATCAAATCACTCAATCGATCCAAATCTTTAATATTGAACAAATCGATATAATTTTCTGGCGACAACCGCTTGTTCAGTTGAAAATATTGCTCAAAAGTGTCAATAAGCTCTCTCGAAAGAGCTTGAACATAAGATCCCTCATCCATCAGAGTGCGCAAAGGATCGACTTCAACTTCATAGCGTTGTTGATCCACGTCAATGTAATTTTTTATCAATACGCGAGTAAAACCTTCTATGATGACTCTAAGGGTAGAATCCGGCAAGCGTATTACTTGCAGTATTTCAGCCCCAACACCTACATTGTATATATCATTGGTAGCAGGGTCCTCCACAAACTCATTTTTTTGAGTAGATACTACAACAATTCTGTCTTTTCTGAGTGCAGCTTCTACTGCATTGATTGATTTTGGCCTTCCTACAGTTAAAGGTTGAACTATATTAGGAAAAATTACAACATTTCGAATAGGAACAAGGGGCGCATTTTTAAAATCGATAATTTTATCCTGTGATTCATTTTCTTTTTGTGACATATTTTTCGCCAATTATTAAATAATTTGGCTTTTTCTACCTCCTTCAATAACCTGATCAATTATTCCATACTTTTTTGCTTCATGGGCTGACATGTAAAAATCTCTATCAATATCTTTATCGATTGTTTCTTTTGACTGACCGGTGTGATGCATTAAAATATCAACAATAGTTTTTTTTGTTCGAAGCAATTCTTTTGCTTGAATTTCAACATCAGTAGCTTGCCCCTGAGCCCCTCCGATAGGTTGATGAATCATGATGCGCGCATTTTGAAGAGCAAAGCGTTTGCCTTTGCTTCCTGCTGCAAGTAGAAATGCTCCCATGCTGGAAGCCTGCCCTATGCAGGTCGTGGATACTTCCGGCTTAATAATCTGCATAGTGTCGTAGATAGCAAGACCAGCTGTTACAATACCTCCGGGGCTATTGATGTACATGCGAATATCTTGAGTTTCATTCTCAGCAGAAAGAAATAACAATTGTGCAACAATGCTATTGGCAAGATGGTCGTCAATAATATCGCCACCCACAAAAACTATACGATCTTTCAGCAATCTTGAATAAATATCATACTGTCTTTCTCCGTTTGCTGTCTGCTCAATAACCCAGGGGATCAAAGACATTTCCTTTTTACTCCTTACTTATAAAATTTACTTTTTCCATCAACCAGTTCAAAGCATTTTTTCTTCTAAGCATCATCTCAACAACATTTCTTACCTTATCCTTATCCAATGTTACATCTTTATATTTACCCAAATATTGCTGAGTTTCTTCATTTATTGTTTCTTCTTTGGGGTTTAACTCAGGATTATTTTTAAGAATAGCGCGAATAAGAAGATCTATATTGGCTCTTACCACTGCTCTTGGTTTGAGATGATCTTTAACTTCATCCATAGTTTTGTCAGTTTTTGCTAAAAATTCATCCAGCGTTAGTTTTGATTTTTTTAAATCATCCTCAAAAATTTCAATAGCCTGTTCAAGGTAATGCTGAAGTATGTTTTCTGGTAAGTTTTCAATAAGATGGTCTTTAAACCAAGTCTCAAAAAAGGCATCCCATTTAGCATTTTCATCTTCTTCTTTTTTTAAATGTTCTGCTTTCATTGAAACTTCTGCAAGATACTCATCGTAAGTCTTATCAATATTGATTGTTTTTAAGAATTCTTCATTGAGTTCAGGTAATTTTTTTTCTTTAAAACCAAGCAGCCTTACTTTCATTGCATAGGTTTCTTCCTTGTCTTCAGGGGAATAGGTTATAACTTCTTCCTGGCCTTGTTTCATTTTTTTAATAACTTCATCTGAATTTGGCATTAATTGATTTTTTCCAATTTCAATCAAGGTTGGTTGCATCTTTTGATTTTCCTGGTTCGTATCATAACTATATTCAATTAAGGCATAGTTTCCTTCAGTAGGTTCGCTTTCAATGTCCAAAAAGGTTGCATTTGTTTCCAGAAGAGATTGTATGATTTCCTGCTCGAATTCTTTTTTATCTTTGGGAGGTTTAAGGGCTACTTCTATTTGATCCACTTTACTCAAATCAATTTCAGGAAAAAATTCCACTATTAACTTTAAAGTATAGGGATCATTTTCCAAAGGAATATCTTCCGAGTTTAGTTTTGGAGGTGAAATAAATTCATACTCATCCTTTTCCTGGGCCAAAAAATAAAGAGACTTGGAGATCATAGCTTCAAGCACATCTTTTATAACGACCTCATCATTGACATATTTTTTTGCAATATCCAAAGGGGCTTTACCTTTTCTAAATCCTGGGATTTGTATTTGAGGCAAAATATCCTGATAGGCTTTATTGTAAAATTGATTAATTTCGTTTTCATCAAATATAAAATCAGCCTTAGCCTGATAATTTTCCACTTCAAAATGCTGTATTTTCATTTAAATTCCTCCTTTTAGGTTTTTGGTTCGATCAACTCAAATACTTATACTGATGAGATTTATAATTTCAACAATTACATTATAATATAACAAAAATTAAATAAAATGAACGATTCATGAATGCTTATCATTCAATAGGTTTTCTTGTTGACTTTATGCAATGTAATGGTATATTTACAATCTTGAGTAATTAATTAAATAAATAGGATATGCGAGGTTTTTATATGGATACGCATTTTTTTACAGAAAAAGAAGTTGAACGGAAGTGGTACCTGGTTGATGCAAGCGGGCAAATATTAGGTCGACTGGCAAACAACATTGCCTCTATTTTAATTGGTAAGAATAAGCCTGAATATACCCCAAATTCAGATGTTGGAGATTTTGTTGTAGTCATTAATGCAGACAAAGTAAGCGTATCAGGCAACAAGGAAAAAGATTTTATTTATTACAGTCATTCAGGCTACACCGGAAATCTTAAGAAGACTCCATTATTTCGAATGAGAGCAAAAAAGCCTGAATTTTTGATTAGAAAAGCAGTATGGGGCATGATCAAACACTCTCCTTTAGGAAAAAAACGCTACAAAAAGTTAAAAGTCTACGCAAGATCTCATCATCCTCATGAAGCTCAAATGCCAATTCCCATTGAATTCAATCAAAACAAAAGAGGTGGATAAAATATGCCAGGATTATTAGCTACAGGCTATCGCAAGACTTCTATTGCCAGGATTATCATGAAACCGGGCACAGGAGTTATCAAAGTCAACAACAAATCAGTCGATGAATATTTTCCTTCTCGTCTTTTTCACATTAGATTTTTGGAACCATTTAAAACTGTTAATCGTGAAAATCAGTTCGATTTAAATGTACAACTAACAGGTGGGGGGCTTTCATCTCAGGCTGATGCTCTAAGGCATGCCATAGCCAAAGCATTGAGCGATCTTGAGCCTTCTTTTAAGCAACCTTTGCGCGAAAAAGGCTTTATAACGCGTGATGCTCGAATCAAAGAAAGAGTTAAAGCAGGCTTAAGAGGAGCGCGAAAAGCTCGTCAATATAGAAAACGTTAAATTAGTTTTTTTTTAATGACTTGTTCAGACTCCCAGGATATTTTTCAAAGTTGGAAGAAAAAATCCTGGGAGTTTTTATTATCTTCTCAGCAATCTCTTAAAATTAATAATCCTTTTCATTTTTCAGAAGAAGAAGCCTATTTAAATATTTTATTTCATTTCATTTTTTATACTTCAAAGCAAACAATGCTGGAGCAGGAACAGATTTTCCAATACGCTCTTTTTATAAGCATGCTCTTAAGATCAACGCTTCTTTTTGATGAAGCTTTTTTTATTCCCATCTTGCAAAAAAAATCAAAAATTGCCTTAATGCAAGCTGATTTGTTTTTGGTCCAGGGTGGAATAGCATTTTCCAAGCTAAAAAATTATAAAAATTGCAATACTCTTTTAGATCAAACCTTAAAAACTATTTCTGAAAACTACGTATCTTCTTCGCCAAGCAATGACTTAACCTGCAACAGCAAATTGATTGCAAAAAGATATGGATCAATATTTTATTGTTCAATTGCAGGTATTTTTTTACTTGATGGTATTCAACAATTTAACAAAAATGCTTATACTGCTTTGGCTGATATGCTCGGCTTATGGGTGACCCTTTGCCATCATTCACGCATAAAGCTTGATGGTTCTTCAAAAAATATTAATTTATTGCCATCTATTCAATTGCAATGGATGCAATGGAAAATGAAATTTAAAAAAGAATCAGAAATTTTGAGACTAAATCTATTGGAA
>PXBT01000036.1 GCA_003566815.1 Caldisericota bacterium
AAATCCCTGGTCAAACGAAGAAAAACATACACCGATCCTTGAATTTTCCATTTTTTTGCACGCTCCACCATTACCGAAAAATCAAACTGTGAGGCAAATCGCTGTAACACCACCTTCAAATCATAGATCATCCGCAACTTCATATTTTGTATATGCAGTGCGTTATGCAGGCACAAATGCAAAAGCAAGTCTTCAGGGCTAAAAGCATAGACCTTTTGCTGATCGCCATTGCTGAGCTGCATTTTTCTGCTCCAAAGATCATTAACATCCATTGCTTTCAAACAGCTCCAATGCAACTTCCAATGAACCTCAAGGGTGATGCTGCCTTTTTTCCTATAGGCAAAATGGTGGTTGCGCTTAGTGATCACCCGGTGGCAATTGTCCGGCTTATACCCCAGAGACAGCAGCAAGCTCTCCACCTTTTCCAGATCCTGGCGCTTTACCAGCAAGTCCACATCGCTCATGCACCGAAGCCCCAAATGATCATAAACCTCCCGAGCCAGATACGCCCCCTTGAGCAGGATTGCTTCAACCCCCAGTTCGCACAATTTATGCAATTGCTCATCCAATTGCTCATAAAGGTAAACATTTTGCATGCCCATCTTCAATTGCTCATTGCGCAAAAGCTGGAAAACAGACTCTGGAACAAGGCTTTGATAGTTTTTTATTTTGTCATATAAAACTCCACCCAACTGATGAAAGGTGGCGAGCTCGGCAATCTTCTGCCAGTCCATCTCCGTCAATCCAGCCATCAAGGCTTCAGGGTCACCCTCAGAAAGCAAGCTCAGCAAGGTAGTCACAGGAGATTGCCCCAATGTTCTATCGCACAGAGGGACAGTTCTTGTGTGCGATATTTTGGAAATTGGTTGGCGTTTCAACTTAACCACTTAAAGGCTATTCAGGACATTTTCGTGAATATCCAGTGCTTCTTTATTGGGCAAAACAAAGCGAATTCGTTGGACATTCTTTAGTTCTGGGATCATTTCTTTAATAGTTCTAAAAGCCAACTTGGCAGCATCTTTCATAGGAAACCCAAAAGCTCCCGTTGAAATCGCAGGAAAGGCTATCGATTCAATTTTGTTCTTCTCCGCCAGGCGCAAAGCATTGCGGTAACAAGCCACCAATAATAAATCTTCCGGCTTATCAACTCCATAAACAGGTCCAAGGCAATGAATCACAAACTTATTTGGCAAGTCATATGCTCCTGTAATCACTGCTTCACCAGGCTCGATCGGAGCAAGATGACGACACTCTTCTGCAAGCTCGGGTCCGGCTACCTTATGCAAAGCCCCTGCAACGCCCCCTCCGCTCTCAAGCTCTGCATTGGCAGCATTCACTACCACCTCCATATCCTCTTGAGATGCAATATCCCCTATGACGCATTCAACGGGAACCCTTGATATGTCATTCAACATTTGAAACCTCCTTTTTTTGCGCTCAAAAAAGAATTTATCGTTATTCAATAATTATAAAAGTAATAATTTGCCTTCAGATATATTCTTATTATACCTCAATGAAAAAGTAAGTTAAGCGTATTACACCAAAAAATAAAAAACATTTATAGCACAGAGGGACAGTTCTTGTGTGTCATAGGCTTCCTCATTAATACAGGTTAAAAAGGTTATTTATGATAATACTACGCCTCTTTGCAAGCTTTTAACCTCTCAACCCTCTCCTGCACTCCTTTTGCATGCTCTTCCTCCGAAGAATCCGGATCTCTCCATTTGTAATAAATCTCGCAGGGGAGCTCACTGCATGCACCACATGTTTTAAACCCTTTGTCCAGCACAGCGCATTTGTAAATCATGCAAGTTTCCAAGCCTGTATCTTTCATATAAAAGGGCTTGCCTTCGATCTCGTTGCATGGTTTTCCGCAGTTTTCCAGAAAATCACAAGTATTACAATCAACGCCACAAGGTGTAAGTTTCATCGCAATTTCTCCTTTTTTTCTTTATTATATAAAACTTATTAAAAAATATCTTGCAGAAAAACTGCTTTTTGGTTGATTTTGTTTACAATTTAATTTAAAATTCATAAACTTTTTTTAAAAGAGGCAACTAAACTATTGCGCAATCATAACCCAAAATAACACACAAAGAGCCCGCCTCCCTCTGTGCTCAAATTTTTGTAAACTAAACAACTGTATCGCTCAATGGGGACTGTCCCTTTTGAGCTAATCGATTGACCATAAATGCTAATTTTTTCTCATCAATTTTAGTTTACTGATAATAAAAGTATACTATTGAAAGGAAAATAGTTTTTGGTTTCTTAAAAGAAGGATACGTTTTCCTGCTTTTTTAAAAGGAGTCCCGTTGTCATGATTGAAGCTATCAGTCTTTTTAGTGGAAGTTTTTTCATTATGGTGATCCTTATCATCATTTTATGTTTGCTGTTAAAAAAATATAAAAATTACAAAAAAATTACTTTTAGCAAGCTCCCTCATCTTTCAACGGATCAAGACGAGCATGCTTCCATCAATGCTTACGACTTCAGTAGCTATAGCAAAACAAAAACCAGTTGGCCTTTACCCAGGATGAATGATAATTTTAAGTTTATCTTTTCGGTCTATAAAGAGCTAAATGAGGATATCAAGAAAAAACATGCTATGCCCTCTGCTGCTGAATGGCTGTTGGATAACTTCTATATCATCGAGGAGCAGGTAAAATTGCTCCGTCGTGATTTGAATAAAAAAAGCTTTTCCCGATTGCCTGTTCTGGATGCTGGACATTTGCAGGGAAATGCAAGAATACTTGCTATTGCATTGGAATTGGTTGCCCACACCGACGGAGAAATTGATGAAGAAGTCTTGCTCGATCATCTCAAGACCTACCAAGCCCACTCTGTTCTTTTTGACAGGGAAATATGGGCTATACCCCTTGTGATAAGACTCGCCCTTCTCGAACATATCCATCGACAATGCGAAAAAATCAAACAAACAAAAATCCAATGGAATAAAGCGGATGAGCTCATTGATGACTGGTTAAAATCAAAAGGAGAAGAAGAAGACAAGCTATTTAAACAGCTTGAGCATATGATCACTTTGAGCGATAGAGCAAACCCCTCATTTATCGAGCATTTATTGTATCGATTGCGGCGATCAGGATTGAGTTTTACTCATATCATACACACTATCGATGATCTATTGGTCAATCAAGGCAAAACCGCAGAAAAAATAGCGCAAAAAGAACATTATGTCCAATCAATCCACACCCAGACCATGGGCAACTGCATCACCAGCCTGCGTTACTTTACTACCCTGGATTGGGAGGATTTGTTTAAGACTGCGAGCTTTGTAGATCAGATCCTGCAGACAGACCCCGATGGCACCTATCCAAAAATGGACCTGGCTTCTCGCAATTACTACAGAGGAAAAGTAGAAGAGATATCTTCCATGTTTAACGCCTCACCCCTTCACATAGCCAAAGAAGCAGTGGGCCTCTCCAAGCAAGCTGTTCAAGCCTCCAAGCGGAAACCCACCAAAAGCTATAAAGATATTCGTAGCTGGCATGTTGGTTATTTTTTAATTGGAAATGGCTTTGAAAATCTTAAAAATAAACTCAGCCATAACAAGGTCACCCCTTCGAAACACCAATCCAAAAATCAAAACTTGTCCGAACTTTTGTATCTGGGCTCAATTGCCGTCATGTCACTGTTTTTTGTTGCACTGGCAATGAAATACGCTATTCTCAGCAGTACCGGCCCTGCATATATCTATGCGATTTTAGCAGGCATAGTCTTGCTCATGCCAGCATCAGAAATAGCTGTTTCCCTTGTAAATTTCATCGTCACCAAAACCATTCAACCTACCTTATTTCCAAAGCTGGAACTTAAAGAAGGTATTCCTGAAAAATGGAGCACCATTGTTGCAATTACTACCTTGCTTCCAGACGAGCAACATGTAGCAGAAATGCTTAAGAAGATGGAAAGTCATTATTTGTCCAACCGAGAAGAAAACCTATATTTTGCTTTAATAGGAGCTTTCAAGGATGCTGACCAGGAAATTATAGAAAATCAGGACATAGTTATCGAAACTGCCTTGAAAGGAATCAAAGCATTAAATCATAAATATTCGTTGAAGGATAAAAACATCTTCTATTTTTATCATCGATCCAGCCATTTTAATCAAAAAAACAACAAATGGTTTGGCTGGGAAAGAAAACGTGGCGCCTTGATGGAATTTAACGAACTAGTATTAGGTGCTAAAGATACCAGCTTTACCTACATTTCAAGCAATGATCTTCCCTATTCCCGCATCAAATATATCATAGCCCTGGACAGTGATACCACTTTACCCATGGGAATGGCTAAAAAAATGATAGGCACCATGGCACACCCCCTAAGCGCACCTGTCATCGACAAAAAAAGAGGCATTGTCACCGAAGGCTATGGCATTATGCAACCCAGAGTGGAAACGGATATTGAAAGCTCCAACAAATCGCTTTTATCTCTCATTTTTACAGGTCAGGAAGGGATCGATCCTTATGCCAATGCAATATCCAATGTTTATCAGGATCTTTTTGATGAGGGTATTTTTATTGGAAAAGGGATCTATGATTTGCATGTATTTCAACAAGTGCTTAAGAATGCGATTCCTGATAATGCCATCCTAAGCCATGATTTATTAGAAGGGTCCTTTGCCAGAACTGGTTTATTGACCGACGCTGAGTTAATCGATTCTTTTCCCTCAAAATACATCTCCTACTCCTCCCGAAGTCATCGATGGATCAGAGGAGACTGGCAGTTAAGCCCGTACCTGTTGAGAAAAATTTACAACCGAAAGCAAAAGAAAATTCCCAATCCTTTATCCCTGCTTTCACGCTGGAAAATATTTGACAATCTTAGGCGAAGTCTGGTGTCCCCAAGCTTGATTCTCTTCCTGATTTTATCGATAGCCCTATTACCAGGAAAGATCTATATATGGTTTGGATTTTTTCTCTTAACTCTTGCTTTCCCCTTCTTTATATCATGCCTCGAATTTTATTTTGCAAAACGTTCAGGTGTCAGTAAAATCAAGCGCCATCTTCCTGTAATAGCTGGTCTCAAAGCATCTTTTTTACAATTTTTATTAAATTTCCTTTTTTTGCCCTATGAAGCCTTTATACGCTTGCATGCTATAACTATCACCCTCGGACGACTGCTAATAACAAAGAAAAACTTGCTGGAATGGGTCACCTCGGCAGATTTCGATAAATCCCAAAAAAACAACATCTCCAGCTATATTAAAAAAATGAAGTTTTCCTATCTCATCCCTATATCCTTGTTAATGCTGACTATTTTCCTGCGACCTGATATGGATGCCATCATCTTTGCCTTCATCCTTTTTCTTTTTTGGAGCATTGCGCCTTTTGCAGCCTATGGGGTAAGCAAAGAAATAAAACAAGAGCCCTACGAAACACCCCAGGAAGACCTTTTAATGCTTCGCCGTATTTCAAGAAAAACCTGGCGATATTTTGAAGAATTTGCAGACCAAAAAAACCATTTTCTTGCTCCCGACAACTACCAGTCAGACCCCCTTAAAGGATTGGCCCACAGGACCTCTCCTACCAACATCG
>PXBT01000007.1 GCA_003566815.1 Caldisericota bacterium
AAGAAATCTGATGTCACCAGCCAATGGATTTCCCATTATGGCTCCCATTCAAGATATTGTGTTGGGGATATACTATCTTACTCTTGAGCCAACAGCAACATCAAAAAAGAAAGAGGAACATCAGGAGCTTCCTTTCTTTCACTCTCTTCAAGAAGTTAATATTGCTTATTTACATAAAAAAATTCATGTGCATCAATGTATTGAAGTATGGAACAATGGAAACAGAATCAAAACAACAGTGGGCAGATCCCTCCTGAATCTATGCATTCAACGCATGCTGATTTCCAAAGGGAAAAAAGGCGATGAGCTTGGGTATATCAATTACCCCCTGGACTCAAGAAATGTTAAAAGAATGATAAAAGATTGTTTTGATCGGCTGGGTGAATTTATGACCTCCAGTCTGTTGGAAGAAATTAAAAAGCTTGGTTTTGAGTATGCAACTGAGCCTGGAATAACCATTGGAATGGATGATATGATAACTCCTCCCAATCTATCAGAAATGATTTTGTCTGCTGATGATAAAGTTACACTCTTAACAAAAGCATATCAAGAAGGAAAGCTTTCCGACATGGAACGGCATCAAAAAATTGTAGAAACCTGGAACAAGGCAACAGCAGATATAAGAAAAGAAGCCTTTTTGAACTTTGAAAACACCAATTCTTTACATATGATGGCTACTTCGGGTGCAAGAGGAAATCCTTCCCAAGTGGGTCAGATGGTAGGAGTTCGAGGCTTGATGCAGGATCCAACTGGGCGCACCATTGAATTTCCTATTAAAAATAACTTACGTTCAGGCCTCGATGTGTTGGAGTATTTTATTTCCACTCATGGAGCCAGAAAAGGACAGGCAGATACTGCCCTTAAAACCTCTGATTCCGGCTATTTGACAAGGAGATTGGTGGATGTTGCGCATTCTATAGTTATTCGTGAGCATGATTGCAAACATTCGATAAAGCATAAAGAAATCATTGCTGGAAAGATAGTTAACCCACTCTCAAAACAAATAGTAGGATTAATTGCTGATCAGGACATTGTGCATCCCGATACCAATGAAATAATTGTTGAAAAAGGAAGACTTATTAACCTTGAAGATGCTCGCATCATTGATGAAACAGAGATAAGTGAGGTTAAAATTCAAAGAGATCTGGAGGGAGTTGAAGTAGAAGAAATCACTGCTGATGATGCTGTAATAGAATCTCTTGAAGAAAGAATAGTTGGACGGTATGCTGGAAAAAATATTGTCAATAATAAGAAAAAAGTTATTGTAAAAGAAGATCATCTTATTACAGAAAAGGCTGCCGAAGCTATTGTGAAGGCTGGCATCACAAAAGTTTGGATTAGATCTCCTTTAACTTGTTTGTCCGATTCAGGAGTTTGCGCCAAGTGTTATGGAAAAGACTTATCAACAGGCAAGGATGTATTAGTCGGGGAGGCTGTGGGCGTAATTGCTGCACAATCTATAGGAGAGCCAGGTACTCAGCTTACCTTGCGAACCTTCCATACCGGTGGTGTTACTGGTCTGGATATCACTGGAGGTTTACCTCGAGTTGAAGAGCTTTTTGAAGCAAGAAGACCCAAAGGAGAGGCTTTCTTATCTGAAATTAGTGGTACCATTTCGATCAAACAGGAAGCGGATCATGTTTTACTTACAGTAACTTCAGAAGACGGAACAGCTGAAGAGAAACCATTACCTTACCAATATTCCATTATTCCCAAAGATGGAGATAAGATTGAAGTTGGAACGCAACTAACCCAGGGATCAATTAATCCCCACATTTTATTAAAAACCAGGGGAAGAAAAGCAACGGAAAATTATTTGATAGAAGAGGTTCAAAAGGTATACAAAGGGCAGGGAGTTGACATCAACGATAAACATATCGAGATCATTGTCAAGCAACTTATGAAGAGAGTTAGAATCAAGGATGCTGGCGACAGTCACTTTTTGCCAGGAGAGATAGTTGAAAAAAATGCTGTTGACGAAGTGAACCGTTGGCTTACATCGGATGGCAAGGAAATATGCTCCTATGAAGCTTTGCTGTTGAGGCTCACCAAAGCTGCATCCATATCTGACAGTTTTCTTTCTGCAGCATCCTTCCAGGAAACCCCCAAAATCCTTGCTGATGCGGCTATCAAGGGCAAGATAGATAAGCTTGAAGGTTTAAAAGAGGCAGTTATTGTTGGACATCCAGTTCCTGCAGGATGCGGATTAAGGGCTTACAGAAAAAAACTTGAAATAAAAAGTTCAAATTTATTTTGTAGTCCAAAGCAGGAAAAAGAAAAAAACAAGGAGCTGTTTGTTTAGCAAGCAAGGTATATTGACAGCGAATTATTTTTTGTTAAAATCAAGGTTTGTGCTTTGCTTATGTTGTTGAATGTTATTATTGATTTTTTTATGAATGAGGTGAAGGTTTGCCTACGATTAATCAATTGGTTAGAAAGCCAAGAAAAATTTTAAAAAGGAAATCAAAGACTCGTGCTTTGGAAAGTTGCCCACAGCGTAGAGGGGTATGTACTATCGTTCGTACAATGACTCCCAAGAAACCCAATTCAGCTTTGCGAAAAATTGCTAAGGTTCGTTTGTCCAATGGATATGAGGTTATGGCTTATATCCCAGGTATTGGGCATAATTTACAGGAACACTCCGTTGTTTTATTGAGAGGTGGTCGTGTAAAGGATTTGCCTGGGGTGCGCTATCACATTGTCCGCGGGATTCTTGATGCAGAAGGGACAGCTAATCGAAAACAAGGTCGTTCCAAGTATGGAACCAGGCGACCAAAAGAAGGAGCGGTCAGCTAAATTATGCCAAGAAGAAAATTAGTGAACAGAAAAGAGCTTCAACCTGATCCAATTTACGGAAATGAGCTTATTACTCAGTTTGTTGGTAAATTGCTCCAGGAAGGAAAGAAACAAAGAGCGTTGAAGATCATGTATGGTGCCTTAAATATAGCAGCAGAAAAAACTAAAAACAAACCCGTTGAAGTTCTCGAAACTGCTATTGATCGTGTCCGTCCAGTGGTAGAAGTTCGACCCAGACGTATTGGAGGGGCAACTTATCAGATCCCGACAGAGGTACCTGTCGAAAAAGGTGTTTCATTGGCTATTAAGTGGATTATTACGGCTTCCAGAAAGAAAAAGGGCAAGCCCATGATGATTAAATTAGCCAATGAGTTTGTTGATGCTTACAACAAAACTGGAGATGCCTACAAAAAGCGTGAAGATACTCATCGGATGGCAGAAGCCAACAAGGCTTTCGCACATTTTAAATGGTAAAAAGGCACAAGAGAGGATTATTTAAGTGGCAGAAGTAGAAAAAAACAAAATGATTACAAGCGACTGGGTTAAAATGATTCGAAATATAGGTATTATTGCTCATATAGATGCAGGCAAAACCACTACCACGGAAAGAATCCTTTTTTACAGCGGCACGATTCATCGAATGGGAAATGTTGATGATGGCAACACTACTACCGATTGGATGGTGCAAGAGAAAGAAAGAGGAATTACCATTACATCGGCTGTAATTTCAAGCCGATGGAAGGATAGAATTATCAACTTGATTGATACCCCTGGTCATGTTGATTTTACTGTTGAAGTTGAAAGAGCTTTAAGAATTTTAGATGGCGCTGTAGTCATCTTTTGCGGAGTGGGCGGTGTTCAGCCCCAATCTGAAACTGTATGGAGACAAGCGGATAAATATAAGGTGCCTCGTTTGGTGTACATTAATAAATTAGACCGAACAGGGGCAGATTTTTTCAAGGTACTCAACGAAATTAAAGAAAAATTGGGAGCAAAACCTGTAGCTCTCCAAATTCCGGTTGGAATTGAAAGCAATTTTAAAGGTGTCATTGATCTTGTAAATATGCAGTTTATTGCATACAAAGAAAAAGAAGTAAAAGGAAACCTTACTGTGTCTGAGTTTGAAGAGGAGCCTATACCCTCTGACTTGACAGCAAAGGCACAGCAATATCGAACTATATTATTAGAGGCCCTGGCAGACATAGACGATCAGCTGATGGAAAAATACTTAAACGGTGAGGAGATCACTGTTGATGAGATAAAAAAAGCATTGGTGGTGTGTTGTCACCAGAATATTTTTTTCCCGGTAGTTTGTGGTTCATCTTTCAAGAACAAAGGAGTACAACAGTTACTTGATGCAATTGTTGAATTCCTTCCTTCTCCAGTTGATGTTCCTCCTATCCAGGGAACCCATCCTGTTACACAGGAAAAAATTATTCGACAATCTACTACTGAAGAACCCTTAAGTGCTTTGGTTTTCAAAATAGCTGCTGATCCGTTCATTGGTTCTCTTGCATTTACACGGGTTTATTCCGGGGTATTGAAAACAGGTTCCTATGTTTACAATGTATCCAATAATACGAACGAGCGTATTTCAAGAATTATTCGATTACATTCCAACCAAAGAGAAGATATTGATGAGCTTAGAGCAGGAGATATTGCAGGGTTAGTGGGAGTAAAAAAAGCTACCACAGGAAATACTCTTTGCGACAAAGATCACCCAACTCTTTTGGAAACAATTTCATTTCCTGAGCCTGTGGTTTCAATGATTGTTGAACCCAAAACCAAGGCAGATCAAGACAAAATGATATCCTCTCTTGAAAAATTTACAATGGAGGATCCAACTTTTAAATTTCGCTTTGATCCAGAAACCGATCAAACTGTGATATCAGGCATGGGTGAACTTCATCTTGATATTATCGTGGATCGTTTGCTTCGCGAGTACAATGTAAATGTAAATCTTGGCAGCCCTGATGTTGCATACAAAGAAACCATTCTTCAGGAATCCAAAGGGGAAGGAAAGCATGTCAAGCAATCAGGCGGCCATGGGCAATATGGTCATGTGGTGCTTGAAATCTTTCCGCTTGAAGGACCTTTGGATAGAAGCAAGAAGTTTGTTTTTGAAAATGCAATCAAGCAGGGAGTTATTCCAAAAGATTTTATTCCTGCTATTGAAACAGGTGTGAAATATGCACTTGAAAATGGGGTAATTGCAGGTTATGAAGTCATTAATGTTGGCGTAAGGGTAGTTGACGGATCTTTTCATGCAGTCGATTCCAGTGAAATTGCTTTTCGACTTGCAGCTTCAAGAGCTTTTAAAGAAGCTATGGATAAAGCATCTCCAATTCTCCTTGAGCCAGTCATGAAAGTGGAAGTTTATGTTCCCGAAAGTTATTTGGGAGACTGTATCTCCCTGATTAGCTCAAAAAGAGGACGAGTTGTAAAAATGGACTCTGTAGGCATTATACAAATGGTCAATGCATTGGTTCCGTTGAAGCATATGTTTGGATATGCAACAGAATTGCGTTCAGTGACTCAGGGCAGAGGCAGTTATACGATGGAGTTTGATTCTTACGAACGAGTCCCCGAAGCCATATTGCAAACAATTAAAGGAGGAAAATAATGGCTAAACAGAAATTTGAACGAACGAAACCCCATGTTAATGTGGGAACGATTGGTCACATCGATCACGGGAAAACCACCCTGACCGCTGCGAT
>PXBT01000053.1 GCA_003566815.1 Caldisericota bacterium
GATGACTGGATCTATTACAGCAATGCAGATGACAATCACCGACTCTATAAAATCCGCACCGATGGCACCGACCGTCAGTTAGTCGAATAAGCTTATAGACAGGAGCTTTACATACCCCTTCCTCTATCCAGGGGGAGGGGTTTTTTAATTTAGGCTTCCCTCTTTTTTTCTGGAATATTTTTAGATTTTTGATACTATTTTTATAGTGTTTTATAGGATAATGAGTAGCATAATGTTATATTTTCCCTTGAATACCAGGGTTAGCAATAAGATAAAAGGATAAAGGGGAGTATGATATGAGCAAAATAGTGATTATTTCCAACCGACTTCCAACTACCGTCAAAAAAGATGCCAATGGGCAACTTCAGTTTATTGAAAGCATTGGTGGTCTGGCTACGGGGTTGAAAGCGTTTCATCAAAGATCCAACAGCGTTTGGATAGGTTGGCCTGGCATCACAAATGAGGAATTAAAAGAGCAAGACAGCATACTTATGCGCCAGCAACTGAAAGAGGACTACAAGTGCCTTGCAGTGGATCTGACTGAGAACGAAATTGAGCAGTTCTATCATGGATTTTCCAATAAAACCCTTTGGCCTTTGTTTCACTATTTCATCGACAAGACAAATTATGACGAAAATACCTGGCGAAGCTATCAAAAAGTAAATAAGAAATTTTTTCAACATGCCAAAGAAGTAATTCAACCCAATGATATTGTTTGGATTCATGACTATCAATTACTGCTCTTGCCTGAAATGATCAAAAATCATTTTCCCAGCTCCAAAATCGGGTTTTTTCTACATATCCCTTTTCCATCCTATGAAATATTCAGACTCCTCATTTGGCGAAAAGAATTGCTTCGAGGAATGTTGGGAGCTGATTTGATTGGATTTCATACCTATGACTATGTCTGGCATTTTTTAAACAGTACGCGAAGAATTTTGGGGCTGGATGAATTGCTCAATAAAGTGATATATGAAGACCGCATGGTGCATGTAAATGCTTTTCCCATGGGCATTGAATATGAACGATTTTTTCATTATGTTGAGCCAAAGACTGAGCAATCGTCAGAGGAAAAATCCTCTTCCAGCTATTCGCCAGCAATTAAAAAAATATTATCAGTGGATCGGCTGGACTATACCAAAGGCATACCCCAGCGGATCAAGGCTTTTGAATGTTTTTTGGATGCTTACCCTGAGTATCACGAAAAGGTCACTTTTATGCTGATTGTAGCGCCTTCCCGTGTGGAAGTGGATGAGTATTATGAACTTTTAAAAGAGATCCAGGAGCTGGTGAGTGAGGTCAATGGAAAGTATGCAACCATGGACTGGATGCCTGTTTGGTTTTTCTTCCGAAAGTTTTCTCAGGAGCAACTCATTCACTATTATCGAAACTCTGATGTATTATTAGTGACGCCTTTGCGAGATGGAATGAATCTGGTGGCCAAAGAATATATTGCATCACGCAATGATTATAAGGGCATGGTGGTCATCAGCGAAACTGCTGGTGCTGCCAATGAGCTGGGAGAAGCCATTATAGTCAATGCCAATGATTGCAAAGATACAGCTTTGGGCATTAAAAAAGCTCTTGAAATATCCGTGGAAGGGCAAATACAGCGAAACAGCATTCTTCATCAGCGTCTGAAGCGGGCTAATGTAAATTTTTGGGGGGAAGAATTTTTAACTTCCATCAAGGAAATAGATCTTCATGAAGAACAGGAAAAAGTACCTTTTTTGAACAATCAACATGTCCATGCTATCAGCAGAGCTTATCAGCAGGCAAGTCAGCGAATTTTATTTCTGGATTATGATGGCACATTGGTAGGCTTTACTTCTTCGCCCGAACAAGCAAGACCAGATAAAAAACTCATGGAATTGCTGAGCCAGCTTGCCAAAGATCCTTACAATACCGTGGTGATCATTTCGGGGCGAGAGCGACATGCTCTGTGGAACTGGCTGGGCCACTTACAGCTTCATTTTGTGGCTTCTCATGGACTTTGGCTGAGACATCCTGGACAGAAAGACTGGAGAATGATGCTGTCTTTGGACAATGAGTGGAAAGAAGTGGTGAAAGACATCATGGAGTCTTATTCTGATCGAATCCCAGGGTCTTTTGTCGAGGAAAAAGATTATTCCCTGGTATGGCACTATAGGCAGTGTGATCCAAAAATGGCAGACATTATTCTTCCTGAAATAAAGGAAACCTTGATGACTATGATGAACAATACAAATCTTTGCATTCAGGAGGGCAAAAAAATCATTGAAGTCAAAGACGCTATGATGAACAAAGGTCTTTGTGTTTCTCATTTTCTACCGCATCAAGATTATGATTTTATATTTGCCATGGGGGATGATTCTACGGATGAGGATATGTTTTCTGCTTTACCCGGGGAGGCTTATTCTGTCAAAGTGGGCATTGAAAAAACCCATGCCAGATATCGTACAAAGTCCTGGCAATCCGCACGCGAGTTGTTAAAGGAACTCATGGAAAAATCCTGAAGAAAATGATAAAGGAGTACCAACCGCCATCATGATGAAAAATTTAATTTATAAAGTGAGCCCGATACCTCTTGAAGAAAATAAAATCAAGCTTAATGAAGCACTATTTCACAATGCTAATGGCTATATAGGGGTGCGCTATGATTTTGAAGAAGGGTATCCCGAAGGTTCTGATTTTCTTCCCAGTCAATATATCAATAGTTTTTATGATATTTTTGATACGCATCAGGCTGAAAATTTGTTTGGCTTGATCAGAAAAAGAGAAATTATCTTGAATATTGCCAACACTCAGGGCATCACCCTTATCCTGGATGATGAGATTTTTAGCATGTTTGAAGGAGAAGTGCTGGAGAGCAGTCTTGAGCTGGATATGCAAAAAGGAATCACAACAAGAAAAGTAAAATGGAGATCTCCCAAAGGAAAAGCTATTGAGCTGAAGATAACACGCATGGCTTCTTTTTTTCAGTTACCTTTGTTTACTATTGAATATGAGATTAACTGTTTAAATTTTTCAGGCAAACTGGATATAATTTCAACCCATGATGGGGATGTATTCAATTATCATGACCCCCATGATCCACGCAATGCAAGTGAAAAAATGAAACTGTTGATACCAGTATTATGCGAGGTGATGGAAGGTTTTACGTTTATTACCTCTAAAACAACTGCCTCTGATTTAACCGTATGTAGCTGCGTGGGACATCATTTATCCCAGGATTGCGAACATGAGCATATGATCAAAGACCATAAAGCCAAATTTTTATTGGAAACGGAGGCAGTCCAGGGAAAACCATTCAAGTTGATAAAATATGCAGTTTTTTGTGATTCTTTGCGCCATGAAAATTGCAGAAAACAGGCTTTTTTGGAGATGGAAAAGGCGCGATCTCATTCGCTGGATTATTTGTATCAACAGCAGGTAAAATATTTATCAGCCTTTTGGGACCACAGCTGGGTTGAAATTGAAGGAGATGATCAAGCTGATTTGGCTTTAAAGTATAATGTATATCAATTGATTCAATCGGTGGGGAAGGATCGATTCAGCAATATTTCCCCAAAAGGTCTAAGCGGAGATGGATATGAAGGTCACTATTTCTGGGATACGGAAATGTATATCCAGCCCTTTTTCACTATTACTCAGCCCGAAATTTCCAAAAGCCTGATATCCTATCGCTATAATTCTTTGCCCAAAGCCAGAGAAAATGCCCAAATAATGGGGCACTCCAAAGGGGTTTTATATCCCTGGAGAACCATTACCGGAAAAGAATGCTCAGGATACTTTCCTGCTGGTTCAGCTCAATACCATATTAATGGCGCTATTGCACATTCGATTATTTCATATTATTTTGCGGTTAAAGATCAATCCTGGTTGATCAATGAAGGACTTGAAGTTATATTTGAGACTGCACGGCTTTGGTTGGAAACGGGAAATTTTCATCAAGGGCGCTTTTTAATCAATACGGTTACAGGACCTGATGAATACACTTGTATTGTCAATAATAATTTTTATACCAATGCCATTGCTCAATATCACCTTCAATGGGCAGCAAAATGGTATCGTCTTTTTCAAGATAACGGTGATTTTCAAAAGCTTATTCGCAAGATAAAATTGACCGAAGAAGAAATTGATGCTTTCGAACAAGCAGCTGAAAAGATGTATTTGCCCTATGATGAAACTTTGGATATTAACCCTCAGGATGATTCATTTCTGCAAAAAAAAAGGTGGGAAATAGACAGCATTCCTCCAGAGAAATTTCCTCTTTTGCTAAACTATCATCCTCTTTTTATTTATCGTCATCAGATTTGCAAGCAGGTTGATACTATTTTGGCCCATTATATTCTTGAAGATCTTTGCTCAACAACGACGATTCGAAATTCTTATGCATATTATGAGAAGATTTCAACGCATGATTCTTCGCTTTCAAAGTCTATCTTCTGCATTATGGCTGCTCGACTGAGCATGGTTTCAAAAGCATGGAAATACTTCATGGATGTGGTGCATCTTGATCTTAAAAATTTATGCAAAAATACCAAAGATGGCATTCATACTGCCAATATGGCAGGGAGTTATCTGGCGTTGGTATATGGCTTTGCTGGCTTCAGGATGAAAGAAGAAGGCTTGTTTTTTGAGCCTTGTGTGCCCGAGCAATGGAAGGGATATCAATTTTGCATTGCTTACAGGGACAGCCGTATTCATGTTGAGGTCAATCATACCGAGTGTGTTTTCAAACTTAAGCAAGGTAGTAAAAAAGAGCTTACGATTTATGGAAAAACCTATACCCTCGAAGATATGCTAAAAGTAGAGCTACAAGAAATCAAAGAAACAGTGCTCGAAGATTGTGAATCCCTGAGATGAAGTATCAGGGCATTATTTTTGACCTGGATGGCGTGATTTCTCATACCGACCAATTTCATTTTAAATCATGGAAAACAATTGCTGATGAACTGGGAGCCCCCTTTGATGAAGAGATCAACCATCAGCTACGAGGCGTGAGTCGGGAGGAAAGCCTGGAGATTATCTTGCAATCTTATGCAAAAGAACTACCACGATCAAAAGCTTATTATACCGAAAAAAAGAATCAGGAGTATCGGAGACTTCTATCTGCTATGACCCCTGAGGACCTGGAACCTGAGGTAAAAACAACGCTGGATATTTTAAGGCAAAAAGGATACAAGATGGCTGTTGGATCTTCCAGTAAAAATGCTCGATTGATTTTGGAAAAACTGGGCTTGGCGAATTTTTTTGAGGTAGTGGTGGATGGCAATGATATTGAGCAATCCAAGCCACATCCTGAAGTTTTTTTAAAGGCATGCGAACGTTTGGGGATTGCTCCTCAACAGTGCTTGGTGATCGAAGATGCTAAGGCTGGGATTGAGTCAGCTATTGCAGCGAATATGGATTGCGCTTCTTTTGGAGATGCTGCTCGTCACCCCAGGGCCAACTATCATTTAAAGCGTATCACTGATTTGCTTGAAGTGTTAAAGGAAAAAGAACAATGAAAAAAGAAGTATATGCTGGATTTGACATCGGAGGCACCAAAATTTTAACCGTGCTGGCTGATCAGCAAGGTCAATGGCTGGCTGATCATCGATGTTCCACTTTTGCGGATGAGGGACCTGAGGCTATCCTTTGTCAGATAAAAAATGCTTTAAATCAGGTTTTGGATAAAGCAGGTGTTGATCGGGATCGATTATTAAAAGCCGGGGTCTGCATAGCAGGCTATTTTGACGCTACTCATCGCTTGCTGGTTCATTCTCCCAATATTCCCGGGTGGAATCACTTCCCTTTGGAAGAAAAGCTAAGCTCATGGCTCGATGTGCCGGTATGGGTTGAAAATGATGCTAATGCAGCAGCGCTCGGAGAGACCTATGAAGGAGCAGCCAAAGGAAAGACTGAAGTAGTGTATGTTACCGTGAGCACTGGCATTGGTGCAGGTCTGATATGCAGAGGGAAAATTTATCGGGGCAGTCTGGGGTTTGCGGGAGAAATTGGTCACATGAAAGTCAAACCTGGCGGAGCCACTTGTGGATGTGGCGGTAGAGGGTGTCTGGAAACGGTGGCATCGGGGACTGCTATTGCTCGCAAGGCCAGGCAAGCTATAGAAAGCGGTCAATTTATTAAAGGAATAGGATCTGCTGAGGCTTTGACGACTGAAGATGTTTTTGAGGCTGTCCAAACGGGGGACAAGGTTGCCCAGACTATCCTCAGGGAGGCAATACAGTATTTAGGCATGGGATTGGCCAATGCGGTCAACCTGCTTAATCCTCAGATCATCGTTGTGGGCGGAGGAGTTGTCAAAGCAGGGAAAGCATTGCTTGAGCCGTTGGAAAAGGAAATCAGAAAAAATGCTGTACCCGCGCTGGCCAAAGACCTTGTTTTGAAAAAAGCTGCCCTTGGATCAGCATCAGGGGTGAAGGGTATGATACATTTACTAAGACAGGGAGAGCGATAGCCCACTCTCCCCGATAAAGCGAAAAAGGTAGATCTTTGCCTGGTTATTGCAAAGCAGGGGTTTTGAACCAATGGCGAGTTTTGTTGGCTATATTGACCAAAAACAACATGACGGGAACTTCAACCAGCACTCCCACTATAGTGGCCAAAGCTACAGGAGAGGTAGGTCCAAACAAGGCAATCGCCACCGCAACGGACAATTCAAAGAAATTAGATGCTCCGATCATTCCTGCAGGAGCCGCAACATTATGCGGTAATAGCATCTTTTTTGCGGTTAGATAAGCTAAAAAGAAGATAAACAGCGTTTGAAGGGTCAAAGGAATAGCGATCAGCAAAATATGCAGAGGATAGTTTAAGATAACTTCTCCCTGGAAAGAAAATATAATGATCAGGGTAAGCAGTAGCCCGACAATAGTTACATTATTAAACCTGGGACAAAAGGTGTTCATGAAATATTCTTTCCCTTTGTTTTTAATGATGCTTACCCGCGTAAAAATGCCTGCTGAAAGAGGTATAACCACAAAAAGCACGACCGATAATATCAAGGTAACCCAGGGAATGGTGATGCCGCTGATACCCAATAATAGGGCTACGATAGGCGTAAAAGCCACCAGGATGATCAGGTCATTGGTAGCTACCTGAACCACCGTATATGCAGGATTGCCTTTGGTCAGATGACTCCAGACAAAGACCATGGCAGTGCAAGGGGCAGCACCCAGCAATACTGCGCCTGCGAGGTAAGATTGGGCGAGGTCAGCTGGAATGAAAGCTTTAAACACAATATAGAAAAAGAAGGCGGCAATACCAAACATGGTGAAAGGCTTTATCAGCCAATTGATGATCCAAGTCAGATAGAGGCCTTTGGGACTTTTACCTACATTTCTTACACTTTGGAAATCCACTTTCATCATCATTGGGTAGATCATCAACCAAATCAGGATAGCGATGGGAATGGATACATTGCCATATTCAAATTTGCTCAAAAATTCAGGGATCAGGGGTAAAAATCTTCCAATCAGTATCCCTGCTGCCATGCATAAAATGACCCAAAGGGTTAGGTACTTTTCAAAAAACCCGATGCAAGCTGTTTCATTTTTTTTCATGCCCCATTGCTCCTTAATCTCTTATTTTTTGAAGAACCTTATATATCTATATTCATATATACAAATAATGTTATATATAATTCCATTTTTTTAAATTGGGCAAATGTTAAGAAATTATAAAGAGAAAGTTATATTCATGATTTTGAGCTGTTAATCATTGAATATAGGCAATATCAATTTGTTGAGTTGATGGATTCCATTCAATGTTGCCTTCCAATGTTTCAATTATCCATCGCACGGGAGCCATGAGCCTGCTTTGCACGATAATTGGAGGTGAGTCGATAGATTTTTCGATACCATTTACTTTTGCAACATTTTTCCCTACATGCAGTTCTAATAGATGATGCGAACTTTTCCATACTACGGTCTCTACCTTGCCTGAGATGGGCGAACTTTGCACTGACAATTCCGCTTGAAGCAATTCGCTCAAAGCTCTGACCGGCAGATAGGTTCTATGTTCAATGATCATGGGTGGGACATCATTAATTATTTCCTGCTGATTGAAATGAATCGTTTTTTCGCCAATGGTCATTTGGATGATTAAACCAAACCAGAAAGATAAGTTAGTTTGAGTCTCATTTCCATAGCGATCCATAATATAGACCTCAATTTTTTTCAGCCCAGGTTCACTGACATAGAGGAGGGTGTTAAAATATCCATTTTCATCTATAGTAACTCTTTGCTGATCTACCCAGCATTCCGCATGAGGATAGGTTCTTCCCTTCAGCTTAAGGGATCGCTCAAGGGTAGTGGAAAAAGGCTCAGGAGAGATTTCATAAAGCTCTGGGGCTTGCTGATTCATCGTAAAATGGATAGTTTTTGTAGTGGTTTTCCCGGAAAGACTGGTCAGAGAAAACGTAAAATCCTGCCTTCCTTCGATCAGAGAAAGCTCAAGATCAAATGCTCCACTGTCGGTATTAATATCAATTTTTAAATCATTGACCAGGAGATCAGTATCAAGATGAGGTTTTAGAATACCATGGTCGTCCCATGCTTTTTTTTCTATCATTCCTGTGACCTTGAAGGAGGATTGGTTGGTGTAGTTTTCACTTTGCTGGGGTTGGATGATCTCAAATCGAGGGGGGTAGGTGTCTACCTTAAGAAGAACAGAACTAATTTGGGATTTTCCATAGGGATCAATAGCATAGAAATGCAAGGTATGTACATAGAATCCTTCGGGCATTAACTCGGGGTTGCGATAGGTTTCGTATTGATCCTCAGCAGAGTCATTCCACCCATATCGGACTTCAATGTTATCTGAAGGAATCTCAAATTCCAGGCGAGGAGGTCGAATAAACCATTCATTTTCTCCCTTTTCTCCTCCTGACCAACTAACTTCAACGAGAGGTAGCGGAGGAGCAATAAAGTATTCAGGCGAAAGGACTGCTTCTTTTTCTTTGGAAGTCAAGATGGATAAATGATAGTTTTCATTGCCTTTGCATGGGTTTGTAAGTCCCGAACCAGCATCAAAAAAAAGGTTGACCGCATGATCAGTCAAGGGTTGAGCAAGGTGCAACCTTATGCGATGGGGCTCAACCAGGATGATATGATCAATGTGGTACTGATTGACGGTGACCAGGGAAGCATCCCAATCTTCTTGCAAGGCAGTGGAGGAAGGAAAGATAATCTCGATCCAATCTTCTTGTTCAAGCAATCCATGATCTCCCAATTCAATGTGTATCAAATAGGAGGCTTTTTCACAGGCATTCCAGGGTTTGGGGTGCACATGCAGGATCTCAAGCGTTGCTTTTTCAATGTTGACCGCTTGAGTAGGAAATCGTTGGTTTAGAGAGTTCGGCTCAAGATAAAAAACAACCTTCCCTGGCTGAACAGGAGTATAAATCCTTGCAGAAGGTAAAATGGTGATCAATAGAGGTTCATAAGTGGGTATTACTTCAACAGGGGTAAGAAAAATTTCATGATCTCTGATCTGAACATGATTCACAAGAGATTTTTCAATCATAATGCTTTCGATGTCAATGGATTCAGGGATGCCCATCCCTTCAGGAAGATGGATAGAAAAAGGATTATCAGGGCACAGGGTCCATTCCTGATCCAGGGAAAACAACATCTCCAAATGAGCATTTCTATTTGTTTTTTGAGGCTCGATGCTAAGAGGAATTTCAACGCCTGTGACAGCATAGGGGTAGGATGAAACCCATTCCCGATCTTCCATGGTCGAAACCTGCAGTTGATAGTTTCCTTCTCTTCTGGGATTGATAATACCTACTTCTTTGCTGATGTTCAGACTTACTCTGCTTTCATTTTCAATATGCACTGGAGTGATGATCATCAGCACATGATTGTGGATATTATAGGAAGCTTTTGAAGGGACACCATTGATCGTTATCCAGTATCCATAGTTGGCTTTGGTTTCAGCAAAGGTAGTTTCCTGGGGAAAACGAATGCGAATCATGCTTTGGTGAGCAATAAGCTGTCCACCTCGTCCAACATTAAATTCGATGGTATATTCAGAAGGAGCAAAAGGAACGGCAGGTTGAGGAATAACCCTTGGAATACCTTCAGGAACTCCGATCCGGCTCTCCACTATTTCATAAGGTACAGAGATCATGGTTCCATGAGACGCAGTGGAAAGATGAAGGGTATAAAAACCTTCTTTTGTTGGATTTACAATACCTATGCGGTCGGGAATGACAATGGTGGTAAATTCATAATCAGGGTCGGTCGGGTCAATGTTTCTGGGAAAATGAAAGGTTAATGACCGGGCTTCTTCATTTAACTCAGGAGGGTGCTGGCAGGATCCGCATGGAAAACCTCCAATATAGATGGACTCTATCATTCGCTCCAGGGTTCTTCTTCGTTCATCAGGATCTTGAGGCAACTCAGGCATACGGGTATCTTCGGGCCAGGTGAGAGTTAGTCGCTCTGTAGCCTGAATTCTATGGCTAAAACGCACATGGATAAAGTGATTGGCAGTGGTGCTGACTCGAATAGGCCTAAGCTCCACTCTCATGGGACTATTATTTTGAGCAAGGGTATGAAAAGGAAGAAAAGCACAAGCCAAGGCTATTAAAATGATTATAATCTTAATTTTTTTAAACATCAGTGCCTCCAAGACATATAATAAATGTTTTATATATTAATATTTTTATATATTTATAATATACACTAATTTTTCATCCATGCAGCTTATTATTAATTTTACATCCAACGGATCATGATGAAAATAAATATCAAGTCTGCCTCAGGAGCTACCCTCAGTTTGAATTTATAAGAGAATTGTCATAAAATGGTAACATGGAGAATCAAAGTAAAGCGGATTTTTTTCCTATCCACCTTAACTTAAAAGGAAAAAAATGCTTGGTAATTGGGGGTGGAAAGGTTGCAGAGCGAAAAGTTGAAGCTCTGTTACGCTGTAGTGCTGAAATTAATTTAATTAGCCCCACTATAACTGATTATCTTCAAAAAATTGTTAACAGAGGCATTATACAATATTTTAATCGTTTGTATCAGCAAAAAGATCTTGATAATTGTTTTATTGTTATTAGTGCTTGCAACGATAAATGCATTAACGAAAAAATTGCAAAAGCTTGTCATCAAAAAAATATACCGGTAAATGTTGTGGATGATCCTTCCAATTGTAGTTTTATCATACCCTCAGTGCTTCAACGGGGCGCACTAACAATAGCTGTTTCAACCCAGGGTAAATGTCCCATGCTATCAAAGAAAATAAGAGAAAAAATAGAATCAACACTGGGCCCCGAGTATGCTGAATATACAGAACTAATCTCCGAAGCGCGACAGAAAATCATACAAAAGATACAATGCCCAATTGAAAAGAAAAGAATCATGGAGAACATATTGAGCAAAAAAATTGTACAACTAATTTGCGATGGAAAAGCACAACAAGCAAAGGAGCAAGTTGAAGAATGTTTGTTACCGTATATGGAATAAATCATAAAACAGCTCCAATGGCTATAAGAGAGCAGCTTTCCCTTGCATCGGGCGAGCAGTTGGATAAAGCCTACAAGCACCTGAAAAGTAAGCTCTGCATTGAAGAGTGCGTCATTTTATCCACCTGCAATCGCACGGAGCTATATACAGCTACTCGAAAAAGTGAAGAAAGTATAGCTCAGGCAAGGCATTTTTTTCATTTAACAAGCAATATTGACCCTGAAATCATTCATCAACATCATTACCATCATACATGTAGCAATGCTATTTATCATCTTTTTTGTGTTTGCTCAGGGATAGACTCAATGGTTACAGGAGAAAATGAAATACATGCACAGGTGGCTGATGCTCTTGATTATGCGTCCAAAGCAGGTAGCTGTGGATTAATTCTAAGCACTTTATTTCAACGAGCTTTGCAGACAAGCAAAACAATTCGTAGAGAAACTGCTATAAGCAGCGGAACAGTTTCTTATGGTTCTGCGGTGACAACATTGGCCAAAAAATATTTATTGCACCAGAAAAATCATTCAATTCTATTGATCGGTGCTGGAAAAATGGGTGAAATTATAGCCCGAAGATTGAAAAAAAATGTGAAAAGCTCATTGTATCTTGCCAATCGTAACTATAACAGGGCTGCAGCATTGGCCAAAACTCTTGAAATCAGTGCTATTCCAATGGAGACCCTTAAAGAGCATATGGCCAGGGCTGACATGATTATTAGCTGTATATCTTCTCCTGATTATATTATTACTCGCAATATCTTGGATCAAACAAAGCAAACCAGCAGACAAAACCCAATTATTTTTATAGACATAGGAGTTCCCAGGAATATTGACCCCGATATCCAGGGCCTTGAGGGCATAATTTTATATAATATTGATGACATTCAGATGGTTATAAAAGAAGGCTTAACAAAGCGAGAAAAAGCAGCAAAAGAAGCAAGAAAAATAGTTGATGAACATACAAATGATTTTATGCATTGGCTTAACCATAGCTCTGTTGTTCCTGTAATAAAAGCCTTGTGCAATAATTTTAACGACATTTGTAATGATGAGTTGGTGCGGTTTATTTCAATGCACCCCCATTGGAAGGAAGAAGAAAGAGAACAAATAGCCATCTTGCTTAAGAGCATTATGCAGAAGATACTGAACACCCCTATCCTTCAGTTAAAAAAATATGCTGATACAGGGCAGGGGCATTGGGCATCGCAGGTAATTCGAAGTGTTTTTGATTTAAATATGCCATCGAAAGATAAAGATGATGCAGAAAATTAGAATTGGCAGTCGAGCCAGTTTTTTGGCATTAGCACAGACCAAAAGTATTAGCAAACAGCTTGAAGCTATTTTTCCTGAGATATTATGGGAAATTATCCCTGTCAAAACTGAAGGAGACATTTCTTCGCAAGTACCTTTGGCTGAAATAGGGGGAGAGGGTGTTTTTGTTAAACAGCTGGAGCATTTGCTGTTAAAGGGTGAAATTGATATGGCTGTCCATAGCATGAAAGATCTTCCCTCATCTCTTCCCGAGGGCCTTGAGATTGCCGCAGTGCCTCAAAGGGTTAACCCTTGTGATGTCCTGGTCTCATGTCAGGGGGTGCATTTGGATGATTTACCTTTTCAAGCTGTAATAGGCACAGGCAGCTTGCGTAGAAAGGCGCAGATACTTTACCATAGGAAGGATTTTGAGATCAAAGGTATTAGGGGAAATATTGATACGCGTATAAAAAAACTTAAACCAGGAGAAATAGATGCTATTGTGTTGGCATACGCAGGACTTTACCGCCTGGGAATGAAAGATAAAATCTCCTATATTCTGCCCCATGAAATTTGCCTGCCTGCCGTTGGGCAAGGAGCTCTTTGTTTGCAGGCAAGAGCTGGGGATAGCAAGTTGATCCAAAAGCTCCAAACTCTTCATCACCAGGAAAGCTCATGGTCAATAAATGCAGAGCGTTCTTTTTTAAAAAGACTGGGTGGAGGATGCCATGTGCCTATAGCAGCTTTAGCTGAAATCAAAAATCAACAATTGCATCTTAGAGGACTGGTAGCTCATCGTGAAGGAGAAAAAATTATACGATCCTATGTTTTGGGTGATCCACAGCAAGCGGAAGATATGGGGAAGCAATTGGCGGATCAGTTATTATTATCAGGTGCTGAGCAGCTGCTCAAGGAGTAAAATATGGGACTTATAAAAGGAAAGGTATACTTGGCAGGAGCAGGACCCGGGGATCATCGATTGATGACTTTGAGGTGCTTTGAATGCTTGCAGGAGGCCGATGTTATTGTGTTTGATCGTTTGGTTAATCCAGCTATTTTGTCTTATGCTCGTGATGATGCTGAAATTATTTTTGCAGGAAAGCTACCCAAAAAACATTTTATGAAACAAGATGAAATCAACGATTTATTGGTGCAAAAATCAAGAGAAGGAAAAAGCGTACTTCGATTAAAAGGAGGAGACCCTTTAATTTTTGGGAGAGGTAGCGAGGAGGCTTTGGCGCTTCATGAGCATCAGATTGCTTTCGAAATCATTCCGGGTATTAGCTCTGCTGTTGCGGCTCCTGCCTACGCAGGAATACCCTTAACTCATCGGCAACTGGCTTCAAGCTTTTCTGTCATAACAGGGCATGATGCAGATGAAAACCAGGGACAATCCTTGAAGAATTGTATCTCTCTTGCAATGGATACGGATACGCTTGTTTTTTTAATGGGTATGTCTCATTTGGAAAATATTGTAGAAAGCTTGCTATCAAAAGGGCATCAACCAACAGCTTTGGTAGCTATAATTCAATGGGGAACCACCCCTGAGCAAAAAGTAATAAAGGGAAATCTGGGCAACATTGCGCAGAAGGCAAAGCAGGAAGGCATTTCTTCCCCAGCAGTCATTGTTGTAAGCCCTACGGTTGCATTGAGCGATGATCTGCAATGGTATGGAAAAGATCCTCTCTCAGGAAAACGAGTTATGATTACACGACCTTCTCAACAATCGTCTTCCATGCTTAAATTGGTTCAGGATCAAGGAGGGGAAGCCTGGCTTTTTCCTTCTATTGCTATTGCGCCTCCAAAAGATAAATTGTCCATGAGAAACGCTTTGGAGGAGATCCATCAGTATCATTGGATAGTTTTTACCAGCGTTAATGGGGTGGAGGCTTTTTTTAAGGCGTTGCATAAGTTAAAGAGAGATGCTCGAAGTCTCAGCTCAATCAAATTTTCTGCTATTGGAAGCAAAACTGCTGAAGCCTTAAAATCTTATGGAATCATTGCAGACTATACTCCCGATATATATACTTCTGAAGCATTGGTAAAAGGATTAAAACAACAGCTAAGCAAAAATGATCGTATTTTAATCCCCAGAGCTGAGGAAGCGCCTAAAGTTTTTCAGTACCTTAAAGAGGGGGGTCATTATATTAATGAGGTTCCTGCTTATCGAACCATCGCAAGTCAAGCTCAAGCTTCAATGGCAAGACAAATGCTGGAAGAAGGAAAAATGGATGTTTTAACTTTCACCAGTGCTTCTACGGTTACTCACTTTATAAATGCGATGGGCTTTGATGACCCAAAAACCATTTTAAGTAAAACATTGATTGCATGCATTGGTCCCGTTACTGCACGCCAGGTTCGTGCTTTTGGCTTGAAAGTGTCTATTGAGGCTCAACAATCTACAACCGAAGGTCTCATGGATGCAATTCTAAACTATTTTAAAAAGGAAAAGAGAACGATATGATAGGATGTACAAAATTGTTATGTGGAATGGCTACAGTTTCTGAAGCTTTAAAAATGCATGGAAGAAAAGATCATATTCCTTCACATATGCTTCAATTTTCAGCGGTTCAACGACCATTAGTAGTCTGGAATATGACGCATCAATGCAATTTGCGATGTAAGCATTGCTATATTAATGCGGACGAAAATACAAAGAATAAAGAACTCAGCACCAAAGAAGCTGAATATTTTATTGATGACCTCGCTCAAATGAAAGTACCAGTGCTTTTGCTTTCTGGAGGAGAGCCCTTGCTGAGAGATGATATTTTTCATCTTGGTCGATTTGCTACAGATCGAGGCTTAAGAGTTATTCTTTCAACAAACGGAACTTTAATCAGTCCTGCTATAGCTGAGGCTATCAAAAAGGCGGGCATTCAGTATGTAGGCGTCAGTATGGATGGCCTAATGGCAGAGCATGATGATTTTAGAGGAGTCCCAGGGTCTTTTCAGGAGGCTATTCAGGGGATACGCAATGCCGCAAGGATAGGTCTCAAGACTGGTATTCGATTTACTATACACAAAGACAATGAATCTGCTTTACCTGGCATACTGGATATTGTTGAAAATGAGGCTATTCCAAGATTTTGCATGTATCATCTGGTTTATTCCGGAAGAGGCAGAGATATAATGAAAAAGGATTGCTCCCTGGAAGCAAAAAGAAAAACCATGGACTTATTAATAAAAAAAACAATGGAATTTAACGAAAAAGGGATAAAAACTGAACTTTTAACGGTGGACAATCATGCAGACGGAGCCTATATCCATCATTATTTAAAAAATCATGATCCCAAACGAGCATCAGAAGTTATGGATTTGCTAAAAATGCATGGAGGCTGCTCAGCGGGGACAAAATTCAGCAATGTGGACCCTCTGGGCAATGTTCATCCTTGTCAATTTTGGCAACATGTTGATTTGGGTAATGTAAAAGAACGAAAATTCAGCGAAATCTGGAATGATCCTGATAACACATTTCTTGAAGGAATGCGCAACAAGCAGAAAAACTTAAAAGGTAGATGCGGAAAATGCAATTATAATGAAGTTTGTGGGGGTTGCCGCATTCGAGCAGAAGCAGTTCATGGAGATCTTTGGGGTGAAGATCCTGCTTGCTATTTGACTGATGAAGAAATTGGACTTTTGCCCTCTGAAGAAAAGTAAAGGAGCATAATTATGGCATTTCCACAAACTCGATTGAGAAGATTGAGAAAAAATGAAAAGCTAAGAAGTTTAATTCGAGAAAACAGCTTGTTACCCTCAGATTTTATATATCCAGTATTTGTTCGTGAAGGAAAAGAATTAGCTTGCCCCATCCCTTCCATGCCAGGGGTTTTTCAATGGTCAGTAGATCGTTTGTTAAAATATTTATTGGAAATACAAGCTATGCAAATTCCAGGCATTATGCTTTTTGGTATCCCTGAAAATAAAGATGCTGTAGGATCATCAGCCTTTGAAGAAAAAGGAATTATACAACAGTCCATACGGTCTATAAAAGAGTCTTGCCCTGATATGCAGATTATTACTGATGTGTGTTTGTGCGAATACACAGATCATGGACATTGCGGTTGTCTTAACAAGGGAGAAGTAGATAATGACAAAACCCTTGAATTGATTGCAAAGACTGCTCTTTCTCATGTAAAAGCTGGAGCCGACATGGTGGCTCCATCGGGAATGATGGACGGTCAAATTTATGCCATCAGAAAGATGCTTGACAATGAAGGGTTTGGTGAAATACCCATCATGTCCTATGCAGCAAAATATGCTTCTTCATTTTACGGACCCTTTAGAGATGCTGCCCAATCAGCCCCCCAGCATGGAGATCGCTTTGGAGCGCAAATGGATCCGGCAAATAGTGATGAAGCTTTGCGTGAAATAGCATTGGATATAGATGAAGGTGCAGATATTGTTATGATAAAGCCCGCATTATCTTATTTGGATATTATTCATCGAGTAAAAAAGCAATTTCATTGGCCCACTTCTGCATATAATGTCAGCGGAGAATATGCTATGGTTAAAGCTGCCTCAGAGAAAGGCTGGATTGATGAAAGAAAGATAGTGATGGAGCTATTGTTGTCGATCAAACGGGCTGGAGCTGACTTTATTCTCAGCTACCATGCTCCGGATGCTGTTCGATGGATAGAGGAATCCAGGGCTGGGGGGAGTAGATGATTATTTCCTGGAGCACTACTAATGCATGCAATCAGCAATGTCCTCATTGCTATCGAGATGCAGACAAAGTTTTGCAGGGTGAACTAAGCACTGCAGAAGCTAAAAAACTGATCCACCAAATTAGTCAAGCTGGTTTTCGTATCATGATTTTTAGTGGAGGCGAGCCTTTACTGAGAAGTGATATTTTTGAATTAGTTGCAGAAGCTAAAAAACAAGGTATGAGACCTGTTTTTGGTACCAATGGAACACTTCTGGAACCTGAAACAACCACAAGGTTAAAAGAATCTGGAGCCCAGGCAATGGGCATTAGCCTCGATAGTTATGATGAAAAAAAACATGATGCTTTTCGAGGGTGGTCGGGTGCTTTTAAAAAAACAATTGCAGGCATGGAAAACTGTAAAAAAGCCGGCCTTCCATTTCAAATTCATACAACAGTAATGGATTGGAATTATGATCAAATAGAACAAATAACAGATTTTGCTGTTAAAATGGGCGCAAGCGCTCATCATATTTTTTTTCTGGTACCAACAGGTCGAGCGACAGAGCTTAGCGACGAAATAATGAAAGCAGAAAAATACGAAGCTTTACTTAAGCGAATTATTGAGCGTCAACCTGCTATTCCAATTGAATTAAAGCCTACCTGTGCCCCACAATTTATGAGAATTGCTCATCAAAAAGGCATAAAGACTCGTTTTTCTCGTGGATGCATAGCAGGGATCAGTTATTGCCTTATAGGTCCCACAGGTAATGTTCAACCTTGTGCGTACTTGAATATGAACCTTGGCAATGTTCGAGAAATTCCTTTTGATCAGATATGGAAAGAAAGTGAAGTTTTTAAGAAATTAAGAAGTCAGCAATACAGTGGAAATTGCGGTAATTGCGCTTATCAAAAAATATGCGGAGGATGTCGCGCCAGAGCAGCTTTTTATCATAAAGGTGATTTTATGGCTGATGAACCCTGGTGCAAAGGATGGAATGAGAAATCAACAACTAAGTCTGGATAAAAAAAGCCAACAACTTTTGGATATGATGCAATTTAACTTTCCACTGAACAATTTTCCATTCCTGGACCTTGCAAAACAAATTGGACTCGAGGAGCAGGAAATAATAGAAAAACTGAGTGATTTCAAAGAAAAAAACATTATTCGTCGGATTGGAGCTGTGTTTGACTCCAAAAAGCTTGGCTATGTGAGCACTTTATGTGCCTTGAAAGTTCCTTCTGAGAAAATAGAATTTACTGCAAAAATAATTAATAATTATCAGCAAGTCACTCATAATTATGTACGGTCGCATGCTTACAATATGTGGTTTACTCTGACTGCCGGATCAAGCAACGATTTGAAAGATATAGTGGCAGAAATTAAGAATAAAGCCGGAATACCAGATTTGATTGATCTCCCTGCGATAAGGGTTTTTAAAATTAAGGTTTTTTTTCCCATGCAAAATATCCTTACTAAGAGAAAAAATACATTTCCTGATAAAATCTCGACTGAGATCGATAAAGAAAAAGAGCTTTCTCTCTTGGAAAAAAATATTGTTAAAATAATGCAAAAAGATATACCTCTTTGTTCATGCCCTTTTGATAAGATTGCACAAAATCTTGGTCTTACGGAAAAAAATTTAATTGACCATTTGATAGAGATGAAAAAAACAGGAACAATGCGTCGATTTGGAGCTATACTATATCATCGCAATATGGGTTTTGTGTCCAATGCTATGAGTGTTTGGAACATTCCGGAAGAAAAAATAGAACAGGCGGGAAAATTGATGGCATCCTTTTCAGAAATAAGCCATTGCTACCAGCGTAAGACTCAGAAAAACTGGCCCTACAATCTTTATGCTATGATTCATGGGAAAAATTCAAATGAATGTGAAAACATAGCCAAAACTATAGCAGGACAAATGAAAGTTAATGACTACATGATGCTCTATAGTACAAAAGAGCTAAAAAAAGTAAGCATGCAATATTTTTTGGAGGAAGAAGAAAATGAAAAAAACTATCCAGTCTGAAGAATTGTTTCAATCATCGTTACATTTAATGCTAGGTGGAGTCAATAGTCCGGCAAGAGCTTTCAAAGCTGTAGGAGGAAGCCCTTTGTTTATCAGTGGTGGAAAAGGCTCAAGCATTGTGGATGCTGATGGAAACCAATATATTGATTATGTGTGTTCCTGGGGACCGCTTATTTTAGGGCATGCTTTCCCTGAGGTTGTGAGGGCTATTCAAGAGCAGGCTTCCAAAGGAACAAGCTTTGGAGCTCCCACAGCACTTGAAAAACATATGGCGCAGTTGATTGTTGATGCTGTGCCTTCGATTGAGATGGTGAGGATGGTTAACTCAGGAACCGAAGCTACTATGAGCGCTATCAGACTTGCGAGAGCTTATACAAAAAGGAATAAAATCGTAAAATTTGAAGGAAGTTATCATGGACATAGCGATGCTTTTTTAATAAAAGCCGGATCAGCAGCACTTACCCTGGGTGTACCCTCCAGCCCGGGAGTTCCATCCTCTATTGCTGATATGACAATTACAGCAAACTATAATGATATAGAGCAGGTGCAAAAGATATTCAGTGAGCATGGGAAAGACATTGCGGCTGTTATTATTGAGCCAATTGCCGGGAACATGGGGGTTATCCCTCCTTTGCCCGGCTTTTTAAAACAACTTGAAGATTTAACCGATCAGTATCAATCACTTTTAATTTTTGACGAAGTTATCACTGGATTCAGAGTAGCATATGGAGGCGCCCAGGAACTCTATGGTATCAATCCGGATCTTACTTGTTTGGGAAAAATTATTGGAGGAGGGATGCCAGTAGGTGCTTATGGGGGAAAAAGGGAAATAATGGAGCAAATGGCTCCTGTGGGACCTGTTTTTCAAGCAGGCACTCTTTCGGGTAATCCAATTGCAATGATAGCAGGAATTACCACATTGGAAGCCCTTAAGGCTCCAGGTATTTATAATAACTTGGATTCACTGGCTGCAAAACTGGAAAAAGGTCTTAAGGAGCAGGCCAATGAAGCAGGGATCAAAATTTGCATCAATCGTGAAGGTTCAATGATGTGCCCATTTTTTACAAGCGGGCAAGTTCGTGATTTTTCATCTGCAACTACTTCCAGCACAGATCAATATAATCTTTTCTTTTGGGAAATGTTGAAGCAGGGAATTTATTTTCCGCCTTCTCAATTTGAAACTTTTTTTATCTCATTAGCTCATACAGAGAAAGATATAGAGCAGACCCTCAAAGCCAGCAAAATTACTTTTCAGGCTTTGCTTTCAAAATAAGCTATGAGTCGGAGGCTTGCATGACAGGTATTGTTCGACCCAGGATTGAACAATGAGTCTGAGCATTAGCATTGCTTCAACTCCAAACGAGCTTGAGCAAGTTTATGCCATACGCATGGAAGTCTTTGTTGATGAGCAAAAAGTACCTCTGCATCTTGAAATGGATGAAGACGACCAAAGAGCTATCCATGTACTGGCAAGCCTGGAGCAAGAAGCAGTGGGATGTGGAAGGATATTGTTGGACAATGATCATGCCCATATTGGAAGGGTTGCAGTTTTAAAGAAGCATCGATGCAAAGGAATAGGAAAACAATTGATGTTGTTTTTAATCAGTATTTGCAAAGAAAAAGGGGCAAAAGAGATTGTTTTGCATGCCCAACTGCAGGCCATGAAATTTTATGAAAACCTGGGTTTCCAGGCTTATGGAGACATCTTTCTTGACGCAGACATCGAACACCGGGCTATGAAAATCCTATGCCAGGATTCTGTATAGACTAAAACTCGAAACAAACATCCGTTTGACACATTAGGGACAGTCCCCATTGTGTCAAACGGATGTATGAAATAGAGAGTCAATGTTTAAGGGAGTGATGGTTTTAACAGTGCTCTCATAGTGTTCTTCAAACAAAGTATGTTTTTTTTGTCTGGCTTTGGGATTCCATTTAAATTCATAAGCAAAGAAACTGCCATCGCGTTCTTCCACATAATCAATTTCTTTTTGCGTATGGGTCCGCCAAAAATATACCTGGGGCACTAGTCCCTGGGATTGTAAAAATTTCAATCGTTCCATAAAACAAAAATTTTCCCATAAAGCTCCTGCATCATCACGTAAATCCATGGGATTAAAATTATTAATCAATGCATTGCGAATTCCCAGATCATAAAAATAGC
>PXBT01000022.1 GCA_003566815.1 Caldisericota bacterium
ATACTATTGCTTGTGTTTACCTTATTTAAAGGAAGAGTATTTTGTGGATGGGTATGTCCCCAGGGTGCTTTGCAAGATATCCTTTATCGCGATCGAATGGAAGTCAGTGTACCAGGCAAGCTCGATAAGGCCCTTCAGTGGGGCCGTTGGGCAGTTTTTTTTCTGATAGGTATCGGGGTTTTCTTTTTTACTTCAGGTTGGCTTTGCATGTATGACCCTTTCAAGGCAATCTTTCAGCTCTATGGCACACCTTTTATGATTACACTTGCTTTTATAACGCTCGGATTATCATTATTTGTTTTTAGGTTTTTTTGCAGATACCTTTGCCCCCTTGGAGCTTTATTCAGTCTTGTTAACAGGATAGCTGTGCGGACAGGACTTCAAAAAACCACTTTGATAGCGGGATGTGTTTCATGCAAAAAATGTATGGACCAGTGCGCATCTCATGCATTGTTTTTAGAGGAAAAGCAATTGTTGGTTGAAAAGACTACATGCATCGAATGTATGGATTGTCTAAAGGATTGTCCTGTTGAAAAAAAGAAATAGTTTAAGCTTGTCTATCAGCAAATTGATAGAAACTGAGCTGAGTTTGTTTCCTTTTGCTCAAGCACAGGATTTGCTCAAGCTTCTTTATCAGGCAGTTTATGGTCCCCAACATGCAGTGCAATCCCCAGACAAGCTGTATCAATGGCTTGAGAAGGAAATCTCTGAAATAAAAGAAGACCCAAAGGATACTCCATTGTTCCAGCCTTTAACCTTGCACTATCCTATGGGCAGACTTTATTTGGGTCCGGCTATAGCCAAAGGGCATAACATAGAAAAGATCCACCAGGCTTTTTTGGCGTCCTGCACTGAGGCTGTTCCACCATGCCCCATGTCCTGGAGCGAAATCATAATCATAGCTTATTTTGAGCTAAAAAAAAGAGAAAGTCACTTGTCAAAGAGCCTTTTGAGTGAATTTAATCTTTTATCTCATCAAACGAACGGACCCTTCCATCATTCGGCAGAATATAAAAAACGATACCAACCTCACTATCGGCTGATAACACAAAAATCCATGCAAAAATGGATCACAATACATCAAGATTTTGTTAAGGGCTTAAATAACGAAAAAATTCTGTATAATGAGAATGAATAAAGAGAATAAAAGAAGGAGCTGAAATGAATAATAATTTTGATACTGCTCTCCTGGAGAGAGTTGCCTTGCATGTCCCCGATATTCTTTTGCCCAGGTCTTCCATAGATTTGAAAAAATGGGCTGTAGTGGCTTGCGATCAATTTACCAGTGAGCCTGAATACTGGCAGGAAGTGGAAAAAATTACCGAGGGGGTGCCTTCGGCTTTTCATATCATTTTTCCAGAAGTTTATCTGGAGGATGCTGATAAAAAAGATAGAATCAAGTGCATTAATCAAACCATGCAGCAATATTTGGATGGTGGTGTTTTTGGAGACCCGCTGCAGGGGTTTATTCTGGTTCAGCGTACCATGAAAAATGGTACAGTCCGCAATGGCTTGATGGTGGCGCTGGATTTGGAAAAATATGATTTCCACGCAGGATGCCATGCGATGATCCGTGCCACTGAGCAAACGGTTATGGATCGTATCCCTCCCAGAGTTCAAATTCGCGAATTTGCTCCTATAGAGCTTCCTCATGTGCTGGTCTTGATTGATGATCCTGAATTTTCTGTGATAGAGCCTTTACTTTCCTCCCATGCAAAAGATGACAGGGTGGCATATGACACCGATTTAATGATGGATGGAGGACATTTAAAGGGTTATTGCGTTGATGATTCGGATACTATTCATCATATTGCCTCTGCATTGGCAAAATTAATGAAGCCGGATGGATATTTGTATGCAGTGGGCGATGGTAATCACTCCCTAGCCACTGCAAAACAATGTTGGGACAACTTAAAAAAATCCCTCAGCAAGGAAGAGTTGGCAAATCATCCAGCCCGGTATGCGCTGGTGGAGCTTAATAATGTTCATGATCAGGGATTGGTGTTTGAGCCTATTCATCGGTTGATTTTTCAAGCAGATATAGAAGATTTGATAGCATATATTTCAGGTGATGGACATGAAGTGCAAGTAGTGCAGGGTTCTTCCAACCGTACTATACGACTTAAAGATCGCCCAGGCCAACTAACAGTGGGGATCCTGCAAACTTTGCTTGATGAATATATTGAAAAGCATCCAAAAGTAAAAATTGATTATATCCATGGAGAAAATAGTCTTAGAAAGCTTTCCAATGCAGAAGATCGCCTGGGCTTTTTACTCCCAGTGCTTTGCAAAAGTGATTTGTTCAAAACCGTTGCAATTGATGGAGCATTGCCCAGAAAAACTTTTTCCATGGGCGAAGCAGAAGAGAAGCGATATTATTTCGAGTCTCGCAAAATACGCTGAAGAATAGGTTGCTATGATTCTTAAAACAAAAAATACTTCCATGGAGATTGATGTAGTAGTTTTTGATAAAGATGGGACGCTGATTGGAAATTTAAGCACCTGGAAATATATTTTTAATCAGTATGTTGCCACTGCCAAAGTCATGGGGTATGATATCCAGGCTGCAGCGGATCAGCTTTTTGGAGCCAGCACGGAACGCATGGATGCCCCTCTGGTCACCTATTATGCCAAAGAAGCTATGACGCTGATGGCTTCTGCTATTTGGTTGAGTCATCAGCTATCCTGGCCGAAATGCCGATCCATTGCCCATGACCTGGTTATCAACACCAATGCTCATCTTGATCGTAACATTTTATATCAACCCAATCCTGGGGCAGTGGAAGTGGTAAAGTGGCTCAGCCAGGAGGTGCCTGTATGCATCGCCACCTCGGATGATCGAGATGCAACAGTAAGAATGATGAAGCACTTGAATATTGAAGAGCATATTTCAGCCATCTCTACTTCTGATGAAGTTGAACAAGGTAAGCCTGCTCCTGATATTTTGTTAAAGCTTAGCCAGGAGCTCAGCGTACCTGCAGAAAGAATGGTTTTGATTGGAGCCAATGAGGTGGATGCCTTCACTGCCTGCAATGCCCATGCAAAAAGTATTATGGTAGGGCATTTTCATCCTCAGGCTACTGACTGGGTAAAGGATTTGCAGGAGTTGTTGGATCTGAATCATCCGTCGAAACTTCAATAATTTGAGCCCAGCCCCATTGGTTTACCCTTATTCTGATTTTTAATTGATCAAATAGCTCGCGCTCAAGTTTTGGTCCCATACCCTCAGGCACAAAGTAGGATTCCAGGTTGTATCGAAGCTGGATGTGGGGTTGAACCCTATTTCCCCAGGCGGGTTTTCCTCGAAGAAAAACCACACTTTCCTGCTCAGGAGAAGTGGAACTAAAGTAGTCCAAAACATGGATACCTTCTTCCTTTTCTTCTTTTAGCACAGCATATACTTGAGAAAGATTTTCAGGTAATGTGCCTTCAGGGAAACGACTGAGATTAAAAGTTGAAAAATCATATTCCAATCGCATATATTCGCCACGGAAAAAATCTCTTGGATCCACAGGCACGGTTTTTACCCAGATATCTACGCTGTGAGCATTCATCCATTCCTGAAAACCAAAAAAGAGAGCAATCACAAGAGCCCATATAGCCATTATTCCTGCAATTTTATATATCTTCATTGCTTTTTCCTCTTTCAAGAATGTTTTTTTTCTGTTTCTCCAAAATAACCCCAATGCATAATAAGATCAAACCACCGATAACAAAAAAGATGGATCGATCCAGCATGCCCCAAAAGAAATCAGTGTATCGGAGGATAGCGAACAAAAGCAATGCAGCCATGCCTGTATAAAAAAGGATGGGTTGGTTTTCTTCATTGGCCCAAAAGAAGGTTAAAATAATACTGAAAAGTAAAACCAGGTTGTTTAAATAAATTCTGATGTGCCAGGCTTCAGCAAAAAGGAGGATGGACAAGAGCAAGCAAGCTTGCAACAAGAGGATAAACATTAATGGAGACTTGCTCAAGCCATTATTTTTTAAACCATACGCCAGTATCCCTATGCCTAAAAGAAGGATGCTGGCAAGAACCACAAACACCAGAGTATTCGTGCTCCAACTCAGTGATCCAAGGGGAGTAATGGTTTCAGTTTCCAGAAAACGATAGGAAGAAAGGAAAAATAAACTAATGATGCTTGCAAAATAGCTTGTCCACATCCAACTGTAACGAGAAGGTGTATTTTTGGGAAGAATTTGCGACATCAACAAGCCCAGACTGCCTGCACCCAAAGTAATGGCAATGATGGATTCTCCCTGCCAGGAAAGACTGATGAGCCATCCGGGAATGCGTAAAAATAAAGCCGACAAAAGCAGGGTTAGCAAAACAGAAGAAGATGTTTTATAGGTTCCAAAAATTATGCCTGCAATTAATATAAGCCAGAGCATCCAGGGAAGAAGAGGCCAGGGGTGGGCTATCAATACGATGGATAAAAATAGAGCTGTGGTTCCTGAGACAAGGAGAAAAAAGGAATCTTTTTTGATCATCCATTGAGCCAAAGCCAGGAGTCCCATAATCAGCAAATATAGTAAAACCTGCTCAGGAGTGTTCAGGAAAAATAGCGCCAATATTCCAGCTGACCCCCAGACCACTATTTCTTTGAATCGAGTTTTGGCTGATTGCCAGAGCAAAAATAAGTGAGGAATGAAATAAAATAGCAGAGCGTAAGGGCTCAATTCTTTCATAAAAATGCCCCATAAAAAGCTCAGTAGCAATATAAGGTAGAAAGTGGGCTCTGACTTGAGCCATAATAAAAAAGGAACGATGGAGACTATCCATACTCCCACCATCAAAGCATTATAGTGGATAGCCCAGTGGCTGGATTGGAAAAGGAAGATGACCCCGGCACCCCATAGCAGAGCAGAGAGCAAGACCAGGCTTTCTCCCAAATAGGTCAGCCCGCGAGTTTTTCGATGACGATAGTGCTCGCCAGTGATCAAGGAGATGATGGCCAGTACCAAAACGATAGCCAACTTGGACCAGGCAGGAAGAGCTTCCCAGTTGGACGCAATAAACAAGATAAATCCCAGCCCAATAAAGACGCTGGCTACGATATAGACGATTTGCATCAGATGGATGTCTTGTTTTTTTTTAGGCAAAGAATAGGCTGTTACAAGTTTTTGATAAGATTCCTCTGAAAGAAGTTTATCATTTTTCCATTGCTCTATTGCTTTTCTGAGTGTTTTAAGGTTGAGTCTCTTGGAACAGATATGCCAGGTTATAAAACAGGGAATACCAATAAAAAGAACCAGCGGAATCAATATTGTCATTCCTTTATCCCCTTCCTTGCTTTAGATATGTCACAAGCAAGTTCATATTATTCAACCACATTATACTCCTGGCCTGGCAAAATTACAGGGAGCAACCAAAGGATTACAGAAAAAGACAAGGGGACGGGGGGTTGTCTTCGAAGACAACCCCCCGTCCCCTTGTCTTTTTC
>PXBT01000112.1 GCA_003566815.1 Caldisericota bacterium
GCTTAAGTTTCTATCCCCTTATCTTTTGCCTGAGCCAGCCAGCCGAAAAAACAGGCCTGAGAAGGTGTATAAGTTTGAAGAAAAAGGTTTTGCCACGGTGGTTCGATTGCCTTTTATCAGTAAAAGGGCATGGGATGTCTCCTGTGATAATATTAAGCAGTTAAATGAAAAAACTGTCCTTTTTCTTCAAAGATTAAAAAGTCTATGGATTGAAGCACCTTATCATACCTGCTATATCGAAAGAACGAAAAGCCCACTTCCTGCTGATAATGAAGCTAATATCGTTGATATTGATGTTATCCATACTGACGATGATCAGCCCAGGCCAAAAAAATACTGGGTTTGGAATTGGGAGTATGGAGGTGGATCTAAACCTGAAGAAGCAGAGCAACTTAAGAAAGCTGCTGCAGAGCTGCCTGGAAAATGGAAAGAAGTTGATAAGGCAGATTTGGCAATTGCAATTCCTGTAAGCGATTTTCCTGAAAGAGGGTTAATAAGTATCTTTCTGCCTACAAAGCAGCCCAGTGGTGCAGCCTGCCATTTGAACGCACCTTTTTATGGAGATATCAGCAGAACCGGTGTTGATTTTCAAAAAACCTATAATAAACTTTTGCTTGAAAACATGGCCATGAAGGCCGCTGACTTGATCCACAGACTTTTTGCCCGGCAAAACATTGATGAAGCAAGGGCTATTGTTGACATTCTGGCCCCGGTAAAAGTCGAGGATAGCAAAGACAGTAAGTGGTTTTCTTTGATTGAAAGTGAGCTGGATCATAGGGGGCATAATATTTCAGAGTTGCCCCTGATCATGACACGGGATTCCTGGAAAAGCGTTAATGAAGCCAAAGTGCCTTTAAGACTTGAAAAACATAGGCTGCTGTCAGAGAAACTTCTATATGAATGTGCATCTTATGATGTGATTAATTATGAACTCAGGGCAAGATTTTCACAAATTAAAAACTTATACTCTTTTTTGAAAACCCACCCTGATCCAGCTGATGATCAGATCGGCCAAACCATTGAAAGTGCTGCTCAACTTCTACTTCAAGATCCAGATATTGATTGGAACGCCTTTTGGGAAGATGTCATGGGCTTGCTGCCTGGTTACAAATCAAGTGCTTTGCAGGGGAAAAAAGTAATTCTTGGTGTTGATGGAGAACTGCATGCAAGCAGCGAAGATAAATCTATTTTTTTCAGTCCGCGCAGTTCTGGAGATGATGACGATGAAGTACTGCCTGAGCATAGCATTGATGATATTCCTGTAAAGCTTAGAAAATATATTGCTTTTTTAAGCAAAAAGATCACTGTTCAAGTCCCAAGACAGGGCGGTGGTATAAAAAATAATAAACTTCATGCATACCTTGCTAATGCCCTGGTTCAGGCTTTTGGTGTTGAAAGTATTCTCCGAAATGTCCTTATCCCGGCTACACCCAATCTTCCTGTAGCATTTAACAGGGGTCAGGATGAACTGTGCAGCGCTATCTGTAATTGGGGAAGCAACTTGTTGGCAGGCCTGATAGCAAAAGATAAGGGAGAAAAAAGTCTTAAACTGCTTGCGCAACTGCCTTTCCCGTGTCTGGGTGGATGGTATCCCCTGGATAACACAAGCTTTGGACCAGGCTGGAAGGACACTGTCGGTCAGAAGTTATGGGCTTATCTTCAGGCGGTTAATACACAAGCATCAAAGGAAGCAGAAGAAAGACTGCTATTGCCTCCTGACCATAAATATTGGGGACAGGACGCATCGCGCCACCTGGATATGCTATCCCGAGCAGGGGCAATGGATGGATTAAGATTGAAAAAAATCGATCCAGATATCTGGGATTCATCATGTAAGATTTCGCTTTCTACAGGGGTAATACTTCCTGAGAAACCCCCTCCAAATATTGAAGAAAAATTCTGGAAAGATTATTGTCAAAAAATTTATGCTGAAGCTGTTGCCACCTACAAAGGGAAGTATGATTACATTGTAGAAAATTTATATGTTTTTCCAGGCTTAGATCTTTATTCATCCTTTGAGAAAAATATTCGCTTGGTATTGATGAAGCTTCTGTTGCATTCAGTTTACAAATGGGAATTATCATATAATACCTTGAAACTGGAAAGATTAAACGCTTCAGATTCGATAGATTGTTCCTCACCCTTAAAATTTTGGCTAGAGACAACTTCCTGGTTAATTGAAGAAACAGAAGATGCTGATTTGAAATTCAGGCTTAAAGAAAGATGGTATATATCCCCTCAATGGATGGCCGGCCGTTTTTATTTATATAAACATCTCAATCCCTTTCCAGCAGATATTGCAATTGAACTTGAATCTAAGCCTGAACTAATCCAAGAATTTAAAAAGCTTGGTATGCCAGTATTTCAGCCCGAAACAAAAACGAGCAGCCCCCGGCTTTTAATGGATTTAGCAAAGGCTCTGGAAAATCCGGACACCATTGCAAGCAAAGATGTTTTTTTAGGACAAGTGAGAGAGGCCTGGAAGTATTTTGAACCAGAAGGTGAAGGGCAGTTTCCGGATAAATTGGTAGTTAAAGAAAGAGGTCAACTTAAAGTATTATCGCCATCTGAAAAAAACCCAATTGTCATTCCTGATGTAAGGACAAATATTTCCCATCACATGGGAGAACACATACAGTATGTCCTGGTAATTGAAACCAGGGATGCAAAGAGATTAAAAGATGGCTTTAAAAACGAATTTGGTTCAGGTGTAAGATTTTTATCAGAGATTGATTTTCAGCCAATGGTTGATGGGCAGCCGTGGAAAATGGATGATGAAGGTGTTTCCTTGCGGGACAGCACTTTTTCGTGGATCATTCCCCTGCTCATGTGTTGCCATGCCTATGCCGGGGATCAGTCCAGAGGACCGCAAACGAAAACTTTTTCAGCAAAGTTTCAACTGTTAAACACAGTAAGGCTCGTTTTGGCTGACAGATTGGACCTGGGAATATGGGAGGGCGATGAGTGCAAGCCCATTTCAAATATTAAAGCAATATGGATCCCTGCAGATTCCGCTTTCGTTGTCTCCAGCTCAGTTGTTGAGAATAAACAGTACAGCTCAATAGCTGATGAGCTTGCCAGCGTGCTTGACAGAGCGGACTTGACTATTCCCTTAAAGTTAGCCCTTAGCATAATTGACGGCAACGATTCTCCAGACGTTAATTTGATCAAAGCTGCACTCAATGAATTAGATATAACAGAGGATCAACATTCTGAGGTGACCCATCTGTTGCAAGGTGACTTCAGCAGGACTATTAGCATGCTTCGGCCTGTTTTGAAAATTCTTGCACCGGGAAAAAGCCTTGCTGCACTATCCGAATTGCTGTCTGAGAGTGATTTGAAAAAATACATCGAGGATATTGAATCAAATTCATTGTCAACTGATCACTTACTGGCGAGGATACGTGATTCAAAGGGAATGGATGATCTTGGTTTTTCTCTGTACCAGGAACTTGGCTCATTATTTCAATTGTCTGAGTGGAATAAGGCATTGATTGAGTCGGATGAAAACCCTGTAGAAAATCAACTGGCTGAAGATCAGTTTCAAGATCATCTTGAGTCTGCAAATATTCCTGTCAGGTCATTAATTAGAAAACTCATAAGCGATCATTTTTTATCCGGAACCTTCAGCGAATGGTTGGATATCTTAGAATCAATTCATGTGCCGGATAATTTTAAAGAAAAATCTTGGGAAGTAAATTTTAATGAATCAATAAAAATCATTTGCTTCAAATTAATTGAGATGGAGGCTCCATCAGAGATTATCGGGCCAGTTTTGCTAATCCAGGATGTTCATGAGCTGTTAGTCTATCTTAAGGAAATCGGATGTGAGCCAGAGACTGACCCTGTTGAGATATTCAGTGCCAATCAAAAACTGTGTTTAAGGGTTTTGAATGAGTTTCAAAAAATTGGGATATTATGGTGCATCACGAATAGTCAGCCATTTAAGTCATGGGAAAAGGATGAAGAATACTTTATCAAACATTTTGAAGATGATCTTGAAAAAGCAGGCTATCTCAGATTCTGGGATGAGAGCATGGCACTGGATGTGATTAAAAATGATTTTCCAAGACCTCAATACGAAGAACCATTCTGGCAAGCTGTGGAGCAGTCAAAAGATTTGATTGAATTGAAGGGTTATCTAAAGATGACCGAAACGGATTTAGGGCAAGTTGAGCAAAAACTTGAAAAGATCAAGTTCATAGCGGCAAGAAAAGCAAAGACAATTAAAATTTGCGGTAAAGACTTTGAAAATTTAGCAGAGAATTACAGTGATTTATTTGATTTAATCAGTAATCATATTAATGAAAAAAATTTACCATCCTTGGATATTAATGATATTGTCAAGTTAAAAGAGACGAGAAAGTCAAGGCCAAAATATGGTGAACCGGGTAAAAAGAGAAGAATGCATAAGCCCAAAGGCCGTATTTCTGAAGCCATGAAACAAGTTGTAGGCCTGTCCGGTGAAATTCATGCCTACAGAGTATTGCAGAAGCAATATGGGCAGCAAATTGTTAACCCAAGCACCTGGGTTTCTGAGCTAAGCACCTATGTGTATCCGGGCAACATGGTTTCTGATAGCTGTGGGTATGATTTTCAGTTCAGAATAGACAAAAAGAAATATTATATAGAAGTAAAAGCAACTCAGGGTGATGAAGAAATTTTTGATCTGGGCTCATCAGAAATAATAAAAGCTGTTGAAGTAGCTAACAGGAGGAAAGAAAAGTATCAAATATTGCATGTTACTTTTGCCTTATCCGACAAACCGCAATTCAGATTTTTGCCTAATCCTTATGACAGCAGGTATAGTAAGTTTTATGAAATACATAATGCTGGATTAAAAATCCGTTATCTTTCAAAGACTTAAACAACAGGAAATGTCCATAACGAGTAGTTTACATTTTCATGACAGATATGGGATGGTGCGGAACATTGAAAATGGGCTGGCTCTCATCGAAACATGGCTTCGCAACAAGAATACTATTGAATTTCTGGGGATTTGGGAGCAGCTCCACAATCCTGATTTTAATCCCGTCGAATTCGACGGGATTAAAAAGCAGGCCGGACTGAACAGTTTCACGCTTACGCCCAAGCAATGGATCTCTTTAACCAGAGCCATCGGCCTAAACTCCAAAACAGGACGCTATGGAGGTACTTACGCACATAAGGATATAGCCTTTGAATTTGCTTCCTGGGTATCCGTCGAATTCAAGCACTACCTTATCAAAGAATTTCAACGCCTCAAGGAAGAAGAGCAGAAGCAGCTTGGTTGGGATGTGAAACGCCATCTAACCAAAATCAATTACCAGATTCATACTGACGCCATTAAAGAAAACCTGATCCCACCGGAGTTGACCAGGCAGCAGGTGAGCTTCATTTACGCGTCGGAAGCCGATATTCTGAATATGGCTCTTTTCGGGAAAACCGCC
>PXBT01000092.1 GCA_003566815.1 Caldisericota bacterium
AAGACAAAAGCAGTTTTTCCTGATAATGTAAATCGAGAGATTCAAATACTTCTAGAGAATTTTCCTTGTTGAGCAACCGGAACAAAACAACCACTTCATCAGGCGAACACTCTTCGAAAAGTTCAAGTATTTCAATAATTGATGCTTGATTGAGCAGTTCCTTGAGCTCCTCCATTTTCTTTTCCTGAAGGAGCCTTTTGACTTCGGATAAAAGAACACCCATGAACCCACCTCCTATGATTTTGAAGACCACTATACTTTGCAAAATACACTATCCATCGCTTGATACTATCCGAGTCTTCTGGCATGGGTTCACCTCCTTTATCCAAAATAAACATACCTCTATGGTACTCCGGTTTTTAAAAATAAAAAATATTTTTTAAAAAAACCCAAGAATATCTTTAAAAGTAACAAAAATAATTAAACTAATCAGCAGAAAAAAACCAGCTGTATTGACCCAAATTTCAAGTTTTTTGTTCACAGGTTTTTTGGTAACTCCTTCCCAAAGAGCAAATAAAATTTTGCCCCCGTCCAAAGGTGGTATGGGAAATAAGTTGAGCATTCCAAGGTTTAAGCTTAAAAAAGCAATGAAAATAATAAATGCAGCAGCTGACACTGAAGCCGTTTCGGCTGCCATGCCTATAATTCCCACAGGGCCGGCAACTTGCACATCCTGGTCGAGCCTGCCTGTAATCCACCTGCCAACAAATCTTAGCATTTCATGAAAAAATTGTCCCATTTGACGGATAGACATGGTTACCGAGGAGAAAAAAGAAACTTTATCATAGGATGGAGCCATCTGTATGCCAATCATACCTACTATTTGACCATCTCTTTCAGTTTCTGCCGGGATGATGGGTATATTCAAAGCTTCGCCGTTACGCTTGATATGTAGCAATATTTCTTGCTCCGGGTTGTCGTTAATTGCACGAATAATTTCCTGAGTATTTTCAGAGTAGTCTCCATTGACTCCAATAAGACGATCTTCTGCCTGCAACCCTGCCAGGCTTGCAGGCTGATCAGGCAAAACTTCTCCAATCTTCATGGAAAAAGGATTGCCAACTATATTGAAAATGATGACCATCATGACAAAAGAAATCAAAAAATTAGCAAAAGGACCCGAAAAAGCAACCATAAATTTTTGAAATGGAGGTTTGGCGCTATAGGAATCATTGTCAGCATTTTCAGTTTCTTCTCCCTTGATCTGGCAAAAACCTCCAATAGGTACCCAGCAAAGAGAATATTTAGTGCCACCACGCTCAATACTGAAAATAGGTGGTCCCATGCCAATTCCAAAACGCTCTACTTTCATGCCTGCCTTTTTTGCTGCTATCAAATGCCCAAACTCATGAGCTGCAATAATAACGGAAAGAGCCAGGAGAGCATATACAATATTGATTAATGAAACAATGCTAAATGTCATATCAAATTCCTTTCCTTATCCAATTAACTATCTCTTTATATATACCCATAATAGTATATGGATTCATGGGTAGTTTTTTCAAATATTCAACATCTTGTATTTTGATGATTTTTTGAAATATCCAGTGCCCAATCTGGTCAAATGAAAGATTATTATTCAAAAAAAGTTCAAGAGCTATTTCATCTGCTGCAAGATAAGCCAAAGGAAGCCATGGGCATTGATCAGCTTTATCCAACGCAAGATAAGAGGCTTGAATTACTTCGAGCGAGTGAGGATCAAAAGAAATAAATGGCAGAGAGGAAATCTGCTCCCAATCCAATGTATCCGCAATCCTGGATGAATGTCGCTGAGGCCAGGTAAGAGCATATTGTATGCATATCCTCATATCAGCTGGAGCCACATGCAGGGTAGAAGTATGATCCATCCATTCCGCCATGGCATGAATCAAAGACAAGGGGTGAATGCGTATCTTTATTTTTTCAGGAGGCAAGTCAAACAAATAATGCGCTTCCATGATTTCAATACCCTTGTTTGCCATCGTTGCTGAATCCAGTGAAACTTTGGGCCCCATTTTCCAGGTGGGATGCTTTAATGCTTGCTCTGGGCTCACTCTCTCCAGATTAGTTTGCAAAGGATGCACTGAATAAAATGGTCCCCCTGAGGCAGTGAGAAATACCTGCTTGAGCTCATTTATGTTTTTCCCATCCAATAACTGGTGGATGGAAGCATGTTCGCTATCAACAGGCATCAGACAGGTCGCTTTTTTTATCTGATCCAAAAGCCCTGTGCATCCTGCCATAATTAAAATTTCTTTGTTGGCTACGGCTACTCGTGAGCAAACATGGAAGGTATCTCTCAATACAGGGTAAGCAGTCAGACCTGAGCTGGCAATGACCAGAATATCAGGAGGAGAAGCAAGGATGTTATCAATGATTGGCTGATAACCCTGAATCAGACTTCCGGAAGATGTGTTTTCATTGCATGGATCTGTAAGCGCTAATTGAGCTCGAGGCCATGACGAAGCAAGTAATCTCAAGTTTTCATAGTCCTGGTGAGCAGATAATAATGAAAAATCAAAATGATCGCCCAAGGACTGCACGACCTCAAGAGTTTGTCTTCCTACAGATCCCGTAGCGCCCAGTAAAGCAATAGTTTTAGTTTTCATGATAAAAGCAGAATGAACCAGGAAAAAACAAAAAAGAGTAGGCTGTCGAATCGATCCAACATGCCGCCATGACCCTTTAACACTACTCCTGAGTCTTTTATTTTAAATTGTCTTTTTAAAAAGGATTCGAGTAGATCTCCGGTAAATGCTGAAAATGTTAAAAGAAGAGCAAACAAAAAAGGTTGAACAGCAATAGAGGGAAAATTGAGTAATTGAAGAAGACCTATGAACACAAAGCTGGCGCCTATAATCCCACCAATGGTGCCCTCAATAGTCTTTTTAGCTGACAATCTGGGAGCTATGGGATGCCTGCCCATACTAACTCCTGTGAAATAACTCAAAGTATCCAGCGCCCAAATGGTGATTAAGATAATCATCATTGCCAATGGGCCCTGGGACTGATAAATAAGCAGTAAAAACAATACAGGTAAAGTAACATAGTTGATATAAGACCATAAGACAAAAAAATTTTTACTTTTACTGAAACTGATAAGAAGCCAGATGCTCAAAGGATACATTATCCAGCAGACAAGGGCAAGAGATACAGACCATGTGGTATAAAACAATAAAGAAGAAAGGACTACATAATAAACCAGTCCCCCAAAGAGGAAAGCATCCCTGGTTTGATCTTTCAATGAAATCATACTGGAAAGCTCGCTCAGCATATGAAACCAAATCAAGGTCCATAAAATAACCATGGGCATAAATCCCAAATATGGCACTAATAAAAGCAATGGAATGCATGCAAAAGCTACTATAAGTCTTGAGCTTAAATCAAAAGAAGAAAACTTGTCTCTTAATTGATTAAAGTTCATAGGGCTCCAAATCTTCGTTTTCTTTGATAGTATAATTCAATGCAATGCTTAAAAATTTTCTGATTAAAATCTGGCCACAACTGATCTATAAAAACCATCTCCGCATAGGCAATCTGCCAGATCATAAAATTGCTCACTCTTTTTTCTCCGCTGGTCCTTATAAGCAAATCCACCGGGGGCATCCAATGAGTATCCAGGTGTTTTTGAATAATTTCTTCGTCAATCTGATCTACAGGAATATGGAGTCTTGCAATTTTTTGAACTGCTCGAACGATTTCGTCTTTGCCTGAGTAATCCAGGCAGATATTCAAATGGAGTTTATTATTCCTTGAGGTATAGTCTTTTGCCTCTTGAAGGGTTTTTTGCAAAAAAGCTGGAAATCGCTCCAAATGTCCTGCAAAGTGTATTCTGACTCCCTGACTATAAAGTTCGTCAATTTCTTCCTTAATAATTCCATCAAATATTGCAAATAAAGCTTGTATTTCTTTTTTGGGACGCTTCCAGTTTTCAATAGAAAAAGCAAAGAGAGAAAGAAAAGGTATCTGTTGCTCAATAGATCCTTCAATCGCACTCCTAATAGCTTTCCTGGAAGCTTTATGTCCTTCAATTCTTGGCAATAATTTTTGCTGAGCCCATCTTCCATTGCCATCCATAATAATGGCGAGATGCTGGAGTTTCAACAAGATTAAATTTCCCTGATTTCTGTTTCTTTATCCTTGACTTCCTGATCAATCATTGCAATATGTTGATCGGTGATCTTTTGGATTTCCTGTTCAGCTCGTTTGCTTTCATCCTCAGAAATAGTTTTGTCTTTTTTCAGCTTTTTAAGCTTGTCGTTGCCATCTCGTCGGATATTGCGAATGGCAACTTTTGTTTCTTCGCCAAATTTTGATAGCAATTTGACCAAATCATTTCGTCGCTCTTCGGTGAGAGGGGGGAAAATAATTCGAATCAATGCGCCATCATTTACTGGATTGATTCCTATGTTTGCTTTTTCCAGAGCTTTTTCAATATCTTTTAAAGTGGTTTTGTCCCAGGGCTCAATCACTAATGTTTTGTTGTCCTGCGCAAAAATATTAGCCATCTGATGCAATAAAAGATGCCCTCCATAACTTTGCACGCTAACCCTTGAAACAATGGCAGGATTGGCTTTGCCTGCTCGAATACTGCTTAAGTCATCCTGCAATGAAGCAATGGATTTTTTCATCCTTGTTTGAACATCACTAATAATGGAATCTTTGTTTTCATCCATATTATCACCTTCCTTTAGGGTGTTGTGGAAGCATTTTTTTGCTTCGAAACCCAAGTCCCGATAGATTCACCGTTACTTAAAATTTTTAATAAATTATTGGGATGGTTGATAGAAAATATTCTCATGGGAATGTCGTGAGTGTTGCATATAATCGCTGCAGTTTCATCAATTATTTTAAGATTCTGCTGAAGAATTTCATCGTAAGTAATATGATCATAACTGACTGCATGGTGGTTTTTTTTAGGATCATCATTATAAACATGGTCCACGGTAGTAGCTTTCAGGATAAGCTGAGCCTGAATTTCAACAGCTCTCAAAGCTGAAGCGGTATCGGTTGAAAACAAGGGACACCCGGTACCACCTGCAAAAAGCACAATATGGCCTTCATTTAAATAGTCTACTGCCTTTTTCCAATGATGATGCTCCATTAGAGGCAAAAGTGGATTGGGCCCCAGCACTTTGACCGAGACTCCTTTTTTTTCCAGCATGGCTTGAAAGACCAGAGCATTTAATATAGTAGCTGTCATGCCAATCATATCGGCACTGACCTGGGCAATACCATGCTCGTGAGCATCTCTTCCTCTCCAGATATTTCCTCCACCAATGACCACTGCTATTTGAATTTTTTGTGCTGAAAGACTGCAAAGAGTGTCACATAAAAGCGAAACAGCCTCCATGTTAAAACATGAAGGCTGATCTGTGTTAAATGATTCGCCGGAAAGCTTTAACAAAACACGCTGGTATTTATTGCTTTCGGTATCCATCGGAGACACTTCTTATTCATCTTCCCCGATACGAAAACGGGAAAAACGACGAACAGATATATTTTCCTGTATAGTTCCTATGGATTCTTGTATCAATTGATGGATGGTTTTTTTTGCATCTCGTATAGTGGGTAAATCCATCAAGCAAATGGATTTGCAAAAAGCATCCATTTTTCCTTCCAAAATCTTTTCAATGATGTGATCAGGCTTATTTTCTTTTTTCAGCTGTTCACGATAGATTGCCTTTTCAGCCTCCAGAATATCCTCTGGAACATTTTCTCGATCAATATACAAAGGGCTGTCTATTGCGATTTGCATGGCAATTTGTTTGGCCAGTTCCCTGAACTCATCAGTTTTGGCAACAAAGTCCGTCTCGCAATTGAGCTCCAGTAAGACTCCCAGTTTGCCATCATGGTGAATATATGCTTCTACCACACCTTCATTGGTGGCTCTTCCTGCTTTTTTCTGGGCGGTTGCCAGACCTTTTTTTCGGAGCTCTTCGACAGCTTTGTCCAAGTCTCCATTACAAGCCTCGAGGGCTTTTTTACAGTCTGAAATTCCTGCTGATGTTTTTTCTCTAAGTTCTTTTATTTGATCCATTGTTATTTCCATTGTTTTTTACTCCTCAATTTTGGGTTCAGCATTCAATGATTTATCCTCATTGGAGTCGTCAGTCTGCTTTTCCTGCTCTTCAGGGAGAGGCTCCTGGTTTTCAGGAACAGGTACCGTCTCTTCTGGATTTTCTGAAGCAGATGCATCTTCTGCTGGAACCTCTTCGGGTATATCAGAGGACTGATACCCTTCCTTGCCTTCAATAACAGCTTCAGCAACCAAAGAAGTAAAAAATCGAATAGATCGAATGGCATCATCATTGCCTGGCAGAGGAAAATCGATTTCTGTAGGATCACAGTTAGTGTCAACTATTGCAATGGTAGGAATTCTCAATCTTTTTGCTTCAAGGATAGCCAGTCTTTCTTTGTGGGTATCAGTCACAAAAACAGCTTGAGGAAGCTCTGTCATTCCGACAATGCCTGTAAGAAATTTTTCAAGACGATCCTTTTCCTTCCTTATTTTTGCGGCTTCTTTGATGGGAAGCTTATCAAACTCACCCATGGATTCTCTATCCTGGAGCTTCTTCATAAAGTCAATTCGGCTTCGAATAGTTTGAAAATTGGTTAAAGTTCCCCCAAACCATCGCTCATTGATAAAAAACATGCCTGTTCTCAAAGCTTCTTCGCGAACAATGTCCTGTGATTGTTTCTTGGTGCCAACAAACAAAACTTTGCCACCCTGGCTGGACAAGTTGCGGATAAATTGATAGGCAACTTCAGCTCTTTCTGCTGATTGCCTCAGATCAATGATGTGAATACCATTTCTTGATGTAAAAATAAAGTCACGCATTTTGGGGTTCCATCGCTTGGTTTGATGTCCAAAATGCACCCCAGCCTCTAACAGGCTTTTCATGTTAATAATTCCCAAAAAAATCCTCCTTCATAAAGTGGTTATACCCTCCATTCTCTTATAGCTGCAGGCAAAAAAAACCTACAGACCACTTCAAGAGAATGTGCATGGTCGTTTGATATTTTAATAAATTTTTTTTTCAGTGCAAGTTTAAAGCACTTAAGTCGAGGAATCTTCAGAAGAGTCGGATTGTTTTTCCGGTTTTATCAGCATTCGCTTCATGTAGTGCGAATATGCAGGAGAGTCGCATAAATCACAACCAACACAACTTACTTTGCCAAACTTCATGCGAACATAACCTAAAATTAAAGCTACTCCAAAAATAAGGGGAAATCCTTTTAAAATATTGATATAATCTGTTCTCACATCGCTAAATATAAACGCAAGCACTACAAGCCCAACAAAAGCACTAATCGAAGCTGTAAGAACAATAAAAAATGGATGAAGACGCTTTCTAAATCCTGTAACGATTACAACAAAAATTAAGCTGATGGGAACCGATGCAGCATTGACAAAACAGGGTATCACCAAAGCATACACAAAACTTGAAATAAGTGAAATATAAATTAATTGTCTACGGTTCATGTGAAACTGACTACTGGTATAAGTCAAGAAAATCATGGGGCGTATCAAACAGCCCAACAATGGGAGAAAAGCGTCAATCAATGGTGCAGTGAGGTAATAGAAAACAAAACCAATGGCTCCAAAAAGAGCTATCTGTACCAATTCTCTGGTTTTCACAGTATAGACTCCAGCTCACCATTCCATTGCTCAACTGGAGTAATCAGCCTGTGCAAACGATGAAAATAAAGTCTTCTAAGAGCCTCGGCCCCGATTTTGGTTTGAAAATACGAATCACCCACAATCACTATCTCTGTCCATCGATCCATGGGATAAATCCAATCAATCATTTCCATTAAAGGTAAGTTGACAGATCCTGGAATATGAGCCTTCTGATATTCCTCAAGATCCCTGACATCCACAATCATTAAATCAGGCACAGAATTCATCATTTGTCGAAGTTGTCCCTGCTGGATATCCATAGGATACTCCATGATAATCTTTTCAAGATCAATGCAAACCTCAGTAACATCCGAGCAACTTGAGCAATCAGCAATCCAGCTCTGCATGGAATTAAAATAATGGACAAATCGGTTGGTGAGAGGTTGTTCGCTCAACCAGGATATGATGCTTATGCGAAAAGTTTTAAATCGATGCGAAAAAAGCTCAGGATTATACTCTGGGTGAAGTGGTGTGCCATAAAGATCCTCCAGCATAATTTCTTTGACTTCCTGGGGACTCTTTATAGCTTCCAGCCAGGTAAGTCTGGGTTGGGATTGATGAAACAAAAAAGCAACCACTGATAAAAAAATTGCTATTACAATTACATCCGACCATCTAATAAGTTTTCGCAAAGAACCAAATTTTATCATCTTTTCTTTCACCTTTAATTAAAAAAAAAGGAACTCTCTCGCTAGACAAAACAATTCATCGAGCAAAAGAGTTCCTTGAAATACTATTTAATCACTAACGAGGATAAATGATCGATACAGCTCCTGTTGCAAACTTGGCATCCCTTGGGTTCCAGCTGACTGCAGCATTCAAACCTTCTGCCACAAATCTAACAGGTACAAAAGTTCTATTTCTTACAATAGAGGGAGCAACGCCATCCGGCATATCATAAGGTTGGCCATTGATGCGGCCCTGTGTTCTTCCAATCCAGATTTCGACTCGACGGTTGCCCAGAGTAATAGTAACTTTTTGCTCATTACCGTCCCAGCCAACATCGGCATCCAAACCTTCAGAAATTGCACGAATGGGTACCAATACGCGACCACGATCATTGAAAGGCGGCGCATCAAGAGGACGAGGTTTGTCATCAATGGTCATGATAAATGAGCCCACATAAACTCGTACAACTTTTCGTGAAATATTTGGAGGAGTTATTAAATTGTTGATGGTTAATAAATGTTGTCCATTTGGATCAAACTTATATGCTCTGTTTTGAGCTGCATCCGTAACCCAGATGTTGCCATCCAAATCAACTGTTTGGCTGGAGGGTCTTGTCAAAGCACCCAAAGAAATATGACGCATGAAATTACCATTTCTGTCAAAAATAGAAATGCGTTTGTTGCCTCTTTCAAGCACATACATTTTGTCGCCCTGATGATCATAAAAATCAAAATCAACATCAACAGGTTCGCGGAATTGACCATTGCCAGATCCAGCTGAGCCTATGTTTCTTACAAATTGACCTGTGATGCTGAAAACTGAAACACGATGGTTGCCGGTGTCAGCAACGTACAAATCACCTCTGCCATCATGAATTCGGTAAGCCATGCCTTCGGGAAGCATAAGCTGACCATTGCCGCTGCCTCTGCTGCCAAAATCACGAAGCCAGGTTCCATCGCGAGGGTCAGTGATGCCTCCTGGAGGTGGAGCCCAGTGATTGACTTTACATCCAGCACGGTCAAGCAATGCCTGGGATTTGGTAGCATCAACTTCTGTCATGGCTACTCCCCACATTTCCTGAGTTTGTCCCTGTCCTGTCCCTGGGTTGCCATTCCTATGATGAGTGTGTCCATCCAGCTCATAAATATAAGAAAAGCCTGTGTCCGGGTCAGCAACGCCAATAACATCAGTCAGTCTGCAAGTTACAATATCAAAAGGTCTTTTTAAGGTCCATGTTTCACCCGTAACATGCTTGGCAACACTTCCCACCAATACACCAAGAAATAGTCCATCGGTTGAATATCGAAGAACTCTTGCTCTTACAGGATCCACCACTAATACATAATAACCAAATGCATTTGTAAAAATACCTATCTTTTCAGGACCTGATGCCCTGAGATTTTCTGATGGCTTAACCAGGATTGAGCCACCCAAAAGCGTAATAGCCACTAAAAAAACTAACAATCGACCAAGCTTGAAAGGTTTCTTCTTCATCTTTCCTAAAAACTCCTTTTATAAATTCCTTATTTTAATAAATACTTTATTCTTCCTCAACGCTAACATTCTTACCAACCAGGCGAAGAGTTGCCGCTGTCTGCATATAATCTTTTTGATCGCGCTCATTGCTATGAAAAACAGCTGCAGCAAACAATATATCATTCCATCCATTTTCAGAAACTGTAAACTTTGTTAGATCCGGATTGCTCGGATCACGAGGCCTGGATACTTCCAGATAATAGTAGGGCACCTGGAATTGGCCATAAGCCTGGACTAATGCAGCATCACCACTGGCTGGCTCGTCTTTCAGGATCCATAGAGGCGCATGATCTCCTTCAATCTTTTCTTCTGGAGCAATTTCATTTTCATCTCGATTTAGATAAAAGCCATATTCTCCTGGCAACTCACCCCAGGTGATGCGATTGTTAAAATCTGGATCATCCGTTGAAACTCCTGGCGGCAAAGCTCCCCACAAATAAGCAGCCATAATGCCTTTCGCATTGGTAACACCTGGGTTCCAGTTCCAAAATTCCTGAATATCGGCAGGATTTTCCGTACCCATCCAGCGACGATTAAGATCACTGGGTTGATCGTGGCAAAGAGGAGTGCAGGCTTCATAAGCAAAATTGGGCATTCTTGAAGTATCCCAGACAATAGAGAAGCCATCTGATTTGAAATCCCAATTCCATGATCCATCGGGTCTGACATACCATTTTCCTGTAGTACTTATCTGGCTCGGTGATACATCCATCCAGCGGAAAAGGAAATAAACATTATCGTCATCATAGAAAGATTTCATTTCAAAATAGTTTCTGGATGTAATAGGAATCTCAGTCCATTCAATATCATTCCATACTTCTTCGCTATCAACACCATCCAGTGTTATATTTGCTTGTCGATATTGAGATTCAACAATAATATCTGTTTCGCTTTCTGGTGGTCCTGGGGGAGCAACCTCTCCGCCGCCACCGCAACCTGACAAAAGACCAACAGTTAACATAAATGTCAGAACGATTGCTACCGAATGCAACTTTCCCAATCCTTTACTCATGTTGTCTAAAGCCTCCTTTAATCAAAAATATTCAGTATAAATTAAATGTCCGCCATATAAATTCTGCCTTCAACATCTCTGTCAATACTGTTGCCCTGAGCTGTTTGGGTTTCAATATAGTCAAATAGAGCTTGTCGGGCAGTAATGCCTGGATATTCCACAATGGTTCCGTTTAAAAACCATGTATAAGCATCCAAACCTCTACGCATAGTTTCTGTGATTACAATACGGTAGTCTCTGTCATTATCATAAGGCTCATCTGTGTTTAACTTATCAATCTCGGTAACACGATCATAAAGAAAACGCAAATTGTTGTACTCGAATCTCATTCCTGATATCTGAATCATACCAAAAGTAAAGGTGACTCCATGCTCCAACGCCATACGCAATTGATATCCATTAAGATCAATAACTACCAAATCGTCATCAATAGGTAAAGCATCAAATACATGTCTGGCTTTTAAATCGCCTGCTGGAAATTCTGTTTGAATCATGCTGGACAAAATAAACCCAAAGTCAGCATCTTCATGAGTATAACGCATTACATCAGCAATTAAATTGCCCATGGGGGATTCCCCGCCACCGGTATGAAATAATCCGTTCTCGCTTTGACCCACTACTAGATCCAGCTCTGCTTTGAATTCGTTCTCATATCTTTCAAAAGTATTGATAAGATCTTCAGAAATATCCAATTCGTCAGCATAAGTAAATGATTTGTTCAGATCAATGCGTTCAATCTCCCTGGTAACGGAATTAACAATAAAACGACCTGTTCCGATAGAATTTCCAAATGCTCCTGGAGCTACTATCATCATACCTTCATATTCCAGGGTAAAGCCATGCAATTTATTTAAAGCTACAATTAATGATGGTTTGGGATTAAGCCCATCCAGAAAAGTTTTTAACTCTTCAGAGATTTCTCCCATAAGATTGACTTCCCCTTCTATACCTGTCATCAAAACCTGGACGCTTGCGCCTTCCTGAATCATTGTGCGCACAGATTCATTGGCTTTGGCTATAGCATCATGAACTTCAATATATTCTCTTACATCATCCTGAAGATAGGGATCTTCAATGCTAAATCCTGATACTGCAGCTACTCCTACCTTAAGATTGCCAAATTGTCGATAAAAATGATCATTTTCATCAAAAGGGCTTAAATCTGCAGACAGCATAGGTATGTTTCCTGCTCCCTGAACATTGAGCAGAGGCTCTACTCCATAAAAGAAATCCTGATTGGAAAGCCCCATGGCATGGTAGCCTATTTGGCTATAAAAATCACCAACAGCAGTGCCATTGGTCAAATAGGATACAGCACTACCCATTAGATAATTTCCTGCATCCAAAGCTATGAAGTTGGGATTGGTGCGGGCATATCTATTCATATAAGCATCAATCATTCCCAATCCGCCGATGGGTCGATCTTCATAGGGGTCGGTGTAGCCAGGAAAAATACTGCTGGCAACATTTCCTGTTGCTGCGATCATAATTACAGGATAATGAGCTCTAAAAACAATGGTTGCTGTTTCTGCGCGAGTAATAGAACCTTTGGGTCGAATGGTATTGTCAGGATAACCCTGGATAAGACCTTCAAGTTGGGCATAAGCCAAATAAGGCATAGCAAGAGGCGAGATGGTGCCACTATCTGTGTTGGCTTGCTTAAAAGCTTCCAGCTGTTCATCAGTCAGGGTGGGGGCATCTGGATTATCTCGAACAGCAACCACGAGCATGATCATGGCTTCTTCTCTGTTGATGGGTCGGTCTGGAAAGAAATGTGATCCTTCCACAAAAGGAAGCATGCCTTTGGCTTTTGCTGCCTCAACGATACCAAAAAACCAATCTGTAGGCTCTACATCGGTGTAAGATGGTGTAGCTGGTCTTACCTCAGGAATGTTATAAGCCCTGGTAACAATAGTTGCATATTCTGCGCGACTAATCGTGCGGTTGGGAAGGAATCTGCCATCAGTATATCCTGAAATGACCTGCTTCTCTTGAAGAAAAGCAACAGCTTCATGAGCCCAATGATCCAGATAATCAGGCACCATGATCCATTGCCCTGCAGTAACAGGTGCAACTTCATTCTGGCTTCGGAAATGTTCAACAATTTCTTCGCGCAAAGATCTTCGCGTATTTTCCTGAATCGTAACAAGATCAAGAGAAGGAGGTCTGTTGGGACCTTTTAGCAAAGAGGAAAGGACAGCTATCTTATATTGATTGGTAGCTACCACAGGACTGCCTGCATGAGAAAGATTGAGAATTCTGCTTCCTCTGGGTTGTCTCAAATCCATGGCATAGCTCAACCCAATGGTATTGACAGCATAATCATATTGACCCGCTTTAATATAATCTGCCATTTCTTCAAGCATGCTTTTAATTTGTGCGCCTGACCGCTGAATGGAATAGATTGTATCGTCCATAACAAAAGAATTATTGATATCGCCTACAGTAATAGGACCTTTATTTAGGTTTTGAATCATATCATTGGGCTTAATGAAAGCAATAGGGGCTTGAGCAGTGCGCTGCATAGTCTGAAGACCAAGATTGGAAAGACTGGTGGGTCTGAAAACTGCTCCTGCGGAAGAAAATGTTTCCTGTGCAAAGCCAACTACTTCTCCAAAATCTCGCTCAACTGCATTTGTATAGTTGTTAAGAATATTAGCTGCTGTAGGATGCTCTTCAATGGCTCTACCCACCTTGACAACTTTACCGTTGATCATTCGAGCGCCATTTTCTTTATAAGTAGTCTGGTAGGGTCGAACAGGGCATTTGCATCTTTCAAGAGTAAGCTCAATTCTTGAGACTCCACGACCAAAAGAACCAGGAGATGTAACCAATACATCTTTCAAATCAAGCCCTTCTCCAAAAAGAACCTGTTCGCCAGGTATGACTTCATCTGAAGCAACAATAGCTATATCTACGCGTGATTCTTTTATCATTCGGTAAAGCAGGGTATCTTTGCGCTTTTCTTCATCCTGTTCCCAAACCATATCGGTCATTAAAACAAGGAAGTCAGCGCGATCGATTACCTGAAGTATATCTCCCATTCTCATAATTTCTTCCATTGGATCATAAAATTCAATGCCTGGGATACTCTCACTGGGAATAGCAGTAACTCTTCCAGGATCCGGGATGGAAAGAATACCAATTCTTAATACATGAGCAGAGTCAGGAACATCATAAATCAACATTCGATGATCTGCTGCATAAGGATTGCCTCGCTCGTATGCATTGGAGCTGACCCATGTAAAATCACTCTCTCTGACGCGAGCATCACGAAACTGAGGGGTTGTTGAAAAATCCAGACTCGAATAACCCGCAACATCATATTTCATATGATTCATCAATGCAATTGAGGGGTGAGGCTGCCCAGGAAGAGGACGACGAGCAAAATGATTTGTGATGCCTGTTCCTCGAATGGTGCTCCCTACATCAATTAGCATTGAGAAACCATCTCTATCATAGGTTTCCTGCCTGATTTGTTCCACCACAGAAGCGACTTTGGTCATTCCGCCTTCGCCCCTACTGGGTCCGCTTGAAATGGGTTCAAGTTGACCGCGAATATTGGCGGTTGCCATAATTACAAAAGGAAATATGTCGCTAAGACTTCCAGCAGAAGCTTTCTGCGGCATAAGAGAAAAAGCGCTTAAAATAAGGCTAAACGTTATAATTGCTGATAAAAACTTTTTTATCATTCATGCCTCCATCGGTATGTTTTGTTTGTTATTTTATCTATAATAACTATTGGTTTCAAGTATTTACTCATTTTTCTTAACAGACTTTGTATCAATTTTTTTTTTTACATTTTCAGGTACAATAAACAAAAAATAGAAGGATGGTGTGTCAAAAATGGAGTCGAACATGCAAATTGTATTAAGCGAACCAATAGGATGGGCACTGATCATATCGATCATTATCATTGCTGCCACCATTCTGATTTGGCTAATTATATCCATTATTATGGGATATATTCTACTTAAAAAAATAGCTCAGCTTACCACGCAGATCAACAAATTCTCCTGCTCACTTCAAAAAAATACTGAGAAAATTTCAGATCAAATCTCAGAATCTGTAAGCCTCTTCAATCAATCAGCCAAAGAACAGCAAAACTCAAAATTTAACAATGTAGTAAAAGGTATCATGGGGGCTGGAGTAGTAATGGGCGAAATGATGCATTTATTTAAAAAATTTAAAGGAGGTAAGTAATTTATGATGGACGAAAAGAACAGTAAATTTGGAATTGGCTTAATACTGGGTGTTTTTGTTGGAATTGCGGCAGGATTTCTTTTAGCGCCCCAAACAGGCGAGGAAACAAGAAAAAAGATTATGGACTCAGCAGATGACCTTAAAGATCAGATGAATCGAATGTCGGATAAAATACGCAATGAAACTAACGAATGGGTTGAAAAAGGCAAGCATTTTATTGATAAAAAACAAGAAGAAGCCAAAGAGTATGCAGAAAAAATAAAAGACAAGGCAAACGAATGGAAAGACAAGGCGGAAAGAAAAGCTGAGGATATAAAAGAAGACTTGGAAGCATAAAGCACTGCATAACTAATATATATATCTAATAATATATATAATGCTGGGCATGAATTTGTAAGGGAAAAGAGGTTGTTTATGACAAGAATGATAGTATTGTCTTTTATGGTTTTGCTTCTGTTGAGTTCGTTTTCTTTTTCAGGTTGTGGAAAAAGAGCTTCTGATACCAATGATTCTCAAGACATAGTTACTTATCATCAACAAGGAGATCTTGTAACCATCAGGGGACAAATGGAATTTAATCTTAAGGGAGCAACATTAAAACCCTTCATCCAAATGAAAACAAAGGAAGATACGATTAAATCTCTGCCCCATATCTATTTTAATAATATTGAGCAAAGCATCATCCATATCACCGAAGAAACCACTATTGTAACCACTATTGAAAACATTGACAGTCCTAATTATGAAGTGGGATATATCGTGGAGAGAAATGCTGAAAATAGATCCACCAATGCTCCTTACAGCATAGATCTTGAACAAAGCAGGTTGTATCCCATCCATCCTGATCATTCTTTCTTTGTTATTACCCTCCATTTGCATAACAAAACCAACCAGGATCTCCTTCCTGATGATTTGGAAATTTTTATTGAATGGGATGAAAATAATCAAAAAAAGGTTGATTTTCTCTTATCTGAAACAATCTTCATTGATGCTCCTCATCTTCTTGAGCCCAAATCATCTTCAATTTTTCGTTGCATTGCCGTTGTACCATCTGATGTTTCAAGCCTGATAGTGGAAATCAATGGAAAGAAAATAGAATGGCAAAAGCCTTCTCTTTAGCCTCTGCTCCTGCAATCTTGTTGCTTGCTTTATGTTTTATTTTTTCGGGTTCATTTTTTTTATACAGTTGTGCTCCAGCTATAAACCCTGTCCATGTCACTATTCAAGAGTGGGTCACGAAGGAATATGGGCCTGATGCTAAAGCTGAAATAGCAGGAGAGCTCATGATTGATCAACCTGATGCGACTAATCTTGAAAAATGGAGAGGCGGCATTATCCTGGAAAACGAAAAAAAAGACGGCATCTTTTTTTATAACACTGAAACAGGTGAAGTGGATTTTCGAAAAGGAATGGGGATACCCCTTACAAAAAAGGATGGTGGGTTATGCATGATTTGATCATTATTGGCGCAGGACCAGGGGGAATTTCAGCTGCAATATATGCAAAAAGGTACAATCTTGATGTCTTGCTGATAGAAAAAGAAATGCTATTTGGAGGCAAAGTGCTTTATCCGCATTGGATTGAAAATTTTATTGGCATTCCGGAAGGTATTTCAGGCGCTGAGCTTTCTGATCGCCTCCAGAAACATGCTATCTCTTTTCAAGTTCCATTTAAGCATGCTCAAATTGTGGCACTTGAATATTCCAATAATTCTTTCCAGGTTATGCTGTCCAATCAGGAAACGATAAAGTCCAAAACTGTATTGCTTGCCAATGGAACCACGGAACGCTTGTTAAATATACCTGGCGAAAAAGAATACAAGGGAAAAGGAGTTTCGTATTGCGCCACCTGTGATGCTCCATTTTTTAAAAATAAAACACTTGCAGTGATTGGAGGAGGTGACTCTGCGCTTGCTGAAATATTATATTTAACAGAGTTTGCTTCACGCATACATCTTATTCATCGAAGAAAAGAGTTTAGGGGCTCAGAGCACCTGGTCAACAAGCTGAACCAGCATCCCTCTCTTCAGCAGTGGCTTGGCTACACAGCCAAAGAAATTCATGGAAATAATGACCAAATTCAAAGCATATTTGTTGAAAACACACAAAGCAATAAAACAGAGAGCATTCCTGTAGACGGGCTTTTTATTTTTGCAGGATATGAACCTGACACGAGTTTTTTGAAACTGTCTGTACCCAAAGATGAAAAAGGCTATATTTTAACCAATGAAGAAATGGAAACTACTGTGCCTGGGCTTTATGCGGCTGGAGACATACGATCAAAGTCTTTTCGACAAATTATAACAGCACTTTCAGATGGAGCTACAGCAGCACACGCCATAAGAAATAAATTAAAAAGTTAATTTTAAAAAGAGGTTGAATTTAATGCAAGATCATCTCAAAATCCCAGAAGGCCCCTATCAGCCACAAACTACCGAGGAAGAAGTAACCAATTTTTGGCTGAAAAACAAACTTTTTGAAGCACCCTCCGCACCCCATGGACCCGTTTTTTCCATGGTGATGCCTCCTCCCAATATAACCAGTCAGCTTCACCTTGGACATGCTCTTGATCTGACGCTTCCTGACATCATTGCTCGATACAAACGCCTCAAAGGCTTTACGGTATGCTGGTTTCCTGGCACTGACCAGGCTGGCATCGCAACACATAATGTAGTCGAGAGATCGCTGGAAAAGGAAGGCATTAAGCGAGAGGATATAGGAAGAGAAGCTTTTATTGAAAAAGTTTGGGAATGGAAAGACACTTGCGGCAACCGCATTATTGAACAAATCAAACTGCTTGGAATATCCGCAGACTGGTCCAGACTAAGATTCACCAAAGACCAGGCTTATGAGCATGCCATTCGATATGCCTTTTCTGAATATTACCGTCAGGGTCTGATTTACAAAGGGCACCGTATTGTCAACTACTGCCCTCGATGTAGCACAGCGCTATCAGATATCGAAGTCGATTTTATAGAAGAAAACAGCTTTTTGTACCACATCAAATATCCCATTGAAAATACGGATGATTTTGTGGTGGTGGCAACCACTCGTCCCGAAACCATGCTGGGCGATACAGCGGTTGCTGTTAATCCAACTGATGAACGATATCTGCACTTGATAGGTAAAATGATAGCTCTCCCTTTGACTGAACGAAACATACCTGTTATTGGGGACGACCATGTTGAAAAAGATTTTGGAACTGGGGCTTTAAAAATTACCCCTGCGCATGACCCAGCTGACTATGTAATAGGAAAGCGGCATGAATTGGAAGAAATTTCCGTCATTGATCACGGGAAAACCATGAACAAAGAAGCTGGCATATATGAAGGACTGAGCATATCCAAGGCAAGGGAAGCTATTGTGAAAGACCTTGAATCCAAAGGCTTGCTCATCAAAAAAGAACCCTATCTGCATTCGGTGGGTCATTGCTCTCGATGTAATAAAACTGTGGAGCCTGTCATTTCAGAACAGTGGTACCTCAAAACAAAGGATTTGGCCAACCAGGCATTGCATGAAGTTGAAAAAGGGTCCACTCGCTTCATACCTGATCGTTGGGTAAAGGTCTATCGGGATTGGATGGAAAACATCCAGGATTGGTGCATCTCGAGACAAATTTGGTGGGGAGTTCAGATTCCTGTCTGGTATTGCGAATGTGGCGAGCTATATGTCCATGCTGATCCCCCAAAACACCCTTGTCCACAATGTAACCAGCAAAATTGGGTTCAAGATGAGGATGTGCTGGACACCTGGTTTGGATCTGCCTTATGGCCTTTCGCTGTGATGGGGTGGCCCGAAAAGACAACCGACCTGACTCATTATTATCCTTCTTCTTTGTTGGTAACTGGATTTGATATAATCTTTTTTTGGGTAGCCCGTATGTTATTTTCAGGAATTCACTTTACAGGACAAGTTCCATTTAAGGATGTTTATTTTCATGGGCTGATACGCGATGGCCAGGGAAGAAAGATGAGCAAATCGCTGAATAACGGTATTGATCCAGCAGAGATGATTGCTTCGTATGGCTCAGATGCACTAAGATTCACTTTGAGCTCATTGAGCACTGTTCATGGTCAGGATATCTGTGTTGATCCTGTTAAAATAGCCTCCAGTCGAAATTTTATCAATAAAATATGGAATGCATCTCGCTTTGCAATTCAAAAAATAACTTCTGGTCCTCCTGATGAAGAAATTCAACCTACCTTATGGGATTTATGGATACAGGAAAAATGGAACTATGCTCGAGATCAAGTCTGTTCCAATTTGGAACAGTTTAAATTTAATGAAGCTTGTGCTTCATTTTACAATTTCTTTTGGGATGATTTTTGTGACTGGTATATTGAGATATCAAAGCAACACCTCAATCCCAGTGTCTTAAAAGAAGTGCTTGGAAAATCACTTATCTTGATGCATCCTTTTATTCCTTTTATCACAGAAAAACTTTGGAGCTTTTTGTATCCTGATGCTCATAGTATCCTTCAATCAACCATTCCTGAAAAGTTTCACATCGATAGCGCCATTTCTCAAAAAGCCTGCCATAAAATCAACCTGATTCAATCACTGGTCAAAGGAATACGACACCTGAAAAGTGAGTTTAATCTTTCTTCTCCTGAGGGTATCGCAGTATATGTCAAGTCCAAAGATGCAGAAAAAGTATCATTATATGACAATTTAAAAGCAGATATTCTATTTTTTGCAAAAATCGAATCACTTTTTATCAACGAAAGCCCTCCAAAGCATGCTGTATCATTTGTAATTTCTTCTGATGTGGAAATTTGGATGCCTTTGTCAGGCCTCATTGATATTGATAAAGATATAGGAGTCAAAGAAAAAAAATTAGAAAAACTTTCCAAAGAAATGGAAAAAATTAACAAAAAAATGCAGAACCCAAATTTTATGAATCATGCTCCAGAAGAAATCATTCAAGAAACCAAAGATCAACATCATGAATTGAGTGTTCAAATGGAACATCTGAAGCAACGAATCCAGAACCTCCAGCAGATGAAAGCATGAATATCGAACATCAAATAAGTACTTTTCCAAGGTTTTCTCAGCACATAGGTCTGGAACGTATCAGTTCTTTGCTGGATGAACTAAACTTAAGAAGAGCTCCATTTCCTTATATACACATAGCAGGTACCAAAGGAAAAGGAAGTACTGCTGTTTTTCTGACCAATATTCTTGAGCAGGCAGGCTACAAAACCGGACTTTTTACTTCTCCTCATCTTTCAAGCATCAATGAACGCATATGCGTCAATCTTCAACCTATATCACTTTCAGACCTGGAAAGTCATTATCTTCAGATTCATGATGTTCTTCAGCGTTTAAAAATGTTTGACATCAGCTATTTTGAGCTGATGACTGCCATTGCTTTGTTTCACTTTTCAAAGGTTGAAGCTGATATTGTCATTCTTGAAACAGGCATGGGCGGAAGACTTGATGCCACTAATGCTCTAATCAACCCTTTTCTGACCATTTTAACAACTATTGGTCTGGATCACGTGGAACGACTGGGTTATAGCATTTCCGCTATTGCAAGAGAAAAAGCAGCCATTATCAAACCATCCGCTCCAGTTCTTTCAGCTCCTCAGCCTGCTGAAGCAGAAGTGATTATTCAAGAAAAAGCAAAATGGGAAGGCGTCAGGCACTATTCTGTTTATCGTGATTATGAAGTTTCCACTTATCCAGCAAACTTGTTTGAGAAAGAACGATTCGATGTTTTAAGTTACATTACAGGGCTTCCCTACCCTTTGCTTGAATTATCTCTTTTAGGTAAACATCAGGCTGTCAATGCATCTTTGGCATTAGCCAGTGCAGAGCTTCTTGCAAAAAAAGGAATCATTATCAAGGAAAGCCATATTCGCAAGGGACTAAGGCAAGCATCATGGCCGGGAAGATTTGAAACCATTAAGCTTAATGGAAAAATGATCTTGATGGATGGCGCTCATAACCCCGAATCCACGCTTGCTCTTGCCAACACCCTGAAAGAACGATTCTCAGGATACAAAATCCAAATGCTTTATCTTAGTCTTGCCAATAAATTGGTCCATCAAAATCTTCATAATCTTGCCACCATAGCAAACCAAATGT
>PXBT01000158.1 GCA_003566815.1 Caldisericota bacterium
AGCCTCATCACATTAAGTGGTGGGGCTTTTTTTGGTATGCGCCGTGCAAAGGACATCCAAACATTATGAAATTGGCTAACTTTGAAGGCAGGTAAATTAACAAAACAGCAAATATCCATTGACCGGATATGCATCTTAATATCAACAATATAACCATCACAATCGAATGAAAAAACAGAAACACCCCTTTTGGACAGGTCTTCAAAGCTACAGTATTATCACATTTGCGCTTTTTGTGAATGCGCTGGCCTGGACAGCATTTCTTTTGCCCTCCGAAATTGTCGGTGGCGGCGTTACGGGTGCAGCTGCGCTGTTGTATTATGCCACAGGCATTCCGGTTGCTGTTACCTTTTTTCTTGTAAACCTGGTGCTGATAATATTTGGGATCAAATCACTGGGCTTTGGTTTTGGCATTAAAACAATATACAGCGCCGGTGTTCTTACCCTGTTTTTTGCCATCTTGCAACCCCTGATCACAGCACCGGTTGTAGACGACCGCTTTATGTCGGCTATCATTGGAGGCATCATGGGCGGTGCCTCAGTTGGGCTGGTATTTACTCAGGGAGGCAGCACAGGAGGTACCGACATTATCGCCATGATCATCAACAAATACAGAAACATAAGCCACGGCCGGATCATCCTGTACCTTGACCTGGTGATCATTTCATCATCATACTTTCTTTTCCAGTCGCTTGAAGTGATGGTGTATGGGTACGTCACAATGGCTGTCGCTTCCTATTCTATCGATATGCTGCTTATGGGACACAGGCGCAGCGTGCAAATGTTTATTTTCTCACCAAAATATGAGGAAATTGCTGAACACATTGCCAATGATATTGGAAGGGGTGTCACGCTGCTCAACGGGCAAGGATGGTACAGCAGGGAAGAAAGCGCCGTATTAATGGTGGTTGTGCGTAGACATGAAACCTCTGTCGTGTTCAGAAGTATCAAGGAGATAGATGCCAATGCCTTTATTTCTGTTTCGAATGTGATGGGGGTATATGGCCAGGGTTTTGACCCTATCAAGTATTGAGTCTGGCGAAATACCCTGACTACAGGTGCCAGATAATTACATCTCGTCTTGCTACCTGCCTGTGTCAGCCGGCATGTAGCCCGTAAAACAAGGAATTTTGTATCTTTGCCTACCTAAAAAAAAGTGAATTATATGACAAAAGTTCTAGGAGAATTAAAGCCAGCGAGGCTTTGGCAACTTTTTGAAGAGATATGCCAGGTGCCCCGCCCTTCAAAAAAAGAAGAGAAAATTCTTGCTTACCTCAAAGATTTCGCCAAAAGGCATAAGCTTGAAGTGAAACAAGATAAGATTGGTAACCTGCTTATCAGGAAAGGTGCGACAAAAGGCTATGAAGATCGCGCGTCTATTGTGCTGCAAAGCCACGTTGACATGGTTTGTGAGAAAAATGAAGGCGTTACCCACGACTTTGACAATGACCCCATTCGCCCCCAAATCGAAAACGGCTGGGTTAAGGCCGATGGTACAACCCTGGGTGCGGACAATGGCATTGGGGTAGCTGCGCAGCTGGCTTTGCTTGAGGCCGACGATATAGCGCACGGCCCGATTGAATGCCTCTTTACCGTGGATGAGGAAACCGGGCTAACCGGGGCTTTTAACCTTGAGAAAGGCTTTGTGAATAGCCGCATTTTACTGAACCTGGATTCTGAAGATGACGGTGAGCTGTTTATTGGCTGTGCCGGTGGTATTGACACCATGATCACCCTGCCTTTAAACCGGGTAAACCCAGAAGCCGACCATTTGGCATTTACTTTATCTGTTACAGGTCTGAAAGGAGGCCATTCTGGTGATGATATCAGTAAAGGCCGGGGCAATGCCATCAAGATACTGAACCGGCTTCTGTGGAATGCCGAAAAGATGTATGAGCTGCGCATAGCCGAGATAAAAGGCGGAAATCTCCACAATGCAATTGCGCGGGAGGCCTTTGCCACCATTACGGTACCAAAACGTCATGAAAAATCATTGAAAGAGTTTTGCGATACCCTGGGTAAAGAAATTCAATCTGCAATGAAGGTGAATGAGCCGAGTTTGCAAATTGAACTGAAATCCTCCGTGATGCCGGAAGCGCTCATAGAATACGATATACAGCACAAGCTCCTGAATGCACTTTACGCTTGCCCACACGGTGTGATGGCGATGTCGCCGGATATTCCTGGTCTGGTAGAAACATCTACAAACCTGGCTTCTGTAAAGATGACAGCCAATGAAATTGTGGTTGTTACCAGCCAAAGGAGTTCACTGGATACCGGCAAGCGCGATATCGCCGACATGGTTGCCAGTGTTTTTCAGCTTGCCGGTGCCAAAGTAAAACACGGTGACGGTTACCCCGGATGGGAGCCCAATATGGACTCTGCTATTCTGGCTATTACTAAAAAAGCTTATGAGAACCTTTACAAGGAATCTCCCAAAGTGCTGGTGATACATGCCGGGCTGGAATGTGGTATAATCGGCGAAAAGTATCCGGGAATGGATATGATCTCCTATGGCCCAACAATGCGGGGCGCACATTCACCCGATGAAAAAGTGGAAATCAGCACTGTGGAAAAATTCTGGGACCTCACGCTGGAGGTGCTTCGCAATGCCCCGACACAATAGAGCAGGAAGGAAAAAGTGTGTCGTTCTGAACGGAGGGGCAGCTTGCCAACGGATTCTTCGCTAGCGCTCAGAGAGACAAGGGAGGGCCCAACAGATTCTTCGCTAGCGCTCAGAATGACAGGGGAGGCCATATTGTTAAAGAGCAAAATAACTGTACGGGTGAAGAGTGTTTCGCCCCAACGAATAAACCAACAAATGAATAATTCTGTTTCATTTCAGGACCTTGATGTTATAGATTATAAGGAAGCCTGGGATTACCAGGAAAAGCTGTTCAAAGGGATCATTGATCAAAAAATGTTCAACAGAGGAAATCCCGGCTCGGAGAAGCAAACCAGCAATTACCTGCTATTTTGCGAGCATCCCCATGTGTACACCCTTGGTAAAAATGGTTCTGAAAACAATTTGCTTGTAAATATGCTTGAGCTTCAGCAGAAAGAGGCCACATATTACAAGATCAACAGGGGTGGCGACATCACCTATCACGGTCCGGGTCAAATTGTTGGATATCCCATCCTGGACCTTGATAACTTTTCACCCGACATACATCAATACGTTGCCAACCTTGAGGAAGCCATCATACGTACCATTGCGGAATATGGATTAGAAGGGGAACGACTGAAAGGCGCCTCCGGTGTTTGGCTGGATGCCGGGAATCCGGCAAAAGCCCGGAAAATATGCGCAATTGGCATACGCAGCAGCCGCTGGGTTACCATGCACGGTTTCGCCTTTAATGTCAACACGGATTTAAGCTATTTTGAGCTGATCAATCCCTGTGGCTATACGGATAAAAAGGCTACGTCGATGCAAAAGGAGCTTGGTGAGCCTGTGCCTATGGATGAAGTCAAGGCAAAACTCAAAGCGCATCTGGGTTCAATAATAGGTATGCGGTTTGTTTAGTCCGGAAATATCCACAATGTGATGTCTTCAAAAAACGACATAGAGATCATGGCCCCTGCCGGCTCTTACGAGTCGTTGCATGCTGCTATACAAGGTGGTGCCGATGCCGTCTATTTTGGGGTTGGTAAACTCAATATGCGCAGCCGTTCATCCAAAAAGTTTTCTTTTGACGACTTGCACGAGATTGCATCTATATGCCGCACGCATGGCGTGAAGTCATACCTTACGTTAAACACCATTGTGTATGATGATGAAATGGGTGAGATGCGAGCCACCGTTGACCAGGCGAAGGCCGCAGGTGTTTCTGCCATTATTGCCTCCGATATTTCGGTGATGGAATATGCACGCCGGCAAGGCATGCGTATACATATTTCCACACAGTGCAACATTACCAACCTGCCAGCCATTCAGTTTTATGCACAATATGCTGATGTGGTGGTGCTTGCGCGCGAGTTAAGCCTCAAACAGGTGCACGCCATCACAGAGGGAATCAGGCAAAAAAACATACTGGGCCTGGGTGGCGAGCTTGTCAAAATCGAGATTTTCGTTCACGGTGCCTTATGCATGGCAGTGAGCGGCAAGTGTTACCTGAGTCTTGACAACATGAACTATTCTGCCAACCGGGGAGCCTGCCTGCAGCTTTGCCGCAGGTCGTATCTTGTTACCGACAAGGAGGAGGGATATGAGGTGGAGGTGGACCATGAGTATATCATGTCTCCCAAGGACCTATGCACCATTGGCTTTATCGACAAGATTATTCACGCCGGCGTAGAGATTTTCAAGATTGAGGGACGTGGCCGCAGTGCAGATTATGTAAAAACCGTTACCCGCTGTTACAAGGAGGCTGTCCAGGCTATTGCTGAGGGTTCGTACAGTCGTGAAAAGGTCGACGCATGGACGGAGCAGTTGCGTGGTGTGTTCAACCGTGGCTTCTGGGATGGCTACTACCTGGGCCGCACAATGGGAGAGTGGTCGGAGCGATATGGCTCTCAGGCTGCGCGTCGCAAACAGTTTGTGGGAAAGGTGACAAATTATTTTTCCAAACTTCAGGTTGCAGAGATCACTATGGAAACCAACGCTTTTTCCACAAATGATGATCTGATGATCATTGGCCCTACCACAGGGGCCGTTGATGTTTCCGTTAAGGATATTCGTTTGAATGATCAGTTTGTGGAAAGTGTGCAAAAGGGGGATGTTTGTTCCCTGAAAGTGCCTGAAGCAGTTCGGCGTGGCGACAAGGTCTACAGGGTATTTTCCGAAGTGGATATGTTCTGACCTTGAAAGACACCTGTTGTTTTCTGTCTTAACCAGTTTAGTGCAACAAATTCAAGCTTTTGAGATAAAAAAAGAGGGAATGTGAAAGCATCCCCTCTTTTTTTTCAATTCATATTGCTTGAATTATTCGACCGGTGTTATTTCATAAACCAGATCGTTTGTATTTGCATGGATATGATAGGTGCCTGCTTCTTCCGGGGCAGGAATACCCAATGGGTCTGGCGTGTCTTCGTCGGGGCGGTAAACGAGGTTGCCGCTTTCGCTTGTGCCGTCTTCATCGGTACCATACTGAGGTGCCCATTCTCCCAGGATTTCGATGAACTTAATTTCACCGCCACCGGGAAGTTCGAGTGTAATGGTATAGTTACCGTCTGTGCCGTCCAATGGGAGTGCTGCTGTATTGTCCCAACCGGCGGGTGTGCCTGCCGGGCAGGTTGGAGCGACCGGAACAGTGAGGAGTAACCAGTGGACATTCGCGTTGTGAAATTCCGTGATCAGGAAGGATTTCCGGAGGTTTCGGCGGAAAAGTCGAA
>PXBT01000176.1 GCA_003566815.1 Caldisericota bacterium
GCCAAATTTTGTATGCGCATCTGCACAATGGTAGTCAATTTTAGCCCTAATGGTATGTAAAGGCATACGGCCTTCTCTAAACCATTCTGTTCTGGCTATTTCAGCGCCATTCAATCTTCCGGAGCAAGATACTTTGACACCCAGAGCTCCATTCTTCATGACACGAAACATAGCTTGCTTCATTGCTCTTTTAAAAGCAATTCTTCGCTCAATTTGCAATGCAACATTTTCTGCCACTAATTTTGCGCTCAAATCAGGTTTTGATACTTCCACCACTTCAATTTTTAAAATAGCATTATCGACTAACTTTTGCAGACGCTTTTTCAGGCTCTCAATATTTGAGCCCCGTTTTCCAATAAGTATCCCTGGTCTTGCTGTAAAAATTCTGATTCTAATCTCGTTTCCTCTTCGCTCAATTTCAGTCTTGGAAATAGATACTTCTTTATTAAGCTTGTCAATTTCATTGCGAAGTTTTATATCTTCCACCAATTGTTCTGCATAAGTTGCAGGCTTGGCAAACCAACGAGCTTTCCAATCGTAAATAACTCCCAATCGATATCCAAAAGGATGTACTTTTTGACCCATGCTAATTAATCCTCCTTCTCTGCAACATAAACTGTAATATGGGAATTGCGTCTTTTCATTATATCTGCTCTTCCCATTGCTCTGGGTTTCAGTCTTCTGTAAGGAGTAGCCTCATCAACTAATACCCTTTTGACAAAGAGGTTTTTTTTATCCATCTGATAATTATTGGTTGCGTTGGCTTCAGATGAATGAAGCACCTTGTATATCAGTCTCGCGCCCTTATGAGGCAGAGCCTGAAGAATAGCATAAGCGGTCTCAAGATCCTTTCTTCGAATCAAGGCAGCAACTTTCCTGGCCTTATATGGAGAAATTCGTGAATTCTTTAATTTTGCATAAACTTCCATTATTTCTTCATACTCTCCTTATCTCGAACCTGCTCGATCAGACTTTCGATGAGAACGATATGCTCTAGTAGCAGCAAATTCGCCCAACTTATGTCCAATCATGGTTTCGCTAATATAGACAGGAATATGTGCTTTACCGTTGTGTATTGCTATAGTAAAGCCAACCATATCAGATACTATAGTTGATGAACGGGCCCAGGTTTTTATAATCTTTTTTTCGCCCGTTAATTTCATTTTTTGAATTTTACTCATTAGCTTTTCATCAACATAAGGAGCTTTATTTGCTTTTTTTATATCTTTTTTTACTTCACTTCCCAAAGTATCCTCCTCATCCCTTTACTTTGATTTTCTTCGTTGCAAAATGTAACGACTTGATTTTTTCTTTTTATTGCGTGTCTTGTAACCTAAAGCAGGCTTTCCCCATGGAGTCATTGGCCCTGGATGACCTACAGGTGCTTTTCCTTCTCCACCGCCGTGAGGGTGATCGCATGGATTCATGGCTGAGCCTCTTACATGAGGTCGGCGACCCATCAATCTTGATCTTCCTGCTTTGGATAAAACTGTATTTTCATGCTCAATATTGCTGACTTGTCCAACAGTGGCTCTGCATCTGAGAGGAATATATCGAACTTCGCTTGAAGGCAATCTAATGTGAGCATAATTTTCATCTTTTGCCATCAACTGGGCACTGCTTCCTGCAGTCCTGCAAAGAATTCCTCCGCATCCTGGTTTCAATTCAATGTTATGAATCATAGTTCCTGTGGGTATATGAGTCAACATTAATGAGTTTCCAGGAATAATATCCGCGGAATCACTACTTATAATCTTGTCACCAACTTTAATGCCATTGGGAGCCAGGATATATCTCTTTTCTCCATCAAGGTAGCTTACCAAAGCAATAAGTGCTGTCCTGTTGGGATCATATTCAATAGTGCTTACTTTGGCTGGTATATTAAGCTTGTCCCTTTTGAAGTCAATAATTCTGTAGAGAATTTTTGTCCCCCCGCCAATGTGACGCATTGTAATTTTTCCTTGATTATTACGGCCTCCGGATTTTTTAAAGCTTTTTAGCAGTGGTTTGTAGGGTCGATTGTGTGTTGTAGATGTTTCTCTTGAAATTGAAACCCTGCCTCTTTGACCCGGAGATGTTGGTTTGTGTTTTTTTATAGCCATTACTCAACCTCTTTCTTGCTACTTAATGTTAAGTGTTTCTATGGTTTGTCCGCTTTGCAACACGACAGTAGCTTTTTTCATCACCTTTGTTGCTTTGAAAGTACCTTTTCTAGTGCGTTTCTTTTTGTGGTAAACTTTGGTAGTGCGAACATCACTCACTTTTACATTAAACATTTCCTCAACAGCATTCTTGACTTCCATTTTATTGCATAGATTGTCAATCAAGAAAGTATAGATGCCTTCATTTTGTTTTTCCATAGCCTTTTCTGTAATAAATGGCTTGATTAAAACGGTTCTATTTTTAGGCATTTTCCAGCCTCTCTTTCAAGCAATTCAATGCTTCTTCCGTGATTAAAATGCAATCATGGCTTACAAAATCAAGAGTGCAAACCGATTGCCATTGCATTGGAGTAAAACGCTGAACATTTCTTAATCCGTAATATATTGGTCCATTGGACTCATCGTATATTACCAGAGTTTTTCTCTTTGACCATTCTTCCTTATTTAGTAAATTAAGGACTGTTTTCGTTTTCATGTCTGAAACTTGAAAATTCTTTAACACGATCAATCCATTTTCTTTTTCTGTTGCCATTAAAAATGCAGATCTGAAAGCTAATTTCCGTTGTTTTTTGGGAAATGAAACAGAAAAATCTCTTGGTCTTGGCGGAAAAGTAACTCCACCCTTAACCCATATGGGTGATCTTCTTGAGCCAACTCTCGCTCTACCTGTACCTTTTTGACGCCATGGTTTTTTGGTGCTGAACTTTACTTCTGATCTTGTTTTTGCGCAGGCTGTTCCAGCTCTTGCATTATTTCTTGTAACAATAACTGCTTGATGCATCAAGTCAAAATGGGGCTTTTCAGGTAAATTGCGAAAATCAGCTTCCAAAGTCCCAGTAGTTTTTGTTTCAAAGTCATAACTATTAAGTTGTTTCATTTTCCACGCTCCGATTTTCTGATAAACACCATGGATTGCTTTGCACCAGGAACGCCACCCTTTATCAACACCAGATTTTTTTCGGGTATAACCTGCACTATTTCTTTTCCTAACTCAGTGGTTGTTTTTCCACCCATTCTGCCAGGCATTTTTTTTCCCTTTAATACACGCCCAGGTGTGAGCCTGCATCCAATGGAGCCTGTTCTTCTGTGAGACATGGCACCATGGGAATTGGGTTGTCCAGAAAAATTGTATCTTTTCATAACTCCAGAAAAACCATGTCCCCTTGAAGTACCTGTAACGAGAACATTTTCCCCTTCAGAAAAAAGTGCAATGTTCACTGATTCAGTTTCAGGGATATCCACATCCTTTATTTCATAAATATGCTTGAAAAATTTACCAATTTTTTTAAATTGGCCTGCTACAGGCTTGGTTAATTTCTCTTCCTTTATTGGAATTATGCCTACTTTAATACTGTTGTAACCATGTTTTTCCTGTGTTTTACGGTCCACAATGACTCCATCAGGAATATGTAATACAGTTACTGGTATCATTTGCATATCTTTCCATATATGGGTCATTCCTATTTTAAAACCCATCATGCGTAAACTCATACTTTCCTCCCTATTGCTACAGCTTGATCTCAATGTCAACGCCAGCAGGTAAATCGATATTCATTAAAGCTCTCGTAACATCAGCAGAGGGTTCGTGTATATCAATTAACCGTTTGTGAATTCTTATTTCAAACTGTTCTCTTGAGTCTTTATCAATATGAGGTGATCGTAAAACTGTATAAACTGAGCGTCTTGTGGGTAAGGGTATTGGTCCACAAACTCTGGCTCCTGAGCTCAAAGCTGTCTCTAAAATTCTTTTAACGGATTGGTCTAGAATCCGATGATCATATGCTTTTAATTTGATGCGCATTTTTTGAACTGACATCTTGCCCTCAACTTCCTTTACTATTTCAAGATTTTGGTGACTACACCAGCACCAATGGTTCTTCCGCCTTCACGAATGGCAAAGCGTAAACCGTCATCAATGGCTACGGGGTAGATTAAGGTTACGGTCATTTGAATGTTGTCGCCTGGCATCGCCATTTCCACGCCATCAGGGAGTTTGATTTCACCAGTAACATCGGTGGTGCGAAGGTAGAACTGGGGGCGATAGCCGGTAATAAATGCTTTGTGGCGTCCGCCTTCTTCTTTGGAGAGGATGTAGACTTCTGCTTCAAACTGGGTGTGGGGATTGATGGAGCCTGGTTTGGCAATAACTTGTCCGCGTTCGACTTCGTCATGCTCTACGCCGCGCAGGAGCAAGCCTACATTGTCGCCGGCCTGACCGGAATCGAGGATTTTGCGGAACATTTCTACGCCAGTGCAAACGGTTTTGCGACGCTCATCGCTGAGACCTACAATTTCCACATCTTCGCCGGTTTTTACTTGTCCACGCTCAATACGGCCGGTAACCACCGTGCCGCGGCCGGTGATGGTGAAAACATCTTCGACGGGCATTAGGAAAGGTCGGTCGGTGGGACGTTCGGGCATAGGAATGTAATCATCTACTGCTTTCATCAGATCCCAGATAGGCTTGGCATCGGCATTGGCATCGCTCAGGTCGCCTTCCGTTTCGAGAGCTTTGAGGGCGGAACCACGGACGATAGGAATTTCCTGTCCGGGGAAGCCGTATTTGTCCAGAAGATCGCGGACTTCTTCTTCGACCAGTTCGAGGAGTTCGGGGTCATCAACCATGTCCACTTTATTGAGAAAGACCACCATTTTGGGCACATTGACCTGCTTGGCCAGCAAGAGGTGTTCGCGGGTCTGGGGCATGGGGCCATCGACAGCGGATACTACAAGGATAGCGCCATCCATTTGGGCGGCACCGGTGATCATGTTTTTAATGTAGTCGGCGTGGCCGGGGCAATCGATGTGAGCATAGTGACGATTTTCAGTTTCATATTCGGTGTGGTGGACATTAATGGTCACGCCACGGGCTTTTTCTTCGGGAGCATTATCGATTTCATCATATCGTTTGGCTACGGTATTGCTTACGGTAGCCAATACTTTGGTGATCGCAGCGGTCAGGGTGGTTTTCCCGTGATCGATGTGACCAATCGTTCCCACATTAACATGGGGTTTCGTTCGTTCAAATTTCTGTTTAGCCATTATTTTCCTCCTTTAATTGTTTGCAA
>PXBT01000088.1 GCA_003566815.1 Caldisericota bacterium
AAACAATACAGCGATGTTGTCTCCCGGCCTGATTTCAATCAGGGCTGGGGTCGCTTGAATGTATTCAAGTCCCTCTTTCCTTTGGCTCCCAAGGTTCAGCGATGGGACGACAACACCCGAGGCATTGACGAAAGTCCCATTGAATATAAAGTAGTGGTTGATCGCACCGATGTACCCTTCGAGGCCACCCTCGTTTGGAACGATCGATCCGCAACTCCCAATACCTGGCCCGTGCTGTTTTATGATATGGACCTGGTTGTCCAGGAACCCGGAGCCAGTGGGAAAATCTTCCGTGGCAACCAGTTTGGCGATCCTGATTTGGGTCAGAACCCCAACTATTTCATCCCCAATCCCCAGGAAACTGATGTGCTCAACAATGTGGAACGCATTGTAATTAAAAACCCTGTCAAAGGCGAATACACTATCCGCATTGTCCCTGCCAATTTCCCCAAAGCTATTGGTCGTCAACCTGTCCCCTACTCCCTGGTTTATTCCGGTGGATTTCGCGATATTCCCGTAGAGCATCCCATTCCAGTTATGAATCATTTCGGCTTGGGCGCTATTGCCATCCTCCTGTTGGCATTTGGCGCTTTTGGTGTTCGCAAAAGCCTTATATCAAAAAACTCCTGAGGTTCATTGAACCCTTAAAAAAGAGCAGGTAGCAAACTACCTGCTCTTTTTTTTTAGTCTTATGAAAAAAGAAAAAAAAATAACCACACCCAAATCTTCAACATTTCCCATTCTTTGGTTTCTCTTGCTTTCAATTATATTCATAAGCATTCTGGTCATTGTTTTTTCCCTTGGTTTCGTACAGGATTTTTTCATCAAATTTACCGCTACCAGTCTTTACGGAATAATGAACCTTCTTTCTATTCCTGTTAACCTTGTTGAGCCTCATGTGCTTCAGCTAAGCGAAGGTACTCGTCTTCGTTTTTCCATTGTTCCTGATTGTACCGGGGTTTATCCCATTGCCATTCTATCAGGCATTATTCTTGCCTACCCGGCTCGATCCGGTAAAAAAATATTGGGAATCATCGGAGCCGTGTTCAGCTCATTGTTGGTGAATTATATAAGAATGATCACCTTGATGGCGATTGCAGTCTCTTCTTTCAGGGCATTTGAGATTGCCCATCTTTTGATATGGCAAACCTCTTTCGTTTTGCTCGTTGTAGGCTATTTTTTATGGTGGATCCGATGGAAATAGTTCCCAAACAACCTGGCAAATTTTTACTGCGCTTTATCCTGCTTTTCTTATTGTTGGCAGGAATATGGTCCTTTATAGCCACCCCCTATGCATTCTTCAAAATGCATGTGCTCCAATGGGCTGTCAGAGTCTTTTTTGAGCATCCGCCTTTTATTCGTGATCCAGGTTTTTTGCAGGGTTATGCTGTTTCAGTATTGATCCTTGCTGCATTGAGTCTGGCTCGATGGAGCAGAGACAATTTCCATCAATGGAAAAAATATCCCTGGTTTTCTGCAGTTTTTTTAGTGGTCTTGTTGATCATTATAGATATTGCTGGCAGTTTGCTTGAAATCAGCGCTCAGCGATCTACTTCCTTTATATTGAACTATACCGTTACATGGCTTCTTTCTGTTGGCACCGTTGCTCTGCCTTTTTTAGCCTGGTTTTATCTTGAGTCCAGGATAAAATCAGCTTCCTGATCTGCTGATCCAAATCTTCCAGGCTCTTGTTGTTGCTTAAGATTATATCAGCATGATGTCGCTGAAGCTCAAAATCATTTTGCGCATCAAGGAGCAGTTGGGCTCTTTTTTCTTTTATCCCTTTTTTTAATAAGTTTTTCCTTCGTTTTTCCTTTTCGCAATCCATGTATAGGGTTAAATCACAATATTTGTCCCATCCAGCTTTAATTAATACTGCAGCATCAATAACTATCATCTTTTGTTGGTTTGAGCAAATTCTGCATGTGATGATTTTTTCTATTTCCGGCCATACAATGCTTTCCAGGTATTCGAGTGAAGATGTATCCTGAAACACCTTTTCACCCAATTTTCTTCTATTGATGCTTCCGTTATCGACTATAGAATCTCCAAAATATTGTGCCAGTTTTTGTTGGACCAAAACTTTATTCAACACCTCGTGACAAAGCTCATCTCCATCAATGAGCAATCCATTTGCAAGTCTCACCATGCAACCAGCTGCATATGACTTTCCTGATCCTGCAGGGCCATAAATGCCCACAATGAAGTTTTTATAGTCCATCGAAAGTAGTTAGACTTGCCAGGTTATTACCTTTTTTGATATGCACTTTAAGGGGCACTTTAAGAGCAAATGCATGCTCCATTTCTTTCAATGCCAGGCACTTTACTTCTTCTGCTTCTCCCATGGCACACTCCCAAATCAGCTCATCATGGATTTGAAGTAAAAGATGCGCATGCTTAATTCTCTGCAACTCATTATGCATCCGAATCATAGCAGTTTTTATAATATCCGCTGAACTTCCCTGTATGATCGTATTAAAAGCGAGTCGTTCGCCCAGTTGCTGTATTTGCTTGTTTGAACTATTAATTTCAGGCACGGGACGGCGTCTGCAAGCCAGCGTAATGACAAAGCCATCTTTCTGAGCTTTCTCTATCACTGTTTTCTTAAAGTCAGCCACTTTCGGGAACGATGCGAAATAGTTTCTTATGATGTCCGATGCTTCTTTTTCACTTATGTTCAAGGCATTGGAAAGGCCGAAAGCACTCATGCCATAAATAATCCCAAAATTGATGGTTTTGGCTGTTTTTCTCATTTTTTCCTCTACGATATCCTTTGGGCTGAGTTTGAAAATCATGCGTGCGGTTTGTTCATGAATATCCTTCTCATTGTGAAAGGCTTCTATCAACACAGGATCTTCTGAAAAGTGAGCCAAAACTCGAAGGTCAATCTGAGAGTAATCAGCGCTGACAAAAATCTTATCTTTATCCGATGGTACAACAATGGACTTCAAAGTCATATCAGCTACCGTGGCTGAGGGAAGGTTTTGCAAATTGGGCTCAATGCTTGAAATCCTGCCTGTAGATGGCCCCGCCTGCAAAAAAGTGGTATGAAGCACTCCGTTTTTGTTGGTTTTTTTTAAAAATACTTCCACATAAGTGGATAATAATTTGGTCATTTCTCGGTATTTTTTGATTTTTGAAATGATGGGGTGCATGGGTTCCAATAAATCCAATACTTCAGCATTGGTGGAAAAGCCTGTTTTGGTCTTTTTTACAGGAGGTAGTTTCAATTTTTCAAACAACACAAATGAAAGCTGTTTGGGAGAAGCTATATTAAAATCATCTTCTGCGTAAGCATGTATTTCTGATGTTGTTTGGGCAATAAGTTTGAGGAGCTTCGCCTTAATTTTTTCAAGCTCAGGGATTGCTATGTTAATACCCTGTCTCTCCATGTCATAAAGAACCTTTATAAGTGGTTTTTCAAGCTCTCGATACACTTTGATCAAGTGCAGTTTTTCCAACTCTTTTTGGATCCATGGGCAAGCTTCAGCCAAATTTTCAGCATTCATTTCCTGATGGTCATCCCCGTATCTAAGCATAAACTCATCCATGCCATATTGCTTCAGGTTGGGGTGCAACAAATAAAACATAACCTGTAAATCATCGACTTCAGGAATAGATTGGCAGAAGTCAATATTCAGCAAATGCATTAATTTTTTTGCATCAAAAGTGATGATACGGCTCGAAGAAAGAAACAGAGATTTCATTGTGTTCTTCATCTTGTCAGCATCTGAATAAAGTGAGTTTTCTTCCTGAAGCAATGTATTCTTTTTAATGACATCTTCCAGTATTCCGACTTGAGGATGATAGGCCTGCATTAATGATTTTTCTTCAAAATATAAAAAAGTCCATTCATCAAGATCAAGCCATGACTGGATCTTTTCATCACTAAAATTTTCCAGTGACTGGACTTCAATAGGAGATTCCTGCGCATGATTGGCAGTTGTTTGTTTTTGATAGGTTTTCAACAAACTATGAAACTCAAATGCTCTTGCAATTTCCACCATATCTTCCGGGCAAACCTTGTTAAACCTCAAAGCATCCTTGTCTTGATCAATAGAAACCTGATCCAACAATTGAACCAGAGCCAGATTATGAAGCACGAGGGTTTTTTTTTCCTGTAAAATAGTTGACCATCTGGACTCAGAGCTGTTTAGCATTTGATCCAGGCTGCCATGTTGCTGAATCAAGCGAATTGCTGTTTTGGGGCCAATGCCAGGAACCCCTTTTATATTATCTGAAGCATCGCCCGCAAGTGCCTTGAAAAGCACAAATTGTGAAGGTTGTATGGCATATTCTTTAATGAAATCATCTTCAGTGTAAAGCAGGGGAGATTTTTTTTTATCAGGAAAATATATGGCCACCTGGTTCCGGGAAAGCAGAGGATATAAATCTCTGTCATTGGATATGATGACCACTTCCAATTCATCTGCAAACTTCCTGCAGCAACCTGCTATGAGATCGTCAGCCTCATAGCCGTCACGGACCAAAAAGGGTATCCTGAGTCCGGGAAGAAGTTGTTTCACAAGAAGTTCCAGTTGAATTTTCAAAGGCTCTGGAGTAGCTTTTCGCTGAGCTTTATACTCCTTGTCTGCCATGGAACGAAATGTTTGCGCTCGAGCGTCCAGACAAACTACCACATAATCAGGAGAAAGGGTTTCAATGGCAGAGAGAAAAATTCGAACAAACCCATATAAAGCATTAACAGGTACATTTTGAGAAGTTTCGAGGGTGGAAGGAACTGCATAAAAACTTCGAAATGCAAGATTGTAGCCATCAATCAGCAATAATCTTTCTTTCAAATTTACCCTCTTATTTTCATGTAATTACCATTTATTCGACGGTCTCTACAGGAACCTCATTCTCATTCATTTCATTCTGCTCTTCTTCATCGGATTCATCCTCTGTGTTAAACTCCAGAGTTTTGCCCCACATTGCATAAGTTTCCGTGAGAACAATCAAAAATATTGCAAAGATAAGCGATGTAATAATAAAGCCAATATCCGTCAAGGCAAATTCTTTGCCCACAATGAGCCCCAGGGGAGGAAAGATGAGTGCCGCCTGCATAAAGCCCGCAATAAATAAATTGTTGGTCCTTATGTAAAGGTAGCTTACCAACAAGCCAAAAGCAAAGTAAATGATCATGGTTGAAGCTGGTATTTCAGGGTTACCTGCTGTTGTCAAGCGAATATAGTTCACCAGACTGAAAAAAACCAGAG
>PXBT01000105.1 GCA_003566815.1 Caldisericota bacterium
GCCAGGCCGAGCATGTTGATCGCGCCGTGCACGCTGGTCTTGGTGGTTTGCACCGGGTCGTGCTGGTAGTGGATCGGCGAGGCCGGACAGGCCAGGTTGTAGATCTCGTCCACTTCGACGTAGAGCGGAAAGGTCACGTCGTGGCGGATGAGTTCGAAATGCGGGTTCTCCAGCAGATGCTTGATGTTGTCCTTGGTGCCGGTGAAGAAGTTGTCGACGCAGAGCACGTCGTCGCCGCGCTCCAGCAACCGCTCGCACAGATGCGAACCAAGGAAGCCCGCGCCGCCGGTGACGAGGCTGCGTTTTCTCAGGGCGTAGGACATGCGGTTATGGTACTCCTACTCCTCGGCCCATCCATTTTCTGCCCGCACATGGTTGTGTCTTGAGTTTCAGCCCGTGTGGCCAAGAAATAACGCCGAGACGGTATAGCGTTGTCGCGGATCCTGCGGCAGGGCGAGATAACGGCTCGCGTTGTCGTGGAATACGGGCCAGAAGGTCGTCTCGATCCATCGTTGTATTCGGTGGGCGCAATTCGTCCATGAGTGTCTCAGCGGTTGCGTCGTTTATACTTCAGGTACAGACCCGGTGCCAGTGTCAAAAAGGCATTCTGGGGAAAATCCCGCCAATGCTCGCCAGGCCAGCTCAGCCGTACCAAGCAGCGGAGGCGAGCGAGCAGCGAGGGGCTTGCCAGGCACGCGCTGGCCTCGGCCTCGGCCATCGATGCGGCAACGGTTGCGCGCAGGGCTTCCAAGTCCTTTGTCTGAATCAGGCCGAGCTCCTCGGCTTTGCCCAGATCCGCGAGCCGGATCTCCATCCGCCGACGGGCCTCCCGAATGCCCCGCAGCAGCCAGGACCTTAGGTTCTCGATGGATTGGAAACGTTCGAGATTCCTCGTGAAATTCCCCTCCCATCGTCGGTAGCGGACCAAGGGCTCGTCGATGTAGTAGACATCGCCAACAAGGCTCGCCCGAAACGGCAGCACGACATCCTCGTTGATGGCTGGGTCCAGCGGGCCAAACGTCTCCACCACGTCGCGCCGTACCGCGAGGGTCGACCCAGCCGCGTACGCGTCAACGTTCGCGAACCAATGGCGGGCATCGGCGCCGGGCGGCGGGTGCGGCACCCCGGCCCCTCCGCCGGAGCGGCCTTCGAGGTCCATATACGCATAATCGGAATACACTGCGCTTACACGCGGATTTGCGCGGAACGCCTCAACGATCCTGCGGACCCGATAGGGTTCGGCGATATCGTCGCCGTCAAAGAATATCAGGAGTTGCCCCGAGGCAAGCGGGAAAATGTCCTTCAGATGAACCTGCTTGCTGCCGCTATTTGTCTGGCGACGACGCAGCGTGACCCGATGCGGGCCTTGGTAGGCGGCAACCTCACGCTGCAAAACGGTGAAGGTGGCGTCCTGCGAAGCGTCGTCGGAAATGATGATTTCCATTGGGTCGCATCGCTGATCAAGGACGCTTTGCACGGTCGCCAGAATGTGATCAGCACAATTGTAGGAGAGCAGGATTGCCGACATGAAAGGAGGCGCTGTGGACATCGGTCTTCAACTCCTGATGCGGTATGCGGTATGCGGTTGCCCGTTGTCCGGCTCTCAACCGAGATCAAGGGGGAAGCCTTCAAGCTACCCCGCGAAATCCGTTATCATGACGGATTTCTGCGGTGCAGCGGTATCGGAGTCTGTCACGCGTACATATGGTCGCACGGTGAGGCCGTGTCGGAGGAGGCAGGCTGTCCGGTGCTCGAAGCGCGTCGGCCACCGAGGCTTTAGGCGGATGCCTGTCGCGGGCCGACGGGTTCGCCGTCGATTGATCCCAGCAGCGGTAAGATTCAGCAGAGCCCCTGCGCGATCTCTCACTGCTGGCTCTTCGCGCGTATCGACTGGGGGGGCGGCGTAGCCGGCCGGCCGGCGCTGCACATTCTTGGGTTTCCAGCCTCCCAGCCCGGGAGCCGGCCTATGTTCCCCCACCAGGGGTTCCGATCCCCCGGGTTACCCGCTAGGGTGCTATTTTGCAAAATCCGACGGCGCAGTCATCGGCGGCAGGGTCAACTCTTACGAGGAGATTGGAACCCGAGCGGGTTGATTTTTTCGGAGGAAGTTGGCGTGCTGTTCCAGCTTCAATGAATTGATCTGCCTGCCTTACCTCTTTTGTTTCCTTCGTAGAAGCGATATCGTTAATTTTTGGTTTGCGGCGCGTATAGCGATGGCTAGGACGTGAGGGCTGGGGGATGAACCGTTGCACCCTGTGAGACGTATTAATCGAGGCTCTCGCTGCGCGAAAGCGACGGGTTCCGGCGTAGGGCCGCGGCCCGATGGGATTTCATGATGCGGCAGCCAACGTCTGCGCTGCTGCAATTGCGGTGGGCGCCCACCGCATTCCATCGATTTCTCTGGCTGCTCGGACTGGGGCTTATCACCTTGAGCGTCTTTAGCGACCTGCTCAGGGGCGGGCCCTCCATTTCGATCGGCCCGCTGGCAACGGGTGCCATTCTCGTGGGATTCGGCATTCTCGCGGCGGGAATGCTGGGCGCCGTGGCCCTGAACGGCAACACAATACGATGGCTGCTCGCGCTGTACCTCGCAGGCTGTTCCTTTGTGTTGTTCCTGATCGAGCCACTCTTGATCAGCTGGACCCTGCTTGGATATGCCGCTGCGATCTGCCTGCTTCTGCCACCTCGACTCGGGCTGGCAACCTTTGCCGGCCTCGTCGGCACCACACTGCTCCTCGAATGGGTCAGCCACGTCAAGATCGATCTGACGGGTCTGCCGCTGACCATGATGGACCTGAGGATCGCGGTGGCGAATCCTGCGGGACTCTGGGACGCCATGGCCCTGCCGCACTGGAGCCGACATCTGGCGGTCACGGTTGTCTCCGTTGGATTGCTCGGCTGGGTCTTTATGGGCGCGCTGGCCGCAGGTCGCTTCGTGCGAGACGTTTGGCGGCATCCAGGCAGGTTTGAGCCCTGGGGCCGTTCACTGCTCGTCGGTATCATCGTGCTCATGGCATCGTCCCACCTCCAGGACGTGTACGAGTGGATGGGCGAGGACAGGTCCACTTGGCACCCTGATCGAGTCAAACGGCTCGCAGACCGGGTGGGTATATGGCCGTTCCTCGGCTATTCGTACCACATCGAGTCCAGAGCGGCCGGGGACATCTACATGGCCCGCGACATTGCGCCACTGCCGGAACCCGAACAGGTGTCGGAGTCGGTCCGGCGGTATGTCGCGTTTCCGTCTGCATCGAGCCATGCCGCCCCGGTTAAACCCAACATCGTCATGGTCCTTGCCGAATCGACGTTCGATCCCTCGATTGTTTTTGACCTGACGGGCGACTGGGATGCTTACCTGTTCGAGGAGAACGAACTCACGGACGCGATCGGTCCGCTGCGCGTGAACAGCAAGGGAGGCGGCTCCTGGATCGCCGAGTTCGAGACAATCACAGGCCTGGACTCGCGGCTGTTCGGGTACTCGGGAGCGTACACGCACGCCTCGCTCTCACCGTACGTCGAGTGGAGTCTCACCACGTACCTGGCCGAGCGTGGCTACCAGACCTGGGCTTTCCTGGCGCACGAGGGTGATTTTTTCAATGCGCGGCGCGCATACGAGAGCTATGGGTTCCAGCGCGTGCTGGATAGCAAGGATCTCGGCAGTGAGTCGGCCTGGTTCGCGACAGATACCGCGGCCACCGACAGCGTTAAGGCTGTGCTGGGATCCGATCCAATGGCGCCGTTTTTCTCGTACATCGTACTGATCGAGAACCACTCTCCGCACGATTGTGGTGTCGCAGATGACGGTGGCTTTACGGTTCGCCTGGCGTCAGCAGCGCCTTTTGACCAGAACTGCGCCGTTCACGAGTTCCTGCGACGTCTCGGTTCCACGACAGAAGCGATCCGTTCGCTCGTCCAGTACCTTGAAGACCTCGAGGCCCGTACCGGTCGGCCCTTCGTGCTCGCCGTGTTCGGTGACCACCAACCAGCGACGTTCATTGGATCCGGACAGTACGGCCCGAATTTCCAGCCCTTTCGCGGATCGCAGGACATGTACACAACTTTCTTCCATGTCATGTCGTCCGCGCAACCACGTCTCCAATGCTGCTCGGAAGCCCTGCCAGTGGCTGCGCTGCCGAGCCTCGTCAGCAGCTACGTCGCCAGCAGCGCGGATGACATCTACCTCGGGACCAACCTCTGGCTCTTTGAGCGTTGTGGTTCCGACGCCATCGGGCAAACATTCGGCGACAGGATGAACAGCATGGAGGGCGGGGGGCTAGGCACGCGCAGTGCGTCCTGCGAAAGCGCCTACCGCAGTGCAGTGGCCTCGTATCGAGCTTCCGGAGTCATCCGCCTGACGAGTGATTAGGAAGCCGGCGACGCTTCCCGGTTCAAAATGGGAAGCGTTGCCGGTTTCATGCCGACGGCAGATCGAGCCCGTACTCGCGCGCGGCCGCCGGTGTGCCGTCGCAGAGCCCCCGGCTCTGGACACCGCTGATTGAACCTCCCCCATCAGTTCTCCTGCCACGCGTTGTTGGGCCTCGTAAGGTCTGGCGGCAGCGGCCGGTCCAGCAGTCGGCGAACATCCGCGGCGATCGATTTGCCCGGGGCGGGATCGACCAGCCAGTCTGTCCGCCTGAGCAGCAGGTCGTCCAGTGTCTGTACCGCTTCGTCATCCACGACACGTCTCAGCGCCGCGGTGGCCTGAGCGCTGGGCGTGTCGAGCGGCCAGCGAGCGTCGTTGAATGCGACGTCGGCACTTGGCCGGGGCCGAGGTAGGCCGCCATAGTCCGGCAAGCCGCCACGGCTTCGCCAGGCCATGGCCAGTGCGTCCGCGGCCACGCGCCGGGCCGTGGTGTACTTGACGCCGGAGAGGCTGTACAAGCCCTGGGGTCCGCCGTGCCGACCGTGGTCGTGCAGCGCCTCGCGAACCGCCAACTCCTTCGATCCGGGGCCGCGACCCGGCAAAAAACCAGCTAAGACACGCACTACGTGGTCTCGGGTCACCTGTAGCCCGGGGGCTGCTCGGTTGAGATCGTTAAGGAAGGTTTCAAGTTGCTCGTCGGTCGGTTGGGGCTGATCCGCTGCACCCGACCAGGGCCAGTGGGAGGTGCCGGCGAAAACCCGGCCGTGAAACGGATGCATGAAATACATCGGCCCGCCCGGTGGTGCCACGGCCAGTGCCGCATCGGACAGTGGCGCGCGATCCA
>PXBT01000008.1 GCA_003566815.1 Caldisericota bacterium
CGCGCGAAGCGGGCCGCCCTTTTGCGGCACTGGTGGGGATTGTATTGTGCCTGACGTGTGCCGCGTTTCAGTTCTCGAACAATCTGGCGGTTTCGCTGGCGGTCGGTGCATTTGCACCGGAAGGCTACACCTTGGCCGTTCGGTTGGGCGCCTTGGCCCTTCTTAACGGTGTCATGATTCTCTTTATGTTTCGGGCGCAGTCTGTGTTCAAAACGCTCGAGAACGTCATGAAAATTATGGTGGGCATTGTTCTATTCTCCTTTTTTGTCAATTTGATTGTTGCGCGCCCGAATCTGCTTGGCGTGCTCACGGGGCTGGTGCCTGGTGTGCCTGAGGAGTTGTCGCTGGGCATTCCAGAGATCATCGACGGGGCTATCACAGACCCGCTGGTGCTGATTGCGTCGCTGATGGGCACTACGTTTTCGGTGGCGGGGGCGTTTTTTCAAGGAAATCTGGTGCGCGAAAAGGGCTGGGACAAAGAGGATTACGATCGGGGCATCGGCGATTCAATTGCGGGGGTTGGTGTGCTCACGTTTGTGAGCCTGATGATCATGGTCACGGCGGGCACGGTCATTCTCGGCAGACCCGCTGACAACGTAGCCGACTTGGCCATGACACTGCAGCCGCTGCTGGGGCCCGTCGCGTTCTATTTGTTCTGCATCGGGCTGATTCCCATCGCTCTGAACCCGTTCTTGATCAACGCCATGATCGGCGGCACGGCGCTGGCTGACGGGTTGGGGCTTCCGGGGCGGCTGCACGATTTCTGGCCGCGCATGTTCACCGTTTGTGTGCTGCTTTTGGGCTTTGTCGTTGCCAGTATTGGCTTGTTGTTCGATATCCCGCCCGTAAATCTGATGATTGTGGGGCAAGCCATGACGGTTATCGGCAACCCGATCATGGCCGGCACCATTTTGTGGCTGGCCAACCGGAAAGGTCTTATGGGCGAGCGCCGCAACCGGATCTGGACCAATCTGATCGGCGCGTTGGGGATGATCGTCGTTATTCTGCTCTCTTTGCGCATGATATGGTTCTTGTATCTGAGGTTGACGCTGTTGTTTGGGTCATAGGGGTGCGGGTTAAGGCGAGCGCTGGGCGCCTAGGGGTTCAAGAGCGGACCGGGTGGACGGTCATGTCAAGCTGGGCATGGCTGCGCGCTGCCGGTCACGCCGTCCATGGTGTCCATATCGTCCACTCTGGCAACGCAGGCCCGCGGGGTTCTTGCGTGCTTGACCTGCGGCGCTTGGAGGGGTACCATCGTAGCGAATAGGGGAGCTGGGAATGTGGAGGACGTCCCCGAAAGGGAACGGTGCGAACATAGGGTCCATCAACCTGCCCCGAAGGCGCACAGCTATAGCGGGGCATAGCGGAAGGAGAGAACCATGGAACTGGGAGAAGTGATTGCTCGCATGACCGCGTTTTCGGGGGTGTTTGCCCTTGGAGTGATTTTCTCGATTCTGGGCAGCATCAAGTTGAAGCTTGCGGAAGAGCTGAAGATCGACGATGCCCAGGCAGGCAGACTCATTTCGGCGCTGATGTTCAGCAGCCTGATCTTCGTGTTGCTCATCGGGCCGCTGACTGACTGGCTGGGGTTCAAGCTGATCGCGGTGGTGGGGTTCGCGGCCGGCGGCATCTGCGTATGGCTGCTCGCCAGCGCGATTTCGTACCAGGCGGCGTTTGTGGCGTGCCTGTTGCTTGGGTTCGCGGCCATGTGCGTCAACACGGTTGGCAATACTCTCGGGCCGAACCTTCTGTTTGGAGGAGAAAACCCGGCCGCTGCGTCGAATCTGCTCAACGTGTTCTTTGGTGTGGGCGCGTTCATCACGCCGCTGATCGTGGCCGCACTGCTCAAGAAGCTGGGCTACAAGGTCACCGTCAGCATCATCGGCGCGATTCTCTTTCTCCCGATTATCTACACCATCTTCGGCACCTTCCCGCCGCCGCCGGAGGGTTTCCGGGTCACCCAGGCTATTGGGCTGCTGGGCCGCGGCGGTATCTGGGCAGGCGGATTATCGCTTTTCTGCTACATGAGCCTCGAGGTCACTTTGGCTGGGTTTGTCACCACGTATCTCAAGAGCCATGAAATGACCGACGAAAAGGCTGGAACGGCGCTCTCCGGGTTCTGGATTGCGCTGATGCTTGCGCGACTGATTGCGGCTTTTACGATTCCCGCCGCGGCGTCCGTATATGTTGTGCCGCTGCTTGCGCTTGTGGCCGCGATCTCGCTGGGCGCCATGGTGGGGGCCAAGTCGGTCGGCATCGGCGTTGGCGCTACGCTCGTGACCGGGTTTGTTCTGGGTCCCATCTTCCCGACGCTCGTAGGCGTGACTTTCAGCAAGACCGAGGTGTCGGGCAGCGTGTTCAGCCTCATTTTTGCCATTGGGTTGCTTGGGGCGATTCTGATGCCGAGCCTGATTGGAAAATATGCCGCCCAGATGAATATCCGCCAGAGTCTGCGCATCTTGGTCGGGGTGGCGGCGGCATTGATTCTGGTCAGCGCCGTACTCGGGTTTGGCGTTCCCGACGCTCCGGCAGATCCCGCGGAGACCGTGCCGCCCGCGCCTCCTTTGGCCGACGAGGATCTCGAGGCGTCGGCCCTCGAGACCATCGAGCCCGTTCTTTCCGGGGCGTGGACCGAAGCAAGCGTGCGGACCGATCACGCCGAGGTCCGCTAAAAAAGACGTTCGGATAGTTCAGGGCGGTGCTGCCTCATGGGCTGCGCCGCCCTTTTTTTCGCTGTGGCGTGGTCTCTGACCGCGCCACTCGTTTGACCGTCAGGTCTCCAAGCGCCCGCTCGCGGTGTCCAACAAGGTCGCGCTTTCAGCGCTGCGGGATGTGGGGGGCGATCGTACCCGGGGCGGCGTCATGCGAAGCGCATGCCTTGCCCCGGGCTGATATGGACCGACCCTGTCAACCCCCTTTCAAAGTTCTTACTCTTTCCGGGGGCGGCTGGGGCGAGAGCCTGAAGAAGACGGACCAGAAGGGTGGCTTCGACGACGTGTCACTCTGATATCCGCGGATTGCGCCAGATATGCAGCGCAGAGCCGCATGACAGTTCTCCGTCGTGGTGAAGTGCCCTCTATTCTCGCGCGTTTCATGGCACGGGCCCATGTAGCGCTTAGCCCGGTCGCACATTCTCCAGGTCGTACCTTTCTGTGTCCGCCTTCTTCAGGCTCTCGTGTGTCATGCCGCTTTCATGCCGCCTTGATGGTTCAGGGCTGCCCAAAGAAACCCGACCAATTCTCGGGCAACAGCGATCGCCGCGACGTTTTTCGGTTTGCCATGGCCGTTCGTGAGCAGATGGTAGCGTTTGTATAATCGGTGTTGAGCGCGGTCGGCGATGGCAAGCACGGCTGCGGGTTGGCCGGCCCGCCGTTTTCGCAGCTCGGCGCTCACGCGCGGGCGATGGCGGGAATGCTTGGCCGCCTCGACCAGAACGCGGCGAACATGGCCGTTACCGGTTTTCGTAATGCTGCCGCGGCGAACACGCGTGCCGCTGCTGTGTTCACTCGGCGTCAAACCCAGATAGGCCATCAAACCGCGCGGATGGGTAAACCGCTCAAAGCCGTGCAGCTCGGCCAGTATCGTCATGGCCGTGACGGTGTCGATGCCGCGAAAACAACAAAGCCACCCGACTCTTTCCGCGTAGGCTTCATCCTGGGCGGCGGCGTCAATGCGCGCGTCCAACCGCACAAGCCGCTCCTCCACTTGTTCCATGGCGAGCAGATAATTCTCGAAGACCATCTGGGCGTGTGGCTGTTCAAAGCGTGTCCGTGTGAGCCACTGCCGATGCCGCTTCGTCCAGTTCTTCGTCTGCGTGAAACGCAGACCGTACCGCAGCAACATCTTGCTTATCCGATGCCGTGCCGCCATTAAATCCTTCTTGGCATCCGCCCTGGCCCGCATCAAGTCGCGCAACGCTTCCTCCCGTTCGTTGGGAGGGTGCACAAACGTGAGCAGGTCTGCTTTCAGCAGCTTGGCCAGTTTGCGCGCATCGCGTTTGTCAGTTTTAACCCGGTCCCCCGGTTTGGCAGGCACCAGCGACGGAGCCGCCAGATCGCAAGGCACGCCCAAGCCGTCAAGCCTGCGCTTCAAATCATACCCACACGGACCGGCTTCATACGTCGCCATAACACCCCTTGGCCCCATTTCAAGCAGCTTCTTGGCCAGACGCCGAATCGAACGATCCTCATAGGCCACTTGCCATTGCGCGTCAATCTCGCTCGAACCTGGCAGAATCACCGCGACATTAATCGTTTTGGCGTGCGTGTCCATCCCCACGTACGTGATACAATCTTGAGTGACCATGACCGGCTCCTTTCGTATGTAGCGCTGGGCTACGGTTAAGTTAACTACCCCATAGTCTAACCTACGACTATGCGATTCGAGCCGGTCGGTCCATTATGTCTATTTCAGCTCGCGCCGTTGGCGCTGCAAGAACCCTCTTCGTTACACGATCATCGATAGCAGCGTCCGATCTAGGATGGCTTTCGTAAATCCCCGGGACAGATCACGCGGTCTTGCTGTGCAAAACCTGGGTCAATCCCTCAGCCTTTCAGGCCGCTCATGGCGATCCCCTGGATGAAGGTGCGCTGGGTAAAGAAGAATAAGATGATGATGGGCGCTACGACGAGGGTCGAGGCGGCCATGAGCAGGTTCCAGGGGGTGCCGCCTTGCCTGCTCTGGAAAAACTGGAGCCCGAGCGCCAACGTGAAGGAGTCCTGGTCGATGAGATAAATGAGCGGCCCGAGGAAATCGTTCCAGCAGTACATGAAGTGGAACAGCGCCACGACCGCCAGCGCGGGCCGCGACAAAGGCACCACCACCCGGCGGTAGATGCCAAACTCCGAACACCCGTCGATGCGGGCCGCATCGTCGAAGTCGCGCGGGATGGTCAGGAAGAACTGCCGCAGCAGAAACACGTTGAAGGCGCTCGCGCCAAACCATGCGGGGACCCACAGCGGCCGGAACGTGCCGATCCAGCGCAGCTCGCGGAATACCGCATACAACGGCACCATCGTTACGGGAAACGGCACCATCATCGTCGCGAGAAGCGCCAGAAACACGATGTCCCGCCCTTTCCATTCGATGCGGGCAAAGCCATAGGCGACGATCGAGCTGCTGAGGACGGTCCCGAGGGTGCCGAGGACGGCGATCAGATCGGAAGAG
>PXBT01000051.1 GCA_003566815.1 Caldisericota bacterium
ACTCTATTTTGATTTCATCGCGAAGAATAGTGACTTTTCTTTCGCTGGCGTCAAAGGCAATTTGCCCTCCAATGGGCTCGATCACAAATCTTGCAGGTACCAATGTTCGACCAGATTCCTCGTGGATAAAGGGTGGGGCATCAATCATCATTTCAATCTCATTGACAAGAACAGTTTCACTGCCAATGGTCAACTTTATCACAATCTTTTTTACCCCATAAATCGTTAAGGTTTTTTCTCTTGTGTTGCCCAGAAAGTCTTCTGCCTTAAAAACAATAGAATTTTCACCTTCCAAAATCTCCAGAGGAGCAATGAAGGATCCATCAGCCTGTATTTCAACCTGCATGCCATTAATGCTCAAGGATCCCATACCTATGCCCTCATCAAACACTCTTCCGCGAGCATTGGTTTCCAGTGCGTACAGCTCTATTTGGTCATCAGGAAAATCAATCTCAATGGTGGGAGGCAGAGTGTCTCTTTTTAAGTTTATTGCTGTGTTGGAAGTATTTCCAGAAAGATCCGTTGCAACTGCTTCGATAAGGTTGTCCCCTTCCTTTGCAAGCAAAACCTCAGCCTCAAAAAAGCCTTCCTCATCAGGATTGACCAGGGTTTCTCCCACTCTCACTGCAGATAAACCCGTTTCATGATCAATAGCTCTTCCTATGATGGCAACCTTTTCAGCAGCATGCCAGGTTTCAGGTGCTGGGCTGGTTATGGATATTTGAGGAGGAGTGCGATCTACCAATACTTCATTGGAAGGCACAGATGTTGTTCCCATTTCATCTACTGCTTGCACCAGGTAATAGTATGAAGTATGAGGGTCAATCATTAGATCATGGTATTCCCTCTGACTCGCATATGCAATTTCATCGAGTAATTCAAAATCTTTTTGAGGAAAAGTGCTTCGATAAATTTTGTAGGATCGAATATAAAAACTACCTCTCTGACTTTGATCCCAGGAAAGGTAGTTCCCATCTTCCTGTTTCTCTGCAGTGACAAGTGGAGGAAAAGGTGGTTGGTTGTACCAGGTGACACCGATAAAATGATCTTCATTCAAAATTTTATGAAGTTCAATCGAAAACAAACCCTCGCTTTCAGCCAGAAAAACATCGTCAGGGTGAGAGCCAAACAAGATATATTTTCCATAGTTACTTATTCCAATTGACATCAGTGTATTTTGGATTGGATCTTTGTTGAGCTTGATTATTTTGTTATCTATCATTGAGTAGTAATCCACAGCGGTTGAAAAAGCCAAGACATCATTAAATCTAGATTCTCTGCCCAGCCATAGGTTAAAATTGTCCATCCTTACCACAAGAGATTTTCTACCACTAAGATAATCAATCTTCCATAAAGCATAATGGGGCGTAGTGCCACTTGGGCTGACAACCAGAATGTGGCGATTATTATGCATCATTATTGGATTCCAATAGTGGCCCTCTATTTTTGTTTTTGAATTGGTAGCCAGATCATGGACAATTAAATTGTAACTTAGGCCGCCCTCAACATAGATGAGCTTGGTGCTGTCAGGAGAAATGCCTATGGAGTTGGTTTGACTGCCAAGATGAGTTGTGCTGGACGATGCCAGGTGATGATAATAGGTGCCTGTTCTTTGCTGATGAACATTATAGACAATGAATTCGCCATTATTGGCAATGACCAGATTAACAGGACGAAAAAAACTGTCCAATATTTTGGTTTGCAGGCTTTGATCCAGATCAATAACCCATAAAGCGTAGTCTTGATAGAATTCACTGTACATGCTGAAAAGGATTTTTTTTCCATCATAAGTGGACACCAGGGCTATGATTTCATAGCTTTCTTCGCCTGCATTGTCAAATAAAACCGTTTTTTTGTCTCCGCTCAATGTTGAAAGATATATGGTTCTTTGCGAGCCATACATGATCCACTTAAATTCTTGCGAAAGGATAGACCTAATGTCGTCAACACTTTTTGGTTGAAACTGATGTATGGTTTTTCCTTGATGTAAAGGGGTAATCACCATCAAAAAAACAATGCAAGCCATGATATATTTTGACAATCTCATTATCCAACCCATACTTGTCCTCCGCTTTTATGTAATCACCTGTATCGCTCAAAGGGGACTGTCCCTATTGAGCTAATCGGTTGTTTTTATTGGGTTGTCATCGTCAATTAAGGCTTGCTGATTTTCTGTATCCTGTGCTTTTTTTAACATAAAATCTGTCCAGAGTGTTTTTGTTTCAAAGTTTGCTTCGGGATAAATCTGTTGTTTGTCCAGAAGATCAATCCATATCCTGAGAAAAGCCCTTGGATGCAGTTTATAGCCTTTTTTTCTCAAATCAAAAAACTCTTCCACATATTGTTGTAAAAATGGATATATCTTTTCGGGAGGACTTGTCCATTCGTAAGCCTCCTGATGCAGTTTTAAAACTTTTTCAGCAGTTTGAATAAAGTGCGGTTTTTCCCAGGGCTCAATATACAGCAAACCTTGACGCAAATTGGGAAACTGAAGGTCTTTGTCGGCATAAACTCGATCAAAAAGAGGAGTAAAGCTGGAAAATCCCAAATGTGAGTTCAGAAGCTCGGGAGTTCCTGTAAAAAGAAAAAAGCATCCAGGAAAACGGTTTTGCATAATCTCATCTATCAGATATCGCAGGTTGTCATAAGCCATTTGTCGGAGTGTTTTTGTACGCAGTCGCAAAACTGTTTCCATTTCATCAACTATCACTACCCACCCTTTATAAGAAGCTGACTTCATCATCTTTAAGATTGCCTGCATAAAGATTAGAGCCTGTTGGCGATCCACTTCGCCTTTTACTTTCATCATTTTTTTTGTTTCTGCACGAATTTTTTCGCCTTTAATCCAGCCAAGCGCTGCATTGCTCAACACTTCGTCTTTTTGGTTCCTTGCTTGATAATAGGCTCTTACTGCCCTCGAGAAAGAGCTATCTATCTGACCCATAGCATGAAAAGCATCTTTAAGACACTGGTGCATCATTTCGTTTAAGACTTCTTTATCATTTGATTTGTTCAATTGATACAAACTACAGATACGCTCTTCCTGGGCAATCATCCATTCTTCCATAACAATGGGCAAGGCAGCAATGGAAGGCTGATCGGGCAGTCTTAATCGACGAAGTAATCCTTTATAAAAATCCTCCAGCTTATGAAAGGGATTTTCCTGAGAAATCGTAAGCGTAGACACGAGCATATTTCGAGCAAATGCCATTTCTCTTACGGTTGAGGCAATAAATGTTTTTCCTGCTCCATAGTTACCAATGACAAACTTAAACGACGAAGATCCTTGAGTGGTTTCTATCAATTCGTTGATCAAAGCATCAAAAATAGCTTCATTGCCAGTAGAAATAAGGCTGACACCTTCAAGGGGTACCAATCCGCTTCTTAATGCCTGAAGGACTTTTTTTGCCTTACTCTGTTGGTTCATCATGAGATACCCATTGATATAAAATTTCAGTGCCCTGGGGGATCATTTTGATTAATTGATGTCGATGACTGTTCATTTTTCTAATCAATCGATGCAGCCAGCCATCAATCAGTGGGATCTCCACATGCTTGCTGGCCAACAAATTGACAAGCTCTCTAGAAGTCAGTGTTTGATGTTTAATCAGCATGCTCACCGCCAGGCATTCTTCTTCGCAAAGATCAAATTTTTCTTTCCAAAGCTGTTGTTGCATCGAAGCAAACTCATTTAAAATTGAATCGGGAATAATGCTGTCAGAAGGGATGTGACTCAAATCCAGGGAAACCAAATCCATTGGCTCATTCAGGTGCAATATTTTTAAATAAAGCATAATTTCAGGCATTGTGTCAACATTTTTTTTAAACAACTTAGTGATCCAGTGACTCATAAAACATTGTCCAATTTTAATATTTTTCCAGTTAAACCAGCGAGGTGATCTTCAAATCGATAAACAAACTCAGCATAGTCAATCATTTGATCTTTGCTATATTGATGAATACCTTTGGATACTATGATTTCATCTCTGAAATGAATGGCAATTTCACAAGCCAGATATGAGATTAAAGTGGGGGTAAGTATCCATTCTTTTTTTAAATTGAGTTTCATTCGTTTGCGAAATTCCGGGTGTTGATGATAGATTACAATTTGATCTCCCAGTCGTTGCGATCTGATGAGCTCTTGCTTTTCGTTTAAGGGTGGTTTGTGATTGACGATTTGTATGTCAAATCCAGCACGTCGGGATCTATGAGAAGCAGTTGAAGCAGATGGAGGGTTGGTTTTTGGCGGCAAAACAGAAGATGGATCCAGCTTGTCACTTTTAACAGACTCTTCTTCATCATTTGACTGAGGTTTTCTGCCTGACATAGTGGCTGAAAGCAATCTAACCTGCTCCTTGACAGCAAGTTGAGACAAAGCAGCGATTAACTCTTTTTCGAGAACTTTAAACTGGCTTTGTTTTTTCTCTTCTGTAATATTTTCAAGCATCTCTTCCAGATCTGACTCTATAGACTGTAATGATCGGCTTATCATTTTCATTTTTGGATTTTGCTTGACATCATTGCGTGAAAAAGTAGCCTGGGCCATATCCTTTAAGTCAACATATCCAGTAAGATTGGGGTGAGACCACAAATCTCGCTTTCTTTTTGAGTCAAAACTTCTGGTTTCGCTGAGAGTGGCAATGCGCCTGCCCTTCACCACAAATATGGGAGGTTTGTCAATATTCAAGCGCGGAGTCACTATAAAGTAGCAGTGGATGGGATATCTTGGGTTTTTCCATTGGTTTGGCTTTATTTCAAATTTGATTCCATTCAAGGCTTCATAGTCAAATGCTTTGCAGTTCTTTTCCCAATTGAGTCCAGAGTGCCTGACATGTTCATAGCAGACATGGATGGAGAGATTATTTCTTTGCAAGATTAATTCAAAATGCCTTTCTATTTCCTGATGAATTTTCTCAGCAGAAAAACTACGGAGCTTATCTTTATCGCAACGATACAATTTTATAATCGTGCCTGTTGCATGAGGGAAACCATCGACATTAACAGGATCGTGAAAAAGCACTTCTTCCTGTCGATTGGCATCGAACTGTTTTCTGTGAATAGTAATTTGCTTTGCGGGCAAATCATGCGTCTTGCTAATTATATCCATACTCTCAAAAAGCGCCATGAACGAATAAATACCATATCCAAACTGGCCAT
>PXBT01000043.1 GCA_003566815.1 Caldisericota bacterium
CCAGCAATATCGAGGGCTGCCTGAATGCCTGTAACACCCCCGCCAATCACCAATGCTTTTTTGGTCACTGGTATTTTTACGCTTTCCAAAGGTTTGTTGCGTTTTACTTTTTCTACCATCATACGAATCAGGTCAATAGCCTTTTGCGTTGCTTCGTCCATATTGTCATGGACCCAGGAGCATTGCTCTCGGATATTGGCCATTTCCAACATATAGGGGTTGAGCCCTGCTGCTGCTGCTGCCTTACGAAAAGTAGGCTCATGCATTCGCGGAGAACAAGAAGCAACCACGACTCCGGTCAATTGATGCTCTTTGATGGCATCTTTGACCAAATCCTGCCCTGGGTCAGAGCAAAGATATTTATAATCAGTAGAAAGCACAACCCCTGGAATTTTGGCTATTGTTTTATAAGCCTTTTCAATATCAACGGTTTCAGCGATATTTGCGCCGCACCAACATACAAAAACACCTATTCTTGCCATTGATTACACCTCATCCTTAGGTTATAAAATCCCTTTGCTTTTCAACAGGGGAAAGGGAGAAACAAATAATCGGTCCAAAGCCAACTCTTTTGGTTCAAGACCAAAAGATAAGCCTAATAATTGTGTATAGTAGAAAATCGGTAGATTGAACTTTTCATGATACCTTTTTTCAATTGCTTTTTGCCTTAAATCCAAATTGATATGACATAAGGGGCAAAGCACAGAAATGGCTTCAGCTCCATTTTGTTTGGCAAGCCTTAAAATTTCATAGGTAAGATCCAGCACTACATCGGTACGAGATATGGAATTGCTTGCGCCACAGCATTTGGTTTTGAATGGCCAATCCACAGATTCTGCTCCGGTAAGACTCACCAATTGATCCATCAACATTGGATTTTCAGGATCGTCATATTCCATTAACTTTTGAGGGCGCACAATAACACAACCATAATAATTGGCTATTTTGAGACCCTCCAATGATTTTACGCGCTTTTCCTGAAGTTTTTCCAATCCTATTTCATGGACCAGAATTTCTGAAAAATGTTTGATTTCCAATGAACTTTCAACTTCTTTGCCTACCACTTCCAGAACATCTTCAGTAAGTTGGTCTTTTCTTCTCAATGCATGACGAGCTTCTTTAAGGTGGGCGTAACACGAAGGACATTGTACCATGATATCTTTGCCCTCTTGATTGGCTGCATCAAGGGTTAACGCAGGCAAAGAACAGGAAAGCAATTTATTGTCGGGGTGGATGGCACTTGCTCCACAACAAGTCCAATCTGGTATTTCTTCAATATCAAGCTCTAAGAAATCGATCAAAGCTTGCGTGGAGAGATGAAAATCCGGAGAGGTAGATTCCAGAGAACAACCTGGATAATAAGCATAATTCATAGTGCTTTATAAACCCCTTTCTTTTCTTCTGGCCCGTTTGAATACACCACGGACTTCACTTGATCTGACCCAATGTGGAATCAGGCATATTTTACGCTTCAACAACAAAAGAGGAAATAGAAAAACATCATGGAGCAGCTTTCCTGATCTGAGATTGAAACCTCCCACGACTCCGGGCTCAAAAACTCTGCCAAAACTATAAATTGACCCTGCAAATGATTTCTCGAGTGCACGAATATCAGCTTTTGGCTTGATTTTTTGACGAACAGCCGTCCGCCTTGAAGCATCCATGACCCCTTTAATATCCACTCCCTGGGGGCATCGAGTGCTACAAGTGTCGCAAAACACGCAATACCATATACTTCTGCTATTCAGAACCTTTTCTTTCATTCCTAACTGGCAAAACCTGATAACCTGCGAAGGAGAAATATCCATTAAATAGTTTAACGGACATCCTGCAGTGCATTTTCCACACTGGTAACATTTTTTTACATCTGTTTCAGCCAGTTCCTGGAGTTTTTCACCAAACTCCAGTAAATTAACATCTTTGTTAATGTTAATCTGCATCCATAACTCCTTTCCTTAAATCTTATACGCCATTTTATTTAGTCTTTCAATTCGATCCTTGATGGGAGGATGGGTAGAAAACAATATTTGCGCATTTTTCCCTTTCAAAGGCGCAATATAGAGTGGGGCTATTGCCTCATTGACTTGCACGGAAGGTGTGCTGCTTTTATATAATTTATTGAGGGCGTTTGCCAATCCAGTAGGGTTTCTGGTCATCAAAGCTGCACTGGAGTCGGCAAGATATTCTCTCTTTCTTGAAATTGCCAATTGAATTATTTTAGCAAATATTGGCGCTAATATAGCTAAAAGTAAACCTATCAGTATTACAATTGCTCCTCCCCCGCTATCTCTACTGCTTCGTCTTGAACCACCAAAAAAGAGTGAATATCGAAACATGGTGGATAAAATTACTATCACGCCCAACATCACAGCTACTATAGTTGCATACATGATATCCCGATTTTGAATATGAGACAGCTCGTGAGCTATAACACCCTGCAGTTCTTCTCGATTGAGTATGCGCAGTAAACCTTCATTAACTGCAACAATGGAATGCTCCGGGTCTCTGCCTGCAGCAAATGCATTGGGGGACAGATCTGGAACGACATATACCTTGGGCATAGGCAATCCAGAAGCCATAGTCAGCTCTTCCACAATATTGATCAACTGGGAATGTTGCTCTCTGGTAGCCTTGTAAGCTCCTACCGAAGTAAGGATGACCTGATCGCCAGAGTAAAAGCTGACCAGCGACATGATTAAAGCTATGGCAAAACCTATGGCCATGCCTGTCCATCCGCCACCTTCCATCATAGCTTCTCCGATAAAATAGCTGACAGCAATGATAAACAAGCTAAAGAAAAAAATCAGAAAAAATGACCCCCGCTTGTTGCGAGCTATTTCATCGTAAATCAAAGACTCACCTTGGGGGCATCCTGAACTTGAGCTTCATCAACTTCAAAATAATCCTGGCGTCCAAAATTAAACATGCTTGCAATGATATTTCCAGGAAACAACTGAATAGCCTGGTTGTAACGCATAACTATATCGTTGTAAAACTGCCTGGAAAAGGAGATTCTATTTTCAGTGGAAGTTAACTCTTCCTGAAGTCTCATTACATTTTCATTGGCTTTCAATTCAGGGTAATTTTCCATTACTGCAAAAAGAGATTTTAGCGTGTTGGTTAGCTGAGACTCTGTCTTGCTATGCTCAGCAACGGTATTGGCCTGCATAGCCTGAGATCTGGCTTTGGCAACATTTTCAAAAACTTCCTTTTCATGAGTCATATACCCTTTGACCGAGTTAACCAAATTAGGGATCAAATCATATCTTCGCTTTAACTCTACATTTATCTGAGCCCATCCATTTTCATAACGATTACGCAAGAGGATAAAACTATTATATTTTGACCATAAAAATATGATAAAAACTACAAATACAGCTACTATCCAAATCCAGCTCATGATTCACCACCTTCTTTAATTAACAATATTTTATAAGTAGCTCAATCCTTCATAAATAGGAAACTGAGCGGTTAATTCCTTTACTTTTCCTGCTATTGATTGGAGCATCGTATCATTTTCTTTGTTGATCAGGGTTTCATGTATCAGGTTGCCAATGATTTCCATCTCAGGCTCTTTCATGCCTCGAGAAGTAAGCGCAGGAGTGCCCACCCGAATGCCACTGGTAATCATGGGCTTGGCAGGATCAAAAGGAATGGTGTTTTTGTTGACAGTGATGCCTACACTATCGAGCAATTTTTCAGCATCTTTACCTGACATTTCAACTGAACGCAGATCCACCAGCAACAGATGGTTGTCAGTTCCTCCTGATACTATTCTCAAGCCTTTTTCTGCCAAAGTTGCAGCCAACCTGGATGCATTTTTCAACACCTGCTCCTGGTATGTTTTGAAAGAAGGTGACAAAGCTTCTTTAAATGCAACGGCTTTGGCAGCGATGACATGCATCAGAGGACCGCCCTGGATCCCAGGAAACAGTGCTCGATCTATATCTTTGGCATGTTCTTCCTTGCATAGAATCAATCCTCCTCGAGGACCTCTGAGGGTTTTATGAGTGGTAGTGGTAACAAAATCAGCATAAGGGAAGGGATTGGGGTGAAGGCCTGTTGCAATCAAGCCCGCAATATGAGCCACATCAGTCATCAACCATGCGCCCACCGCTTTGGCAATTTCTCCAAATTTTTTAAAATCAATGGTGCGGGGATATGCGCTGGCGCCAGCTATGATCAGCTTGGGTCGTGTTTCTTCTGCAATTTTGGCTAATTCGTCATAATCAATATGTTCGGTTTCAGGATGCACTCCATATTGCACTGTTTTGTAATATTTTCCAGAAATGGAAAGAGGATGCCCATGGGTCAAATGACCTCCATGAGATAGATTCATCCCCATGATCAAATCTCCTGGTTGCAGTGCATTTAAATAAATTGAAGTATTGGCTTGTGCGCCCGAATGCGGTTGAACATTGGCATGATCAGCATTAAATAACTTTTTTGCCCTATCAATGGCCAGTGTTTCAAACACATCCACATATTCGCAGCCCCCATAGTATCTCTTTCCAGGGTATCCTTCAGCATATTTATTGGTTCCCACGGAACCAAGAGCTTCGAGTACTGCCCTGGAGACAATATTTTCAGAAGCAATCAATTCCAGCTTGTCTCTTTGTCTGCCAAGCTCATCTTCCAATGCCTGGGATATCTCAGGATCAACTTTGGTCAATTTTTCATCAAGCATCATTTTCTCTCCTCTATTTTGGTTATTTTTTGAATTCTTTTTTCATGACGATCACCCGAAAAATCAGTGGATAAAAAAACACTGGCAATTTCTGTCGCCATAGCTGTGCCAATCAAACGAGCCCCGAGACATAAAATATTGGCATCGTTGTGCTCTCTGGAAAGCTTTGCGGATAAAGGTTCTGAACATAACGCGGCGCGAATACCTTTGAATTTGTTGGCAACCATGGACATGCCAATACCACTTCCACAGACCAGGATACCTTTACTTTCAGGGTTTTGTTGCACTTTCTCGGATACCATAATTGCAATATCAGGATAATCTGCAGAGTCAGTATTATAGACTCCTGCATCTTCCACTTCGAAACCATGCGAAGATAGAAAACAGGATAGTTCCTGTTTTAACAAAAACCCTCCATGATCGGATCCAATATAGACCTTATGGCACCTCATCATTAAAAATTATATAGATATCCTTCTTTCTTTCAATGAAAGCATCGAATAGTTATTTTTTTATGGTAATATATCTTTTAAAAATCCTGTTAAAAAGGAGTAGAGAAATGAAAAACAATCAAGTCCTGATTAAATATGGAAAAATGGCTATTTTATTTTTTGGTGCTTTTATTGCAGGGCTTATTGCTGCCCTGCTGTTTTCGTTTTTGGGTTCACTAATTGAAAATGCTTTTCTCCTGGATCTACCTTTTGATCCATCAGCTATCGGCTATATGACTGGATTTATATTTCTCATGCCTCTGGGCACGCTACTATTATCCAAGCTGGTCTATAAAAGAAACGCAAAATTCTGGCAACTATTGATTGGAGCAATAGCTGGCTTTGGGCTATTTTTACTTTATTTCTTTATTATTTATTTGCCCTCTGAATCAAGAGACATTGTCCCGTTCTTTTCCTTTTTCCATTTGCCACCCTTTGCCCTCACTCTGCTTTTTGGGATTGTTTTTCTACCCAAAGTCAAAAAACCTAAAGATCAAAATCCTGAAACAGAGGAGTAGGGTATTTGTTGTCAATGCATGCTTTGCAAAGATGCTCTTCGGGCATCCCTATAGCCTGACACAGCAACTCTGGAGTCATATAAAACAAAGAGTTTGCTCCAATATACTGAGAAACTTCTTCTATGGTTCTCCCGTTGGCAATCAATTCTTCCCGGGTAGGAAAATCGACTCCATAATGGCATGGATTGATCAAAGGGGGGCAGGTGCTGAACAAATGAACCTCCCTGGCTCCTTTGGAACGAATTTTCTTAATAATTCCCCTGGAGGTTGTGCCTCGCACTATGGAATCATCAATCAAAAGCACTACTTTGTCTTTGATAACCTCGGGAATAGCTTTTATTTTTGAAGCAACCTCGCTTCTTCTTCTGGTTTCTGAGGGTTTGATAAAAATCCTCCCAATAAAACGATTTTTTTCAAGGACATCTTTGTATTCATAGCCTGTTCTTCTGGAAAAAACAACTGCAGAAGGTCGCGAGGTTTCAGGCACAGCTGCAACAATTATTTTGCTTTCGTCTTCGCTCAAGCGCTCAAATATTGGGCTTTCCATGTATTGTTCTGCCAGCTTTTTGCCCAAATTTCCTCTGACTATGTTCACATTGATATTTTCAATTTTCGAAGTAGCTCTGGAAAAATAAACCCACTCAAACATACAATGTTTTCTATCCATGGGACGCAAAAGTTTTTTGGTCATCTGTAAATTCTTGTCTATGAATATGGCCTCGCCAGGTAAAACATTATCTACTGATCCTGTTAAATGACCTTCGATAGCGATAGACTCCGAAGCAAAAGCATAGCCCTGATCCATCGACCCATATACCAAAGGGCGAATGGCATGAGGATCGCGAAAAACCAGCATACCTTCATTGCGAATAACAGCAACCACTGAATACGAACCCAGCATCACCTTCATGCATTGTTCCACGCTTTTAAAACAACGATCCACCAGGTTTTCTCCTGATAGCTGATCAAAATAATAACAAAATAACTTTAGAATGGTCTCTGCATCACAGTCGGAATCACAATAGATTCTCTTTTCGGCAAGTTTTTTTCTTATTTCTACCTCATTAAGGATATGCCCATTGTGAGCCAACGCGACTCCCATATAATCACAACAAAAAGGCTGAGAATCTGTTTTGCCGAGGGAAGTGGGATAGCGCACCTGGGCTATACCTATATCTCCCATCATTAACTCCAGCTCGGACTCATTAAAAATCTCATGCACCAGACCAGAACCTTTTTTTAAATAGATTTTATCTTCTGTTTCGGTATATATTCCTGCTGAATCCTGTCCGCGATGTTGCAGATCCACCAACCCATTGTAGAGATCAAAGCTTGCTTGTTGATCCTTTGTAATGATTCCTATGATTCCGCACATAAACAACCTTCTTTCAATCTATTCAAGTTTGAATGCTTTTTTATTATAGTTTTTCTTTTCAAATTAAAAACCATATTATTTATGATATTTTTCGCCATGCATAATTTTGAAAGCTCGATACAGCTGTTCCAGAAAAATCAATCGAAACAAAGTGTGGGGGAAGGTCATGGGAGAAATGGATAAATTGAGCTGGGATGATTTTAGCAAGCTTGAGTCCAAACCAAGGCTTCCGCCAGCGATAAAGACCAGGGGCATGACGGCATTGGAAGAAAACTGATAAAGCCATTGGGCAAATTGCTCCGAGTTCATGCTTTTGCCTTTGACATCCAGGCAAACCTGCATGCTGGGAGAGGGTATTTTTTTAGCTATAGCCATCGATTCTGAGTGTTTGATCTTTTCCTGCTCTTTCTTCAGGCATCCCTCTGGTATAGAATACTCATCAATGATGATAGGCTGAAGCTGGCAAAAACGGCTCAGTCTTTTTTCGTACTCCGCTATACCCTCTTGAATATAAGGCTCTCTGATTTTTCCTACAGCAATCAGGACAATATTAATCTTCATACTATAATTGTATTTAAAAATGACAGCAATAAAAAAAGGGGGTGGAGATGAATCATCTTAAGTTTACTGCTCATGATATCTTGTCGGCTCAATGGGCTATCATAACGGGGAATCCTTTCAGAATACCCACTATGTCGGAGATTTTGCTCGAGGAAGGCAAAGAAATCTTTTGGGATCGAGAATATCGATGCAGTGCAGGTAAAGTTGCAGGCACCCCTCTGCTTTTAGCTTCTCATGGAATAGGGGGGGCATCCACCTCTATTTTGATCGAGGAGCTGGCAACCCTGGGCGTCAAACATTTTATTCGCATGGGCACCTCTGGATCAATTCAGGACAGGGTAAAAATTGGAGATCTGGTATTGACTACCTCTGCTGTGCGACTGGATGGGGCCTCAAGGCACTATGCTCCCATTGAATACCCCGCCTGCGCTGACATGGAAATGTCTCTGGGCTTATTGCATGCCGCTCAAAGCTTAAACTTTGATATTCACACAGGCATCACTGCCTCAAGCGATACCTTTTATCCCGGGCAGGAAAGATATGACACTTTCAGCTCTTATGTGATTCGCGATTTTCAAAACAGTCTAAAAGAATGGCAACAGTTGCATGTGCTCAATTATGAGATGGAATCAGCCACCTTGCTCACCCTGACGCATGCTATGGGGCTCAAATCTGCGTGCATCACAGGCATTGTAGCTCATCGCAACCACCAGGAGGCCATTGATGAAAACATTGCTCAAACCGTAGAGCATCGCTGTATGCAGGTCATAAAGCAATACCTAAAGCAGTACCTGTAACCGCAGACGAGGGGACGGGGGTGTTGTCTCACTTTTTTTTGCGTAAAAACTCTCTCAAAACTATTGACTTGAAATGGGGGGGGTAGAATAATTATATGCAAGACCTTTCTATTGTTGTCTGGCATAACTTGGTTTCTAGGGGAGGCGCCTTATGAAAAAATTTGGTCTAGCTTTATTTCTTTTGCTTGCAATAAGCTTTTCCAGTGTTCATGCCAAACTGGAAATTCCTACAAAAAAAATTGAATTAACTATTCAAAGGGACACAGCATATGTTAATGGTCATGCTGTCAAGCTCGATCAGCCTCCTATTATACTTAATCAGCGCACTTTAGTTCCCCTGCGATTTCTTTCAGAGCAAATGCATGCGCACATACTTTGGGACAGTAACCTTCAGCAAATTATACTGACCTTGGATGATGTTTATCAAATGAGGCAGATAGTCGCTGATTTAATTCAAGAAAATGAACAGCATTTGAAGCAGATATCTTCATTAAAAGAACAACTGCAATGGGAAGATAGTTATTTGTTTCATGCGCGGGGTAATACCATGGGCAATTTAATCAATGGGGGCACTCTTGCCTTGCATGATAGCTGGATATATTTTTTTAATAAGCGATTTCTTTGTCGAGCTCGAAGTGACTTTGAAGAACATGAGATCATTGCTGAAATCCCATTAACACATAATACTCCTGGTGCCACAGGTTTTATGAATATTATAGACGGATGGATTTATTTTATTTCTGTTCGAGGCAGTGGCAACGACTTGCTTGAGGAGACTTATTCATATCCATCTCACTTATGTCGAATTCGAACTGATGGAACTGGTTTTGAAATTATTTTTACTGACTATTTTCATGCCTTATGGGTTGTGGATGATTGGATTTATTTAACTATAACAGACGAAGAGCATATTGATGACAGATCTAGCAAGCTCTATCGAATGAAAACCGATGGTTCTAATTTAGAACAATTGCTTCCTTATCGTTGTGACTATTTAAGCATAGTGCATGGCTGGGTCTATTTTAGTGCAGAAATTGACGGGGATCCTGGAATATTTCGTGTTCGGCCCAATGGAACAAATCTTGAAAAAATAAGTGACAAATATGGAGCTTTTGTGCAGGTCATGGATGGTTGGGTTTATTTTGTGGAATGGGAACATGCACCATGGGGGGATCCTTTTATCAGAAACCACATATACAGAGTTCGTATCGACGGGACAAATCAAGAAAAGCTGACCGATTTTGTTTGCACCGACTTGAATGTTCATCAGGGTTGGATTTATTTTAATGGCAAAGCAAATGATAGTTTCAAATTCTTTCGAATGCGTGATAATGGTCAAGATTTAGAAGAAATCGATAGCAATGTTCTCAATATCCATGTTTTTTACAATAAGCTATACTTTTACCAACTCATTGCTGAGGCTGATGATATCGATACCATTGGCTTTTATATAATGAATAAAGATGGGAGTAATAAAAGAAAAATTTCTTTGAGACAGACAAGGGGACGGGGGGGTTGTCTCTTTTTTTTGCGTAAAACCTCTCTCAAAACTATTGACCCCCAATGGGGAGGGTAGAATAATAACTAAAAAAGGGGGGAGATCATGCTACTTAAATCATTTTGCGTATGCTTTAGCTTAATATGCTTTGTTCTCGTCTTCCATTCCTGTAGCAAGGCAACAGACCTTGACCATCGCGAAGAAACTCGTAGTACGCTACTAAAGCAAGAGAGTAATGAAATCATTTACTGTAAAAGTATTTTAATTGATGCCAATGAAAATATTCACTATTTCAATTTGCTCAGCAAGGAAGAAATCCATCAGTTTAAAAGTTTGCTGGGCTATAAGGCAAAATACTATCGACTGTATTTTTCTCCTGAAAATCAACTCATCAAAATTGAGGCTAGTGGGTTGAAGCATGAAACCATCAAGCATATCAATAACCCAAATTTAATGAAAGATGCAACTGTTATTGCTGGTCATCGACTAGTGAAAAATAGCACTATAGGTCAAAAAATAATGGTAATAGAGTATCATGATGGGTATGAAATCCGTAGATTTTATGATGAATCACTGACACCAGCTCCAAACAAGTACGGTGTATATGCTGAGAAGATTTCAAGAAATTCAGATCAAACCCCTTCAGCAATTTATAATCTTGACCAGGATCTTCATTCAATGAAAGATATTAATGGAATTGCAACATATGTAATCCAATATGAAAATCAACAACGCAAAACAACCCACTTTCTTGATGAAAAAGGTCGCAGAAATCCTTCATTGCACGGCTATGAAGAGGTCAACTATGAGTATATTGCGAATAAAAACAGGTTGCTTGTTGCCAAGGGTGAAACAATTCCTGAATCCATCTTAATTGAATACTGGGAAGATATGGATGGACATATGAAAAGGATCTATCATTATCCAATGGGTCAACGCTATGTTTTTGATGAGGCGGAAAGCTCAACTTTTCCTCCTATTTACACCATAAGGTTCAAGGATTGATAGTTAAGCCCAGGGTTAACATTGGGCTCGCTTTTTTTAACTCAATGGGCGATGATGATGCGTTGGGTGTCGGGAATCCAGTCCACATTTGCACCAAAAGCTTCGGATATAAAACGAATAGGTACAAAGGTACGGCTATTTCGAATCACAGGCTGAGTATCCATTTGAACCTGTCTGTTGCCGATGTGGGCGACTAAAGAATTGATGGTGAGCACTATGGTTTGGTTTTGATGTCGAATGGTGACCTGGCGGGTTGCATTATTCCAGGAAACATCAGCCCCAAATATTTCAGCAATGGCACGAATGGGTACCATACTTCGCTGAGTTGCTCTATCAATGAAAGGAGCCTCTTCCAGAAGCATCATTTCAAAACCTACATGCTCCATAATTCGACTGCCTATTCGAAGCACTATAACTTTTTTTACACGCTCTGTGGATAGGTTTTGAAGACTACCCCCCAAGCTCATGTTGTTGTGTACGTGAAAATATTGCCCATTGGAAGCAATTACATGATAATCCTGAGTAGAGGGGTTGATGCTGAACCTTAATGGCCTTGCATTGATCACTTGTTGAAGGTTTCGAGTCATTTCATGTCTGCCTTGAGCGTTAAAGACCTGTACATTTCCAGATTGTTCCAATACATGAATTCTGTTTCCATAATCAATGGAAAAATCAAGAGGATCTCTCATGGGCACATTTCTTCCTGGTTGAAGCGTAAATGTATGCACTCCTCTGGGATCAAAGCGAAGCAATCGACCCCGAGAACGATCCAGCACCCATAGATTGTTTTGACGGTCCATCATGATTTTGCTGGGTTCGCTAAACATTGTGCTTCCCGCTATCTCGCGTATAAATGATCCTGATTCAGTGAACAGATGCACCGAGTTTTTTCTTAAATCAGCAATCGCCTTGTGTCGGGTGCTATGACTGGACACGCTGACAGACCCGGGAGATTGAATCCTTGAAAACAGGTTTATTTGATTTCCTGTGCGATCATTGAGAGTAAGAGCTCTTCCATTGGCAGTGTCCGAGATTAGGAGGTAGCCCCCACAAGGACATGCAGATAAATGATCTACAGACTGAATACTTGAAGGCACCTGAATGCGATTGATCAATTGCCCGTAAGGGCTGATAAGATGAATCTGTCCTGGCTGTATACCAGAGACAAAGACATACCCATCTTCATTGACGTCAATGTCAGGAATAGTGCTGGCTTGCGAAGAAAAAGGCAATATCCAGGCACTAAAGATTAAAAACAACAAACAACAACAAAAAGCTAATAATTTCATATTCACCTAAACCTAAACGATTGAATCATGGTATTAAAAATATTGCGATAAGCAAGATAGTGGTTTTCTGGAACTTCAGCGGTAAATACCACTCCAAGCTGATCATCCTTAACGACATAGGTAAGCATCACCATCAGTGTGACTGGTTGATTATCCAGCACCACCTCTGTTTTAATGATGCGTTGCAATGCAGGCACTCCGTTTATATCCAACTCTTTTTCATCTATCGAAACATACCCTGGCAGATTTTGAATTTGATTTTGAGATTCCACAGTTTCTCTAAAAAGATTAAGATGAAGGTTTGCCTCTGGATTATAATCAATTTTAAAATTGACTACATAATTATCCAGAGTTGGGCCATTGATGGAATAATGAAAAGATGCAGGTATTACATTCCAGGAACGAGGATGCTCGATCGTGAAATGTCGACTGGTTAATCTTTTGTAATCATTGTTTTCTGTCCTGCAACCTGCAAAATGAAGGAACAAGAACAAACAAAGAATGAGAAAAGCAGAAAATTTTAAATGACTTGTTTTAATTCCTGGCATAATTCCTCCAATGATTGTGATTGTACTCTGGTTTCATGCACTGTGGTCATAAAGTTGGTATCACCCTGCCAACGAGGAACAATATGAAAATGCAAATGATTTTGAATTCCTGCTCCTGCTATTTTGCCCATATTCATACCCAAATTAAACCCCTGAGGCTTGAAAGCTTTTTCGAGCCATCCTATAGCTTGGTCTGTAAGCAACCACCACTCTTCAAGGGCTTCTTTTTTAAGCTCGCTTATACGGGATATATGACAATAAGGTACTACCATTAAATGTCCTGTGGTATAGGGATACTTATTGAGCACTGCATAATGATATTTTCCTTGATATACTACCAATCCGCGATCTGGATGATCTTCTTTTTGCAAATCACAAAAAACACAATTATCATCCTTCGTGCCTCTAATATAAATTTTTCTCCAGGGTGCCCATAAAATTCTCATATATCTTTCCTTATATTGTATTATAATAGAGGTTGGGTATTTTATAAAATATAATTCAGTTGGGGTTTTAAAAAAGGGAGGCTGGCTTATGAATAAGTCACTATGTTTAGGATCTACTGTTTTTGTACTATTGGTTTTTTTAACCATTAGCATTTCTTTTTCATCATGTGCTCAAAAAAATAATGATCCCATGAAAGTTACCACTGATACAATATCTGAAAATGATCCATCATTGCTCAAGGCGCCCACAGCTCCAAAAGGACTTTACCCCAGAGAAGAAAGACAAACTGCTCCATTTTTTGAACTTCCTTATGCCAAAGGTGGAGATTTTACTTTGTCTGACTATCTGGGAAATGTAATTTTGTTGGATTTTACAGCCACTTGGTGCTATTGGTGCGACCAACAGGCACCTGATGTCAACGCTGTTGTTGAAAAATACAATAACCAAAAGATTAAGTTTTTTGCCATCAATGTTCGTGAAGCCCCGGAAGTAGTTTTGGAAAAATATCCCGCAGGCGAAAAAACCTATCCAATCTTGGTTGATGTGCTTGGGGATATCATTCCTCTTTACGATATTCAAGGTTTTCCCACTTTTGTGCTTATCGACCTGCAAGGTCGCATCGCCTATAAACAAAGTGGATATGATCAAAACTTTACAGAAAAAATGTCCGAAATGATAGACTATCTTCTTCTTGAAAGAAACTAAATCCTAACCAAAAGGGTATAATTAATTAAAGAAGGCAAAGAAAAGCAGGAATAAAGGAGTATTTTGTTTTATGAATTGGGATAATTTGACTGATAGTGCTCAACGGTCTGTAATGTATGCTCAAGAAGAAGCACAGCGACTGGGCAATGATTACATAGGGACAGAACACCTATTGCTTGGATTGCTCCGAGAAGACCAGGGAGTAGCCTATCGCGCTCTCAATATTATGGGGATCAATATTGCCTTTATTTTCCAGCGAATTGAAGGAACAGTAAAAGAAAAGCGGCATTCCCGATATTACCAATTGCCCTCTCCCTCGGAATTCACTTTAACGCTTCGCGCAAAAAGAGCTTTGGAGTTTGCTTCAAGAGAAGCTCAAAGCCTTTCTCATGGCTACATAGGAACAGAACATATTCTCATTGGTCTCCTGCAAGAGCCCGATGGGCTGGCTTTCAAAGTACTTGAAGAAGTTCAAGCTGATCTTGCTAAATGTAAAGAAATTGTCTTGCAAATTATTAGTAATCCCAAAAATCGTGAAGTTAATAGTAAAAATGTGCAAAACTCAGTCCGATCAAATAGTGCTGTAAAAAGCAAGACTCCTACGCTTGAATTATATAGCAAAGATCTAACGCAATTGGGAAAACAAAATAAATTGGATCCTGTGATAGGAAGAGAAAAAGAGATCAATCGCTTGATTCAAATTCTTCTTCGAAGGACCAAAAACAATCCTGTTTTGATAGGTGATCCTGGCGTAGGTAAAACTGTCATAGCTGAAGGGTTGGCTTTAAAAATCTCAAAAAAACAAGTTCCCGAGCAATTGAAGGATAAACGAATAATATCGCTTGAACTCATGAGTCTTGTAGCTGGCACAAAATATCGAGGCGAATTTGAAGAACGAATGAAAAAAGTTATTGAAGAAATCAAGCGATGTAGTGGTGAAATCATTTTATTTATTGATGAATTACACACAGTTGTGGGTGCAGGTGCCGCTGAAGGTTCCATTGACGCCTCAAATATCCTTAAACCCGCTTTGGCAAGAGGCGAACTTCATTGCATCGGGGCTACCACAGTAGATGAATATCGCAAATATATTGAAAAGGATCCTGCGCTGGAAAGAAGATTCCAGTCGATTTTTATCCATGAACCTTCCATCGAAGAAACTGTTGATATTTTAAAAGGCTTGAAAGATACCTATGAAAAACATCATGGCGTGGCTATCTCAAATGATGCTATCCATGCATCCTCTGAGCTTTCAGCCAAGTTCATATCCCAGCGATATCTCCCAGATAAAGCTATTGATTTGATGGATGAAGCTTGTTCTCATGTTCGTCTGGTGCATTCCAAGCTCCCTTCTCATATTGATCAGCTTGAAAAAGAAGCACATGCGCTATGCGAAGAAAAAGAAGGCGCAATTCGTAACCAGGATTTTGAAAATGCAGCCAAGCTAAGAGATAAAGAAAGTGTAGTTCGCTTTAGAATTCAAAAAGAAACCTTGCAATGGCAACAACAATTAATAAAAGAAGAGCACGAGGTTAAAGAAGATGATATTGCTGCTGTGGTTTCACAATGGACAGGCATACCTGTTGGAAGACTCATGCAGGAAGAAAAAGACAAGTTGCTTCATATGGGAGAAGCTTTAAAGCAAAAAATAATTGGCCAGGACGATGTGGCAAAAGTACTAACACATGCCATCAGAAGAGCTAAAACAGGAATTCGTGATTCCAAAAAACCTCTTGGATCATTTTTGTTTTTAGGTCCCACGGGAGTAGGGAAAACAGAAATGGCTATGGTACTCTCAGAATATCTTTTTGGAAGAAGAGAGGCTATTATACGCTTTGACATGAGTGAGTATATGGAGAAATTTTCTGTATCGCGTCTGATTGGAGCTCCTCCAGGCTATGTAGGCTACGAAGAAGGGGGACAATTGACAGAGGCTATACGAAGACAACCCTTTTCAATTGTACTTTTTGATGAAATTGAAAAAGCCCATGCTGACATTTATAATATACTGCTTCAAATCCTTGATGGAGGAAGGTTGACCGATTCACAAGGAAGAGTAGTGGATTTTTCCAACTCCATCATTATTATGACTTCCAATATTCATGGGAACTGGGATAATAAAACAAAGCTTGGATTTAATCAGGATAATGAAGAAACAGAAGAAAGTTTTTCTCGAGATCAAATTCACCAGGAATTAAAAAAATCATTTCGGGCTGAATTTTTGAACCGACTTGATGAAACTATGGTGTTCAAGCATCTTAACCAGGATCATATATTAAGTATCGTTGATTTGATGATTAATAAATTACATCAAGATATTAAAAATCGAAACATTCAGTTGTTTTTCTCTAAGGAAGCCAAACATTTCCTTGCCAGAAAAGGTTACGAAAAAAAATATGGCGCACGATTTCTTTGGAGAATTATGCAACGATACATAGCTGATTCTTTATCTGAGGCTTTACTGAGAAACGAATTTGAGGATAATGACCAAATAAAAATAGATGTAAAAAATAATAAAATTGTTTTTACGAAAATGGAAAACCAACCGAAAAAACCTATCAACTCAAGAAACATCGATTCTTATAATGATAAAAAAGTTGCCAAAGAAAAGGATTTAGAAAGAACGGAAAAGATCTAACTCATCTTCTGATAGTCCAAAATAATGCCCGATTTCATGATAAAGAACTTCAGCAATAATTTTTTTTAACTCCATATTTCTCTGCAGTGCAATTTTCATAATGTTTCGCTTATATAGAGATATTTTGTCTGGCATTATAAAGGAATAGTGGGGCCCCTTGTAAGGTTGAGGGACCCCACGATAAAGTCCTAAGACAAAACCACCCATTTCTCTGGGCTGGTTTTCTTCGACGACAATGCTGACATTATTAAGCTGTTTGAGAAAATTTTCTGGTAGAAGCTCTAATGCTTCCAACACACCATTTTTAAAATCCTCATCATAGATGCCATCAAAACCTATATGAATGTCAGACTGTGAATCCAAATATTTTCAACACTCCATTCATAAACTGTTGTCGAATTGATGGCATAATTATATTCTCCACCCCAAAGGGGAAAAATGCTACAGTATATTGTTCGTGAAGATGAAGAGTCCCGCAAAGACTCTTGCTGTTAACATAGTAAAACAAACCCTCAACATTACGATGATTGGCTGCTTCAAATGAGGGAAAACGAGGAGGACCCTCATTAAAAGGAATATAGATATCAAATTGAAGTTGTTCAAACCATGATGTGCCAGAAGAAAATATTGTTCTTTCCCTTACATTGCTTGATGTTACTGACAAACCAATATACTTAGAAAAGAAAGGTTGATCGCTTAATCCAATATAAGAGGCATTGCCCATAAATACCATCGATCCATTATGATCCAAATACTTTTCCATAGCCTCAAAAATTTCTTCATCTTCAAAAGCAAAAATATTGTAACCTGTGATGCATATAACCAACTCATAAGAAAGGAGATCTATAAAATCGGGAACTCCTTCTCTGAGAATGTCCCATACATCATAACCTATTTGATGGGTTCGAAGTAATTTGCCATATTCCTCCTGAATTCTTGCATCTCTAAAATGCGAACCCATTTTGCTATGATCAAGGATCAGAACCTTTCTTTTATTCTCTTCCATGGTTTGGTTGAACACCAAATCACTATCTTTTACTTCAAATCCTTTTGCTATTGACTGCATTCCTTTTGCTGTAAACAGAATGCCATACTCTCCTACCGGAAGTCGTAAAGTCAAAGCATTGTCAAATGAATGTTTATCAAACTTAACCACTTTATCTTTATAGGTTAATTGATAAACCCCATCCCATTCTTCACCTTCTTCAAACTTGAAATTTACTGCATAAAAAGGTGACTTTACTGGTGTTTTGCGAATATGAAAATAATCATGCTGATTAAAATCAACATCTATGGAATAGGATTTATAGCCATATCCTTCAATAATGAAGGTATAGTTTTGTGGCTTCAAGTTTCGCAAAGAAAGCCTTCCATCAGAAATCTCGATGGTCTCTTTATGATTCTCTTCGTTAATGATGCTCAAATAAAAAGTTTCATCTTCAGGTAAGTCCACTTGAAGGGTTCTGGAATCATTCATCCAGTCCAGCATATTTCTAAGCAGTTCGGTTCGCTGAGATAAAGAGCCAATGCCTTCAATACCAAAACTTAGCAAAATAGCTTTGGATACCCCATCCGATCTCCTGAGGCCTGCAAACCGACCCCCTGATACTTCTGTAAATCTTAAAAAAGGTTCAACAAAGATATTGTTTCCTGGGTAAAAAATCACATCGCATGTTTCCTGGTTGTTGGCTCCTCCATCTCCGGATAAAGCAAAATGAAGGTTGGATGCATCCTTGGTTTCTTCCATTCCAGTGACTGAAGGAAAAACAAGATACTCTCTGCTGGAAGAACCAAAAAGAGAGGCTAAAAAGTTTTGCCTCATTTGACCTTCCACATGGAGCAGGATTCGACCAGAAAAAATGATCCTGCCTCCATTTTGAATATATTCTGCAATAGCAGGATACTCATCTCTACCTGGAGTTCCACTATGACAGTAGTAAATAATCAGGGGATAATCTTTGATGTCATCATAAGTATATGTTTCATCAACAGCATCAAGAAAAGCAGTTTTCATGCCCAGAGCATCCAGGCTTTCCATATAGTAGTTGCGTGCCAAACGAGGTGGATTGGTCGAGGTTAGATAGATGGAATATCCTTCAATGAGCAAAAGGTCTGCTCTTTGCAAGCGAATATTATGATAATCATCCTGAGACTGAGGTAGAATATTAGCTTCAACAAATCCTGAACTTCGAACTATAATGGGATCCAAAGCATCAACTTCAAGACTGAATCGACCATCCTTGCCTGTTTGCCATTGATGAGAAGAGTTTTGAATCCTGGCTTCAAGGGGATTTCCCGACTTATCACTTACAATGCCCCTTAAATTAACTTTTTGAATTGGGGGTACTTCTATTTGAACAGTATGCTCCTTGCTGGAAACTCTGATTCTGATTTCTTTATAATGCCTGCCTCTGTAAAAAACATCAAATACATAGGAACCAGGAAGAAGCATGGAAGAAAACTTGCCATCCTTGTTGATATAAACTGGAAGGTCAAAATTGCGATTGACAATACGACAATTTTCAAAGTCTCCTTCAATAGAGCCTTTTACAATAGAGCTTTGCTTCATAAGTTCATAACTGCCCAACAAGTTTAAACTACCTGAACCAAATCTGCTGTCATGGCCTGGTCTTCCATGATCATCAGCCCCTTCAATCATATAGAACCAGATGTCCCAGGCTGTAGCATTGGGAAAAGCCTCCATCAGTAAAGCCGCTCCCCCTGCGACATGAGGGCTGGACATGGAGGTGCCACTGGTTCTCGCATATTGATTGCGAGGAATGGCAGAAAAAATACTGACGCCGGGAGCAGAAATTTCAGGTTTGGTGAAGTATCTTTTTTCCATATAGTTGTCTTCCCAGATTAAATTATCTCCACCTGAAGAAAACCGAGCAGATTTTATATCTCTATCAAAAGCGCCTACCGAAAAAACATTGGGATTGCTTCCTGGGCTTCCACAAATTCCATCTCCTTCATTGCCAATAGCAGCTACAGGAAAAATATTTTTATCAAGCAGTCGGTTAAAAATAGGCGTCCAAATCTTAATATATCCAGGCATTCCCAATGAGAGATTGACTATATTGGGTTGATCGTCTGTTTCTGGGTCTCCATCAGGGTCCAGTGTCCATTCGAGCCCACCCATAATTTGTGATAATGATCCTCCTCCCCGGGGTATCACAATACCTGCGCTTAAATAAGCCTTGGGTGCCATGCCTACAGGATGATTGGGGGTAGAGCCTGCTGCTATGCCTGCCACATGAGTTCCATGATAATGAGAATCATAAGCCAAATCAGGATTGCTCCTAAAAATCCCTCCAGCAGAAGAAAACTCTGCAAAATCAACTACTCTGCCCTTAAAGGCTTCATGATTTCCATCAATTCCTGTATCGAGGATTGCAATCTTTATCCCTTTGCCTGTGTACCCTTTTTCCCAAAGCTCTGGGGCTTTGGTCATCTCAAGATTCCAGTTTTCATCCATAAGCTCAGTGGCATAGTCCAAAGAATCTATAGGATAAGCGGAAAGCTCAAAATCATCCACAATTATGATGTCGCGATAAAAATCTGCAATAAGACTTTTTACGCTATCAGTAAAGGGAAGAGAAACAGTCTGCATTTTGTTAAAAAATTCATAATCCAGGGACTCTTCGTAAGCAATTAGATCAAGCTTGCTTTGAAACAAACTTGCTTTTTGGCTGTCATGGAAAAAAACTACCTTTCGCTCAACAGATAAAGGTTGTCTTTCTCCTGCAATAGAGGATATTTGAACACTATTGCCTGCAACCAAAGCCAAGCACAAGAAACAACTAACAAAAAATTTTTTAATCATCTAACACCTAATTCAATGCCGC
>PXBT01000059.1 GCA_003566815.1 Caldisericota bacterium
CAACCTTTTACAAGAGCTTCAAAGAGAATTCAAGCTCACCTATCTCTTTATTGCCCATGACCTGGCTGTGGTGCGTCATATGTCCGACACCATTGGTGTTTTATATGTAGGCAAGTTGGTGGAAGTTGCTCCCAACACCAAATTGTTTGCAACACCTCTTCATCCATATACCAAAGCTTTGCTTAGCTCAGTGCCTGTACCCAACCCGGAAATCAACAGAGACAAAAAGACCATTGTCGGCGACATTCCTTCTCCCATCAATCCTCCCAGTGGCTGTCGTTTCAGGACGCGATGCCCTTACGCAGTTGAGCGATGTTCAGTCGAAGTTCCCCCGCTAAAAGAATACGAAAAAGAACACTTTGCCGCTTGCTTCCGTATTGGCGAAATTTAGTTCATTTGATACGAGATAGCAAAGAAAAGGAGGAGACATTGCCATGCTAACTCCTATTGAGATTTCAAAAAAGACTTTTAAAACAGTCATGACAGGGGGCTATCATCGCAAGGATGTGGATGAATTTCTCCATGAGGTCAAAGAAGACTACGAGACTTTATATCGAGAAGTACTGGATTTAAAAGAAAAGAACTCTCGCTTAAGCGCAGAATTTGAACGATATTCCTCTACTGGAGATCAATTGCAGAAAGCTTTGACTCTGGCTCAAAAAACTGCAGATGAAATTAAAATTTCAGCAGAAAGACAGGCTGATTTGACCATCATGCAATCCAATATACAAGCTCAACAAATCACCAAATCTGCTGAAGAAAAAATTAAGCAACTCTCTGAAATGTATCGCCAATTCAGCTCTGAGTTTGCTTCTTATCTGGAGACATTTTCAAAGCTACTTCAAAAACTTGATATTGATGCTTCCAAAGTAGAAAAAGAAGTTTTTGGTCTGACCGGTGATGAAGCTATAGATACTGCGGAATGCCCCTAAAAAAATTAAAACTGTCTTTCAGCTATTTCTCTTTACTGCCCCTGCTGGCTTTTGTTGCTATTCTGGGACTTGATCGATGGACAAAAGACTGGGCATTGTCCTGGCCTGAAGGTCATATTATCAATATTGCACCTTATGTGGATTTTTTATTAGTCAAAAACAGAGGCATTGCTTTTGGTCTTCTGGCGGATACGGATATTAATTTTCTTATCATCTCGCTGATATCGCTCGTATTGCTATATCTTGTTTTTAGATTTTTTTTACCTTCGTTTCCTCTCTGGCCTTTTGTGCTTATAGCATCAGGTGCCCTGGGCAATATTATTGATCGCTGGATGTATGGTTTTGTTGTTGACTTTATAAAGGTACATCAATTTTATGTTTTTAATGTTGCAGATGCGGCTATCACCATAGGCTCAGCCATATTAATATTTCAGTTGTTATTCAAAAAAACATTTCATGAATCACCACAAGGTTGAAACCGACAAAGAGCGTATTGATGCCTATTTATCGAGACATCTGGATCTATCAAGGTCTCACATCAATGCATGCATTAAAGATAAAAAAGTCTTGGTCAACGGAAAGTCGGTCAAGCCTTCTTATGTGCTAAATGTTGGCGATACGATATCTTACGAAGATTGTATTGACCTTCAAGTTCAGGATATTGAGCCCGAAAATATACCCCTCGACATCCTCTATGAAGATGAACATATATTGGCCATCAATAAGCCTGCAGGGCTTCTGACTCATCCTTCCCTTCACCAATCCAGCGGTACTCTTGTTAATGCTTTAATGCATCATTCCTCTCATCTTTCAGATATCAACGGAAAAGATCGAGTGGGCATTGTGCATCGGCTCGACAAAGAAACCACCGGAGTCATGGTGGTTGCAAAAACCAACCAGGCTCATCGCTACCTGGGAGATTTGTTTCAAAAAAGATTAGTCCAAAAAATTTATATTGCAGTGGTGGATGGGCATTTTCCCGATCAATTTGCTCGCATAGAAATTCCTGTGGATCATTTTTATGAAAAATCCTGCATGAAAGTTTCCTCTCAAGGAAAAATGGCTGTTACAGAAGTAAAACTGTTGGAGCATTTTTCCAAATTTTCACTATTGTCCGTTCAAATCCATACCGGAAGAACTCATCAAATACGCGTGCATTTGTCCCATTTGGGCTATCCTGTACATGGTGACCCTGTGTACAATAAAAAAATGAATCAGTCCGATACCATGCTATTGCATTCATGGAAGCTTTCTTTCGTTCCTATGGGAGAGCATTCAGCGAAAGAATTCATTGCGCCCATACCCAAAACATTTTCATCTTTTCTTTCACTAAATGGCTCATTGGTTGAGTTGAACTGAATCATAGATATAATCTATTTTAAATGGGTAACGCAGATGAAATAAAAATGATTGCAAAAAATAAAAAGGCTTTTTTTGATTATCATATTTTGGATAAATGGGAAGCAGGCATACAACTCACTGGTGATGAGGTAAAAGCAGTGCGCAATGGCAAAGTAAACTTTAAGGATAGTTACGCGCAAGCAGAAAAAGGCGAATTTTTTTTGGTAGGTTTGCATATTTCCTATACCAAAAGCTATGGAACTCCCATGCCTGACAGAAAGAGAAAATTATTGCTACACAAAGCTGAAATACGAAGAATATCCTCCAAGTCTCAGGAAAAAGGGCTTACTATAGTGCCACTTGCTGTGTATATTAAAAAAAACTATATCAAAGTTGAAATTGGTACTGCAAAAGGAAAAGCGCTGTATGATAAACGCAGAGCTACAAAAGAAAAAGAGCTTTCAAGAAATATTCGCAGGGAAGTTTGGTGAATTATTTTTGAAGTAGAAGGAGTATTAGCATGTTAAAAAAAATACTAATCATGTTGTTTGTGAGTATTTTTACTTTAAATATTCCTGTTTATAACAGAGCTTCAGCGGAAACGCTTCGATATGCCGTGGTCTCTCCTGTGGTAAACATACGAATGGCACCCTCATTAAATGCTGATATTGTATATGTTGTGAGAGAAGAAAGTGAATTTTTAATCCTTTCGGAAGTCCAGGATACCGATGAAAGATTGTGGTATAAAGTTCAACTGGAAGATTCAGGCGAAGGCTTTATTGCTTCATGGGTGACCGATTCCATCAAGACACAGCAAGTGGAAATCACTGTTACCGATAAAATCATCATCATAGAGTCGGGCGTCAGAATTAGAGAAAAACCTTCCTTAAATTCAAGGATTCGCACTATTGTTCAGTTTACTGTGGAAAAAAATGTATTAGCTCAAATAAAAGACAATGAAAATCGCACCTGGTACAAAATTCCTATGAATGATGGAATAGATGCCTGGGTGGCTTCCTGGGTTGTCAATATCAAAGTGTCCCGAGAAGAAAAAACATCAGCCTCCGATAAGTTGATCATCATTGGAGCAAATGTAAATATTCGTCAAGGCCCCGGAACAGAGCATGATTTGGTTACCACTGTCACTAGCCATATGGAGCTCAGAGGCATCTATGAATCACAGGATACAACAGGTCGCACATGGTATATGGTAAGGCTTCCCAACAATGTGGAAGGTTGGGTGGCTTCCTGGGTTGTCGATGTAAAGCAATATTCCGATGAAAAAACACCGGTAAGCAACAAAATAGCTGTGATTCAGCCTATAGTTAATGTCAGGGAAGGACCTTCCATACAGGCAAGCATTGTCAGGACGATTCACCATGCTTCAGAATTCCCCATTTTAAGTCAGGGCAATGACATCAATGGAAAGATCTGGTATGAAATTGAAATTGATGCTCAAACTAAAGGATGGGTAGCTTCCTGGGTCATTACTGTCAAGAGCACTGAAGCTCAAAATGAGACTCGCTATCAAGCAAATATTCGTAGCGGTCCGGGAACTGATTTTGAAAAAACAGGAGAAACTTCTGCTAATGTGCCAATAATTATCCAGGGTTCAGCCTATACTGCAAACAATGAATCCTGGTTTTTACTTGAAGTCAGCCAGCAAAAAGGTTGGATCCTGGGTTCACTCCTCAGGATCAGCAAAAATCCCATTCAATTGGATACACGCTTGATTGGCTCTACTTTTAGCGTTGCTCCAAATATGGAAATTCCTTTATATCAAGGTCCAAGTGTTGATTTTCCTGTTTTGTCCCAGCTCCAGCAAAGAACAGGAAATATTCAAATTGTGGGAATGGCTGTAACCATCAACAATGTTTATTGGGCTCAAATCAAAACTCAAAACCAGGAAATAGGGTGGATTGAAGCTCAAAAGATCCAGGAAGAACGAAAAGAAACTGTGCCAGATTTGAAGAAAATCACAGGCATTACATGGTCCAGACTGCCCCAGGGCATTACTATTTCAGTTGCTTTTGCTGAAGATGGAACCTATCCTTTTGATACGATTGTTCTTCAAAATCCATCGCGATATGTTTTTGATATTCCTTATACGCAATTATTTGAAAATGAATTTGTGGAACCCATCAATCATATGGGTGTTGTAAACCTTAGGGCAACCCAGTTTTCAGTCAATCCCAATATTGTCCGCTTGGTTGTCGAAATGGACAAGGATTTGCGCTACCTTTCCCGAAAAGAAGGCAATGCACTGACTTTTGAGTTTTCTGACTACACCAATTATGAAGGCCCAAAACTCTATATCAATGGAGAAGAAATTCACAATCACTTACTGCTCCGCTCCTATCAAAATCAACTCTATGTTCCTTTATTTTTATACTCCAATATGGTAGGAAGCGTGCTATCATGGGATAATGCCAAAAAAGAAGCAGTCATGTTAAAAAATAGAACGGAATACAGATTCAAAGCTGATACAAGTTATGCCTTCATCAAATCACCCGAAAGAGAAGCTCGTATTGAGCTGAATCATACTATAGCCATTATCGACCAGGTTATGCATCTCGCACTGCATGATTTTTCAAAAATTTTCAATACTTCGCTTTCCAGTCATGGGAATGCTTATTTTATCGACAATACCCTGATGGACATCACCTATTCGAGACAGTCTCAATCTTTGGTTTATGTTTTTCATTTTTCTCTTCCGGTTCGATGTGCTCCTCAAATCAAAGATAATCAAGTTATTCTGACTTTTAACAATGCGCATCTTGCCACTTTGCTC
>PXBT01000081.1 GCA_003566815.1 Caldisericota bacterium
ATACTCATCTGTCTTCGGCCCAAAGCGTTGCGTTGCTTCAATGGGCCAAATCCATGGACATAGCCTATACCGCCGACACAACCCCACATCATTTGTTTTTTTGTGATGAAGATATCGACCCGCGCAATACCAACTTCAAGGTCAACCCTCCCTTGCGCTCAAGCAACGACCGCAAAGCACTCCTGCAAGGGGTAGCTCAGGGCATTATCACCTGCATTGGCACCGATCATGCTCCTCATAGCCCAGACGAAAAGCAGTCTGACTTTTTGCAGGCTCCTTTTGGTATCAGTGGTATCGAAACAGCTTTTCCCGCCCTTTATACCGCCCTGGTCTTGCCAGGTTACCTGAGCTTTGAAAAGCTTGTCCCGCTCATCACGAGTATCCCTGCTTCCATTTTGGGCTTGAAAAATATTGGTAAAATAGAACCTGGCTGGAAGGCCAATCTTACTTTTATCCGACTTGAAGAAAGAGTTTTTGGTCTGGATGATCTTTGGTCCAAAGGGAAAAACAGCCCTTTTATAGGTCGCAAACTCACTGCCTGGCCAGAAAAAACGATATATAAAGGAAAGATGGTCTATGAAGCATCACCTTGATGGAATGATTCTCGAAAATAAAGCATTGAGCACTGATATTTACAAGATTAGATTAAGTTTAACCACTGAAACTGATTTGAACCTGCAACCCGGGCAATTTGTGATGCTTTCCTGTCCTGGCTCCATGCCGGTTTATTTAAAGCGACCTTTTTGCGTATATGATTTTAAAGAAAACGAAATAACCATCGTTTATCGTGTGATTGGCAAAGGCACACAAAATCTTTCTCAGCTAAAGCCAGGAATGAAATTGGACCTGGTATTGCCTTGTGGACAGCCTTTCAAGCTTGAGCCTGAAGGGAATATTCTGATGATCGGAGGAGGCCTGGGAACTGCCCCTCTGCATTATCTGTGCCAGCAAGCCCTTGCCCTCAATCCTTCAAGAACCATTTATTTTTATTATGGCACCACCTGGTTGCATGAAAAAATACCTTTAGCCTTTGAAGACCATGAAGCGGTGAAGTTTTTTTATCATAGCGACTATATCAATGGGGATTATACCCGACATCTATTTGACTTTTTTTCCATCAACCTGCCTCCCGTTCCTATTGCTCATATCTATGTCTGCGGACCTGTGGTGTTGATGAAAGCTGTTGCGCAATGGGCCATAGCCAGGAGCATACCCCTGCAGGCATCGTTGGAGCAACCCATGGCTTGCGGCACGGGCTCGTGTCTGGGATGCAGTATTCCCACCCATCAGGGATTGAAAACTGTTTGCCACGAGGGACCTGTTTTTGATGGCCATGAAATCCTCTGGGAGGAAATCTCATGAATGCTTTAGCGGTCAAGCTCGGATCCATGGAGCTTAACAACCCTCTCATTCCTGCTTCGGGCACTTTTTTTTCAGTTCACCATTTGCCTTCCAACTATCCTGTTCATGCTCTGGGTGCTTTTTTAACCAAAACCATTACCCTGGAGCCTCGCAGTGGCAATGAACAGCCACGATTGAAGGAATGTTCCTAGGGCATGATGAACTCCATAGGGCTTGAAAACCAGGGCTGGGAAGCTTTTGAAAAAAATGATCTACCCAAAATATTGTCTCTTGATGCGCGAAAATGGATCAGCATTGCAGGGCGTTGCGCAGAAGATTTTGAAACCCTTGCAAGAGCATTGGATCCCCACCCTGTTGATGCCATCGAAGTGAATGTATCCTGCCCCAACCTGAAAGCAGGATGAACCCCTTATTGCTTTGACCCTGAAGCATTGAAGGAAGTGGTACTGCGCATTCGAAAAGCAAGCCAGCATTTTCTTGCAGTCAAAATCAGCATTGAAACCCCTCTTCTGCCTCAGATGCTGGATATTATAGCTGGGGAGGGAGCAGATGCGGTCTGCATTGGAAATACTTTGCGAGGATTGTCCATCAATATTGAGACGGGACTGCCCCATTTTAAGAAAATTTTTGCAGGCTATTCGGGACCTGCTATCAAACCTCTGGCTTTGCGAGCGGTATGGGAAGCCAGAAAGCATGCGCCCCATCTTCCAATTATTGGTTGCGGGGGTATCTCGGATGAAAAGGATGTTATTGAGTTTTTAATGGCTGGAGCTAATGCCGTGGAAATTGGCACTACTCACTTTATCAACCCCATGGTGATACCGAGAATCCAGAGCCAATTGATGGATTACTGCCTTGAAAAGCATATCGCTTTATCCAGCCTCACAAATATTGCTCACAAGGGGGGACTATGCAGTTAAATCCAAAGGATCGCTTGATTTTGAGCCTTGATTTTGATGAAGATCAAAAGGCTTTGTCTTTGCTCGAACAGCTCAGAGGAGAGGTAAGCTATTGCAAAGTGGGGCTTCAGCTTTTTACTCGTTATGGATTGAAGCTTCTTAAATCCATCAGACAATTGGATTATCGCATTTTTCTTGACCTCAAGTTTCATGATATTCCCAATACAGTCGCCTCTGCCATACGCTCGCTCGCTGAGGTTGAAATAGATATTCTCAATATGCATGCTCTTTGCGGGGAAGAGGGTATGAAGCGAGCCAAAGAGGCCCTTTCCATCCAGCACCCCAGTGCCAAATTGGTGGCCGTAACGGTGCTGACTTCGCTCAATACTCAGTCAATCAATGATATGGGAGTGGGCATTACAGCTTCGGAATGGGTGCTCAAGCTTTGCGACCTTGCCTGTCAATCCGGGTTGGATGGTGTAGTATGCTCGGCTCAGGAAGTCAATGCGGTCAAATCAATGAATGGTCAGCAATTTCTAACCATTTGCCCCGGTATTCGCAGGCTGACTGATGAGGTGGGAGATCAAAAAAGAATCACCACTCCATTGGAAGCTATACAAAATGGTGCCGACTGGTTGGTCGTGGGTCGTCCCATTATTCAGGCACCCGACCCTAAAATGGAAGCTATCTCCATTATCGAGGAAATAGAGAAAGGATTAAGTAAATGACCGAAAAAGAAGCATTGGAATTATTTGAACAAATAGGCGTATTGAAAAAAGGACACTTTAAGCTTTCTTCAGGAAAACATTCGGATACCTACCTTCAGTGCGCTATTCTTCAGCAATATCCCTACCTGCATGCCAAGGTTATTCAAATGTTGGCGGATAAGGTAAAAATGCACAATCCCAGTGTAGTGGTGGGAGCGGCCGTGGGAGGCATTGTTTCGGCTTATGAACTGGGGCGCCTTTTGGGTCTGCGATCCATTTTTGCTGAACGGGTGGAAGGTGCGCTCACATTTAGAAGAGGCTATGCGCTTTTTCCCGATGACAAGCCAGTGCTGCTTGAAGATGTGATTACGACGGCCAAAACAACCAGGGAGCTGATTGATTTGGTTAAATCGCATCAAACCACTCCTGTATCTGTTGCGACCATTGTGGATCGTCAGCACGAAAAGACCGCCTCGATTGATGAATACCCCTTCTTTTCTGCGGTAAGGGTGGAAGCAGTCCTGTTTGATCCCGAAAACTGCCCCTTGTGCTTAAAGAATGTACCCATTGACGAGCCTGGATCCAGAAGAATGAACTCAAAGTCATGAAAGTCAGCCTCATCAGTCACACTCCGGACCCTTTGAGTATCTTTGCGCAATCTGCAAGAATTACCCGATCCAAAGGGGAAGACTGGAAGTCTGACTTGTACTATTTTAAGCTCTTGTATCAGTCCGGCCACCATAGTGTTTTTGAGCATGCCATGTTTTCTTTTTTGATTGAAGATATATCCCGAGCATGTTCGCATCAGTTGGTGCGGTTTCGCATCGGCACCAGTTTCACGCAACGCTCACAACGATACACGGAGGAGTCAGATTTTTCTTACACCTGCCCTCCTTCGATTGCTAAAAACGCTGATGCTTTGAAATCATACTCCGCTTTGGTGGATCAGGCTCGAGCAAGCTACGAAGATTTGGTGAGCAAAGGCATCCCCAAAGAAGATGCAAGGTTTGTGCTTCCCAATGCTACGCATACTTCACTGGTGATGAGTATGAACTATAGAGAGCTTATCCATGCTTGCAGTTTAAGGCTGTGCACCAAATCGCAATGGGAGATACAGGAGTTGTTTTGGCGAGTACGAAAAATCATGGAAAAAGTGGATCCTGTGCTGGTAAGTATTTTATATCCCCGATGTTTCCATGATCGATATTGCAAAGAGGCTCACCCTTGCAGACTTGAAAAATATTTTCTTGATAAATACACTTCGTGGAGAGCATCTTTATAAATTGCAGTTGTTCAAAAAGGCGAAAATAGGTAGAATGGTATTGCTTTATATTTGCATGATTTTTTGAAAGAGGCGTTGGAAACATGACAATTGATGAAATCGTTCATGTAGTGGACGGCGAAATATTGCAGGGAAAGGGAATGGAAAACCTTGATATAAAGTATTCATTTGCCGCCGATCTGATGAGCGATACTCTTTTTATTGTCAACCGTGATGACGAGCCTATTTTATTGATGACTGGAGTGACCAATACTTCGGTGATTCGCACTGCGGCTATTTTGGATATTCCTGCGGTATTGGTGGTCAGAGGAAAAAAAATCCCTCAAGAAACCATTGATCTTGCTGAAGTGAATGAGGTTATCATGCTTTTTACTAAAAAGATTATGTTTGATGCCTTCGGTCTGTTGTATCAAGCTGGGATGAGAGGTTGCCCTTGGAGAATACGATAATCGACCAAATGCAGTTTGAGGTCATTACTTCTGATTATCCCGCGATAGGTTCCAAATCGCTGGAAGTGAAAAAAAAGTTAAAAAATTTTTTTCCCACCAGTGACTATTTGCGAAGACTGAGTGTTTGTATTTTTGAGGTGGAAGCCAATCTCACCATTCATACTACTGCGGGCGGTCATCTTGATATTCTGGTCTATCCTGACCGGGTGCGTGTGGTGTCCACCGATAGCGGTCCAGGCATTAAAGAGCTGAACAAAGCCCTGACTCCTGGGTTTTCCACTGCCCCCGAATCAGCAAGGCAGTTGGGATTTGGCGGTGGCGTAGGGCTGAACAATATTAAACGGTTTGCTGATCTTTTTTTC
>PXBT01000181.1 GCA_003566815.1 Caldisericota bacterium
CAGGATGGGTGTCCATCACTATATGTGGATTGCCTCCGGCCTGGGCTATCAGGACCCCATTAACAAGTTCAGCCTCTTCAAGAAGATCATGTGAATGGCCTCCGACAATAACATCAAATTCTGGAAACATCTCTGCAAGCTGATAATCCCTTCTCAGTCCTATATGTGTCAACGCCACAAAAATATCTGCCGAATCCCGCAGTGAGATATGTCCTGCTGCAGTTTCAAAAGCATCCAGTGCATTGACCCCCTCCTTGTCGCCACTCGCAATGGTCAATCCCAGAAAGGCAACACTACTGCCCGCCGATGTATTAAGGATGGCATAAGCATCCAGGGTCGGTATTGCATCAGTGGTAATTTCGATATTTGCTGCAAGAAGAGGAAAGTTTGCGGCATCGAGGGCTGTAAAGGTATAAGGTTCTCTGTAGTCAAACTCATGATTTCCGAGAGTCATCAGGTCATACCCAAGATCATTCATGTTATTTATCATAAAGAGCGCCCTGTCGCCAAACCAATTGCGGCTGATCATCAACTGGCCATTAACTATCCACCTGGCAGGATGCCTGACAAAAATATCACCTGCGCTGACCAAAAATACAGTCTCGTATTTTTGCCTTATATGAACGATTGTATCTTTAAGGGCTGACAGTTTATTTGCCGTGAAATGATGGTCGTTGGTATGCAGAATGACAATTGTTTCTGTATCAGGGCTGACATTAATTTTGTTCTCAGATTGCCCGGAGGGCGATTTTTCCTGAAGGGTATTGCTCTTTTTAGTTTGCCCGGAAAACCCCTGCTCCTGAAGGGTATCATTCCCGGCAGTTTGCCCGGAGGGATCTTGTTCCTGCAGGGCATCATTCATTCCGGTTTGACCGGAGAGCCCTTTTGCCTGTAGGGTATTGTTCTTGGCAGTTTGCGGGTAAAAATCAGATGCCTGAAGAGTGTTGTTATTTTCAGAGTAAGAGTTTGATTCAGGTTCCTGTAAAGTTTTGTTCTTATCAGTGTGATAGTGAGATTCTGGTGCCTGCAGGGCGTTGTTCTTTTCAGCGTGAGAGTAATACTCTGATGCATGCAGAGTATTGTAACTGGATTGTTCAGTGTATCCGTTAATTTCCGCGAAAGCTGAAAAAGACAGGAATACCCCGTGTATAATCAATATTATCGCGGACCGGCAGATGGACATGTACAGACCTGGATTCATCGTGGCTAATTAAATTTGGTAAGTAAAATTAACGGTTAAGATTGAAAATAGTTTTAACTTAAACTTAATTTGTTCCTTTTTTGTGACTTCAGTAAAAATTGCCCAATATTGCATTTGGTTTATCAGGCGATGCGGGAGATTTACAACTGGGTGCAGTTAAAACTAAGATCAGATGAGCAGAAAAAGAGGTTTTGCAAGCGATAATAACTCGGGAGTTCACCCGTCGGTTCTTGAAGCGATGACTTCTGTAAATGAGGGGCATGTAGTGGCTTACGGAGATGATCCGTATACTGCAGCGGCAATTGAAAAGATAAGGAAGGAGTTTGGTGAGGAGGTTGAGGTGTTTTTTGTTTTTACGGGCACGGCTGCCAATGTTCTGGGATTGAAGGCAGCAACGGAAAACTGGAATTCGGTGATTTGTGCCGATACAGCCCATATTCATTGTGATGAGTGCGGTGCCCCTGAATTTTTTACCGGCTGCAAGCTTCTTACTGTCAGTACTCCTGACGGGAAGCTCACTACCGAACTTATAAAGAAGCATTTACACGGATTCGATTTTGAGCATCATGCGCAGCCAAAGGTGGTATCGGTTACCCAGGCCACGGAGCTCGGCACCATATATACCCCTTCGGAGCTGAAAGAGATATGCGATTTCGTTCACAGTTACAGTATGCTGGTGCATATGGACGGGGCAAGAATCTGCAATGCCGCGGTCGCGCTTGGTGTTCCGTTTCGCGAAATAACGGCAGATGCGGGCGTTGATATCCTCTCATTTGGCGGGACTAAGAACGGACTGATGTACGGAGAGGCGATCATATTTTTCAATACCCCGCTTTCGCAGAATTTCAAGTATGTGCGTAAGCAAGGTATGCAGCTTGCTTCGAAGATGAGGTTTATCGGAGCCCAGTTCGATGCAATGCTTACCGGCCGGTTATGGTATCGCAATGCTGACCATGCCAACCGGATGGCGCGGCTGCTGGCGAATGAGGTTTCTGCCATACCGGGCATTAAGATAACCAGGGAGGTTCAGATAAACGGGGTTTTTGCCATTGTGCCCCCAGAGATCATCCCCGGGCTTCAGAAAGAGTATTTTTTCTATGTCTGGAACCCTGAAACATCGGAAGTTCGCTGGATGACCTCCTGGGATACCACCGAAGATGATATTATGGGTTTTGTGAAACTGCTCAGGGAGAGAATGGCAGCGAAATAGCTATTTCTGTGTAATTGCGTGATTATGTGTATTGTCCGGATTTTTTGACAGTTTTATTTATATGCCCGGTGTTTCAATGAATTTGGTGTCGAGAAGTTTGAAATCGCCTGCAGGTTGAGGGCTAAACTAAATATCTCTTTCGAATTCATCAGTGTTTTTGGAGGCAAAGTAACTAATTTCTAAATTTACCCATACAAATCGTTATAGAACCATAATTTATTTATATTGTAGATTGATATCAATCGGTATTCATCTGGATACTTTGAGTCAGATATGATTGAATATTTTCTTCAGGAGTACAGAAAAAATGAGAAATCACCGGTGCCGGCCTTATCCAATTGAAAATTAAATTATGAGCCTGATATTTAGGAGTTTTCGTTTTTTAACACCCATTGCAGCTTTAATTCTTCTGGTGCAGTGCGCTGAAAGGCCTGCAACAATAACAGACCATGATACCGATGCCATCAGGGTTTACCAGGAAAATCCTTATTATTTCCAGTACCGGGGGGAACCATTGTTATTGCTTGGTGCATCCGATTACCATAATATTTTTCAGCGTCCCGATCTGGTTGAACATCTTGAAAAGATGCAGTCACTTGGAGGTAATTACGTTCGCAACACTATGGCATCAAGGGAGATAACAGCCGGACACAATGACCTCTGGCCGTACGGGGTTTTCTCAACTACAGAAGATCACCTGATAAATATTTACGATCTGAACCGGTGGAATTATGTTTACTGGGACCGCTTCGAAACAATGCTTGAAGAGACATATAAACGGGGTATCATTGTTGAAATTGAACTCTGGGAAAGACATGACACCTACCGTACCCGCGATCAGGCCGGCTGGGAGCGTCACCCGTACAATCCGGATAACAATATTAATTTTACGGCAGAAGAGTCGGGACTGCCAACCGGGGAATGGATAAGGCAGGAATTTGACAGGGGACATCCTTTTTTCAATACTGTGCCGCGACTTCAGAATAACAAACTGGTTCTTGACTACCAGAAGGCGTTTATAGACAAGATTTTGTCATATACTGCCGGCTATGACCATATCCTTTACAATATGAATAACGAGACCCAGGAGCACCATTATTTTGGTGAATACTGGGCGGAGTACCTCCTCAACTGGGCCGCAGACCTCGGCAAGCATATTGAACTAACCGATATGCAGGATAACCATGATGTTACCGAAGAGCCTGTACGCCGTGTTATGGAATCGGATACTTACACTTTCGTGGATATATCTCAAAACAATTTCCAGAGCGGTGAAACCCATTGGGAAAGGATTGAATATATAAGAAACTATCTGAAGGAGAACCCTAAACCAATTACCAATGTCAAGGTTTACGGATCTGATTATTCTCCTCCTCCATATGAACTGTGGGGCGATACCGATGAGGCCTTGCAAAGGTTTTGGAGAAATATTGCAGGAGGCTGCGCATCTGCCAGATTTCACCGTCCGCATTGGGGAATAGGCCTGAATGAGATTGCTGCGGCCAACCTGAAAAGTTTACGGATGATTACAGACTCAATGGATTTTTTCAATCATGTACCTGCCAACCATATGATGAGTGAAAGAGAACCCAACGAAGCCTATTGCATGGCTTTTGCAGGGAAGGAGTATATGGTCTATTTTCCAGCCGGCGGATCGGTATACCTGGACGCCACACCTGGAAATTATGAACTGTTATGGCTTCGCAACCAGATAGCGGACTGGCAGGAGCCATACAGCATTGAATTGCCTGGTATGATTGAAACGCCTGACGATGACCACTGGGCTGTCTTAATCAGGAGGAAATGAGTTCAATCCACTCCACTCCAATCCAGTCACACTCTAATTCCCTGTTCCTGCCTCTCCGGATCAACCAGTTAACCAGTCAGCCAATAAACCAGTCAGCCAATAAACCAGTCAGCCAATAAACCAGTCAGCGAGTCAAATATTCAACCAATAAACCTACGGACCAGTCAATTAATCAACCAGTTAACGAGTCAAATAATCAACCAATAAACCTACGGACCAGTCAATTAATCAACCAGTTAACGAGTCAAATAATCAACCAATAAACCAATAAATTAATCCATTAGTGTTGCGTTATCAAAATTTCAAAGGCTATTTAAGTCAACAAATTTAATGCTTTCAAGAGTTAATGCGATTTTCCGATTTCAAATATTTGTGATTATATTAGCTTTTTATCAACTGATTATGAAAGATTAATTTTATTTGTCAGAAAACAATGCAACATTGTGAAATCAATCAATCAATCAATCAACCAATCAACCAATCAACCAATCAACCAACCAACCAATCAATCAACCAATCAACCAATCAACCAATCAACCAATCAACCAATCAACCAATCAACCAATCAACGAGTCAAATAATCAAGCAATAAACCAGTCAACCAATCAATCAACCAACCAATCAACCAATTACTGACTTCACCAATTTTATAACAGGTAATATGCCAATGCTGCATTTTTTTATTGACCTATATGTTTCTTGGAGGTTTAACGCAACACCAATGCAGTTGACAGTAAGATTTAATTAAAGAAACAGACAATGAATGATTCGATGGAACAAAAAAAACCTGATCTCCGCGCCAATATTGGCTGTAGTATGTTTA
>PXBT01000204.1 GCA_003566815.1 Caldisericota bacterium
CCCCTGTTGGCCAACTGAAAGCACAAAGAGAATCACAAGGGTGCGCTTAAGTGTATTTATCATAGGTATTGGTTTTTCTATCTGTTTAAACTTTCTGCAAAATGACCCGAACCGGGAAAAATCATTTTCCACCGGAACAAGATCAATTCAAGGGTCAAATGTAATAAAAAACTGAGTGGTGGGAATTGATATTGTTTGGGTGGAGGGGGAGGTTTATAAGGTATAAATCCATTTTTTCCATTTAGCGATAAACTTTCACCAAAGACCGATCTGGTTAGGGGAATAAATGGATTTCTTCTTGGTCGAAGCAACGCCACCTGTAATTTCTTTATAAAATATTCAAAAAATTATGTTTTTTCTAAAAAAATATTATATTTGGATGTATTGTTTCATCAAAAAAAATTATTAATTATGAGAAAGTTTATTCTAAAAGTAAGCAATGGTCCTTTAAGTGTGGCTGGTCCACCAGAAGATAAAAGGACACACACACACATCATGTGCATGAGAAGCGGTGTAGGATATCTATGATTCGTAAAATTATAGAATGGCCTGACTGTTTTGGTTTGAGTTGTTTCAGATGGTTGAGTGCTGCTTCCCTGTCAATTCTTATATGCCTGATGGTATTTATACATGCGTTGCCCACACAAGGTCTTGCTCAGGCTGAAGGAGAACATCTTTTTTGCCATGTTGAGGTTGACTCTATGCTTCCAACTATGAGGTCTGATCGATATGCTCCATATGGCAGTCACTTTACCCCAAGAGGAGAACTAAAGACTTTGATTGTATTCGTAGGATTTAAAGGTTTTACGGAATTTGATTTTGGAGACTGGATAGAATTTGACCCGGACAATCCTGATCCATTTGAAGAAGACAACAACGGCTTGCCTATCATTATTGATGATGGGTACAGCCCCAACTACAATTTTCACTATGATGGGGATGGGTATCTGTTTCGAAATATGTCCGATTTCAGCAACCCAACCTATATGGATGACCACAATTATGCGGGTATTTCTAAAATGCTCTACCAGGTTTCAGATCCCAATGATCCATTTTATTTTACCGCAGAGACATTTACAGATTCAATGGGTGTGCCTGCTCTTGTGGTCATTGACCCTTCCGATTATGTAGGAGGAGGATGGAGTGGACTGAATAAACTTGCTGTCGAGAAAATGCAGGAAATCAATCCCGGATTTGATCTGGCCCCTTTTGACCAAAGAGAAAACTCTCCCCGATACAATTTTGACAATTCGCAAACTAATCCTGATGGGATAGTAGACAATGTTGTTTTTTATTATAGGTTTCAAGGAGGTCACGGGGCATTTGCCGGCCTGGAGGATGATATAACCGGAATTAACGGATGGCCTGGCTCTGCCGGAGGTTATTGGGGGGCTTCCGGAGTTGGTAATGAAAGTATTGGGTCTGTTTATTTTCCGCCCCGAAGCTTTAATATATGTTCTGGCAGGGGTGATACCAGGGGCCTTTTCATTCACGAAGTGGCTCACGCATGGTTTGATTCTCCCCATACAGCCGGAGCGAATGGGGTATCTGGTCATAGATTTTGTGTTCCCACTTGTGGTATTAGCACAACCGGAACCACGATCCCCATGACCCATCCAATGTTAAATGCCTGGGAGAGGTGGTATGTCGGTTTTATTGAACCTGAGGAAGTAGATGGTACCCAAAGTGAAGTGGTCATTACACTAAGGGATTATATCAATTCCGGTGATGCTGCAAGGGTGAAAATCCCTTTTTCAGATGTGAATGGTGATGTCCAGCATCTATGGATATCTAATCATACAGGTGACAATGCTTTTGATGGGCATAAATGGGAAGGAAGAAATTTGGGTCCCGGAACACAAAATTTGACCAATAATGGATATGGTATAATTATGATGGTGGAAGACATTGCACCTGAAAGGAATTATGTTAACCTTTTTGGGCCAGGTGCCAATGGTTTTAAGTTTCTCAATGCTTCAGGCAATTATGATTTTGAGTGGGACCGAGACGAACCCTATGTCGTCAACAACTGGGGAAACAAACTTTATTATATGGAACGCCACAATGAGAACCCGGTATCCGGAAATCATCCCTGGATGAGATTGCGTGAGGATATAAATGAAACTGGTACCATTCAATTTTCTTCCAATGCCAATAATCCAGGAAGCAGCACCAATGAAGGTCACCCAATTTTAAAGGAGGATGTCAATGGGATGGATGAAATTACCTATAGAGGTTTTGGTGCGTTTGATCCAGTTCTTGAATCTCACCTTAGAAAGCCGTTTTTTCAGGAAGGGGATTTACTTCAGATAGGGGAGAATCCATTTGTATTGAACTATCCAAAGTATTCCAACAACACTTATGACCCATACTATCTGAACGGCCTTAGTATTGAAGTGCTAAGTATTGACGATACTCACCCACCCGGTCATCCAGATTACAGAAAAGCAACTGTAAAAATAAATTACGGTCATACTCAACTGGAAAAGAATACCCGACTTACGGGCAACATTGTGTTGCCTGATATAACATCGAGTGCGGACCCGGATTTGATTATTGGAGTCGGCAATATACTCACTTTGGATTTGAGTGGGACCAATGAACGGCAAACGCTACATCCCGAATCGGGCGGTTTTGTCAACCCAACGGTATTCAGAGTTGATGAAAATGCTGAATTGAGAATGAAGGATGGTTCTCAATTAAATGTAAAGGAATACTCAACCATCGTAATGAGCGAAAACAGTTCCCTCTATCTGGAAGAAAATGTCGTGGTGGATATTCAAGAGACAGCCAATTTAGTGGTTGAAGGTGGAAATATTTGGCTGGGCGAAGGGTCTGAGATCAGAATCAGAGGTGATTTAATTATCGAGGACGACAAACAATTTTCCTTTGACGGCCCCGGTCAGGTAACCTTCTATCCCTCACACAATTTGGAACTCGGTGAGAATAGCGGGTTTGAAATCAACCGGGATCCCGCTTTTGAGGATGACAATATGATTACGCTTCTCCATGGAACCAGCTTGAATTTTGACGACCAAGACCTCATACTTAGTAATGGAAAAATCATTTTCATGGAGAATGCGGCAATTAATTTTAGTTCGGGTGGTGTGGTAAATGTGGACAATGTGAACTTTATTTCTCATGACCAAAATACCAATGTTGGTATAACCGGGAGTGCCTTTAATAGTTTTCTTGTCAACAATTCCCGGTTTTCCAATTTTATACATGGGATAAGAGTTAACAGCTCCCTTTCCCCGATCTTGATTTACAACACCGAGTTTGAAAATAACCGGACAGGAATTGATGTAGAGGTATCTCCAAGGTTGTTTATTTTCAATTCAACCTTTAAGGGTAATTCCATTGAGGCCGTAAGTGCTTCAGCTATGGATGAGTTCACTTTTACCCGGTCGTACGTGTCTGATGGTGGCAATATAGGCCTTTCAGTCAGCCGCGTGGCATTTGCCATTGTAGATCGGTCTGAAGTAAAGGAATGTCACTACGGGATAAGGGCTACACAAAGCAATGTGTTTTTGCGGAACTGTACCAGAATAACCCAAAACAATACCGGGATTAATTTCTACGGCAATACCGAAGCAAATTTTGCATTGACAGTTGGAGACAAAGGAAAGGCAAGTATAATCGGAAATTCAAATTACGGTGTGGAAGGCAACAACATCATTCTCAATATTGATGTTCCGACGCATCACGGAACCTATCATCCATTTTTTAATAATTACTCCAATGATTTTTATAACAATGGACAGGCCAATTTCAAGATTTGCTTTACCGATCCAAGCTATACGCCCTTTACAATACTGATGCGAGCCAACAACTGGAACAGTAGCAACGGTCCAGCGGCAGGCTCGATTCAATTGACGCATTCCAACTGTATGATGCAAAACCCGTACTCAGTAGAACCATATGCTATAGAAGCTGTAATTTGTACAAAATTGGATTACCCTGAAGACCCTGAGCAGGAAGTCTTTTCAGGTCCCCTTCCGGATGTTCAGGATGAAAAATGGGAAAGTCAAACCACGGAACAGTTATTTGATGATTTTCACGATGGATACAGGGAATTGTTAGATTCAAATTACCTGGCAGGTCAACAGCTATTAGAGAATGTATCGGCATTCAGACTCGATACTACCCTTCCGACCTATTTTAGAAACATAACCAATATTTCTTACGCACTGGTAAAATACCAGGATAATTCTATCGGTTACCAGGGATTGGAAGAGAGATCAGCTCCTACTGGATTTGAGAAGGAGGATGATAAGTATGAGGCAATTAAAGCCTATCCCAATCCATCTGATTCAAGAGTCTGGCTAAAGAACAGCAATGCCGAGAAGGCCTATCAACTTCAGTTTTTTAACATTGAAGGAAAGTACCTCGGCACACAGGTTCTACCTAAAGGAGGTGAATCGGTCTGGCAAAAGTCTCTACCTGGAATTTATATGATTCGGGTAGTAGATCCGGATACAGGAGAATTGGTTCAGGAAATTAAGCAGATAATTCATTAAATCATCATTTACTTGCCCCCCTGATTGTCAGGGGGGCTTTATTAAAATCTTTATATGCGAAAATTGACACTACTTTTAGCTGCCTGTTTCCTTTTTTGTGTTGACCATGTTTATAGTCAATTGGATTCGTGGCCGGTTGTGTCCATCAATGAAACTGGAAATTTCCGAAATTTTGTTATTGATGAGGCTGAGAATATTTACACATTGTCTAGAGATGGAAGAACTGAATTTGTTACTCAAGACAGTTTTATTTCGTTTAGATGGTTTACTATTTTCAAGCACAATTCAAAAGGGGAGCTACAAACTATTAAGGATACCATTGATTTGGGCAACTATAACAATCAGGACTTAAGGCACAAAGGGCCTACCGCGTTTACTATGTATTATCACAACAATAAGATCTACGTGACTGGAATAATGAGAAGACC
>PXBT01000009.1 GCA_003566815.1 Caldisericota bacterium
AAAGAAACGATTAGCATTAGGTTTCATTGGAAGTCCGGGCATAGTCATAATATTGCCCGCAATAGGAACAAGATAACCCGCTCCTGCTGAAATTCGAATTTCATCAATATGTATATGGTAAGCTGTGTTGTGAGTTTTAATTTTAGGATTATCAGAAAGAGAATATTGAGTTTTAGCCATACATACAGGTAAGTGGTTAAAACCATTTTTATATATATTTTCAAGATCTTTCGAAGCTTTGCTGGAAAACACTACACCTTGAGCACGATAAATTTTCCGAGCTATAGTATTGATTTTTTCTTCAGGGCTTTCTTTTAATGCATATAACCATTGAAAGGAGTTTTTCTCGCTTTGTTCGAGGTTTAGCAGGATTTGTCTGGCAATATCCATGCAACCCTCGCCCCCTTTGGTATAAGGCTCTGTAAGTATGCCCTGGCTTTTGAGCTTTTTTTCGATCCAGTGCAAAGTATGTCTTATTTCATTCTCTGTATCCGATGGGAAACGATTTAAGCCTACCACCACGTTCACTCCAAAAAGTTTCATGTTTTCAATGTGGACTCTTAGATTTTCCATGCCTTTACCGATGGCATCGATGTTTTCGGATTTAAGCTGAGCCACACTCACTCCTCCGTGATATTTCAACGCCTGGATGCTTGTCATAATTACAATAACTGAAGGCTCAAAGCGACCTTCTCTGCATAAAATATTCAAGAACTTCTCTGCTCCCAGATCTGCCCCAAATCCTGCTTCTGTGACCACCACATCTGAGAGATGCATAGCAGACTTTATGGACATTATACTGGAGGTACCTGTAGCGATGTTTCCAAATGGTCCTGAATGTATAATAGCCGGACTGCCCTCCAGCGTCTGCACTAAATTGGGTTTGATAGCATCTTTAAGTAAAACTGCCATGGCTTCATGAGCATCAAAGTTGCTTGCAAATAATGGCTGCTTGTCAAAAGTATATCCCACGAGGATTCTGCTCAAACGCTCTTTAAGATCTGGAATACTTCCTGCCATGGTAAGGATGGCCATCACCTCAGATGCTGCTGTTATAACATACCCATCAGTTCTTGGAAAACCATTTTTTTGGCCCAAAGATGTCATGATTTCTCTTAAGCTTCGGTCATCCAAATCAATAGCTCTTTTAAACTTTATATCCCTGTAGTCCAGATCCAAAGAATTTCCAAAATATACATGATTGTCAACAATGGAAGCTAAATGATTATTGGCATGAGTAACTGCATGAAAATCACCTGTAAAATGAAGATTAATATCTTCCAAAGGAGCTACTTGAGCAAAGCCGCCTCCTGTAGCTCCGCCTTTCATACCCAGGGTTGGACCCAGCGAGGGTTGACGCAAAACAGCCATAGCCATTTTGTTCATTTTACTCAATGCATCGACAATGCCGATGAGACTGGTGGTTTTGCCTACTCCTGCAGGATTGGGAGAGGTTGCTGTAATTAAAACCACTTTTCCCTTCTTTTTTCCTTTAAGGCATCGATTAAGTGCAGGTGCAGAAATTTTACATTTATGCTCTCCAAAAAGCTCAATATCTTTTTTTTCAAGTTGAAGCAATTGGGCAATATCTTCAATAGGCTTTAATGTTATTCTTTTTTGAATATCAATATCTGATTCGAAGGTTCTTTGATTATTTTTGCTCAATGCGAGTTCCTTTTCTGCCCAGAATTGCTTCAGAAATATTGTCAGGCGAAGTAATGATCGATGGATTTCCTGTTGCTTCTGTAAATTGTAATGCAGCTTTTATTTTTGGTTCCATACTACCTTTACCAAAGTAACCCTTGGAAAGATACATTTTTGTTTGCTCCACGGTAATATTATCCAATGCTTGCTGTTCCGGGCGATTAAAGTTAATAAATGCATTGGACACTGCGGTGGATACAACAAACATATCTGCATTTATTTCTCTTGCAAGCAGAGAGGAAGCCAGGTCTTTATCAATAACAGCTTCCACCCCCTCTAACTGGTCGTTTTTTTGTATAACAGGGATACCCCCTCCTCCTACTGCAATCACAAGTGCTCTATTTTGCAACATTAGCTCTATTAAATCTTTTTCCACAATTTGTCGAGGAACTGGAGATGGAACCACTCTTCTATAACCTCTTCCCGAGTCTTCGATGTACTCCCATCCATAAGTTTCGGCATGCTCTTCGATTTCATTTTTACTAAAAAATGACCCAATAGGTTTGCTTGGATGCAGAAAAGCTGGATCATCACTGTCTACTATGGTTTGAGTAACCAGAGTTACAACTTTCCTGTGGATATTCATTTTTTCAAGCTGATATCTCAACGCATTCTGCATTTGATAGCCAATAGACCCCTGCGTATTGGCCACACAGTAATCAAGAGGATAAAGAGGAATTTCATGTTCAGCCAGCTCTGACATTCGCAATAAAAAACCTACCTGGGGCCCATTGCCGTGAGTAACTACAATCTCTTGATCTTTCCCAGCTATACCAGCTATGGTTTTGCAAGTTTCTGTAATTTGTTCCAGTTGATCCTGTGCAGAAATTTGTTTAGGATTTTTTATCAGGGAGTTTCCTCCAATAGCTACAACTATTCTCATTGTTCCTCCTATTATGTGTTTTCCCAATATACTATGGTAATACTTTCAGAAACAGCATCCCACTTAACTTCCGCCTGCAAGCTTTCAGCAACAAAGCGTAAGGGTACCAAAGTGCGTCCGTTGATAATCATTGCAGGAACTTCCATTAAAACCTGCTCTCCATTTACCAATGCTTCATATTTATTAATAAAAAGCTCAATCTTTATCTGATTCAATTCATAGGTCACCATGGTCACTTTGCCACTTTTTGCATCAAATTCAATACCCAGCTCAGCTCCAAATTCTTCAGCCAGGATTCGTAGGGGCACCAAAGTGCGTCCGTTGATAATCAAGGGTGCAACATCAATAAACTTGTTTTGATCATTAACAACAACCACTTCAGATCCAATGGTAAGCAATAGGGTAACACCCGCCCAAAGCTTCCACTCTTTTTGAGAAATGTTGCCCGCAGAGTCTGTGGCTTCAATAATGATAGTATTCAAACCCTGGCGAGGAAAGTTATAACTATGCTCAAAATTACCTTCTTCATCCAGTGGTACCAAAGTTCCTTGCAAAGTAAGCTGAGCATCAGGTGAAGTTTTTCCTTTAATAGTTACGGAAGAACTTAAAATGGTGGACTCATGGGACGGAGAAAAAATTGTAAGTTCAGGAGGAACAGTGTCCAATATAATATTCAGAGTTCGATCTGTATAATTTCCTGCCTCGTCATAACATCGTATCAAAATTGAATTTTCCCCCTCGTTTAACTGTTGCCTGGTCTCGAAAGATCCATCTTCATTCACTTTGACCTCTTTTTCCTGGATCCATAAGGGTTGATCAATAACAGTAATTTGTCCGCCATTTTGTTGGAGAAAAACTGGAGCAACTTTTCCTGATATTGTGATAGTGGGCTGATTTGTAATAAATCGAGCCGAAGGAGGATGTTCAACAATAAAATAGGGTGGCTGAGTATCTACCTTTAATACGACTTCTTGAGTATTTTCCTTGCCGTATGCACTTTCTGCATAAAAATTCAGCGTTGTTGTATAAAAACCTGGATCCAGTCGTATTGGATTAGTATAGAGTAAAGTGTTTTCTTTGTTATTATCCCACCAATAATAAATATTTACCTGGTCCTGGTCGCTGATCAATTCAATGGTTGGAGGATCAACAAACCACTCTTTGTTTCCTTCCTTGCCTTCAATGATTTTCCATTGTGTTTGAGGTAGGGTTGGAGGTATAAATATTGAGGTGGAAGCCACTGGATCTTTTTCAACTGAGGTGCTGAGGTAAAAATGCACCCATTCGTTTTCTTTTGTAGGGTTGTGCAAGCCTACCTCTCTTGGTATGATTACTTCCACCATGGTTTCTTCAGGAATCGTAAATTGTGGATTTATCCTTAAATATTTTGCTCCATCCTCTTCCAGCCATTGGTAAGTATCCAGGCTTTCTCCATTGAGAAAGATTTTTGCCAATATTTCAGTTGAAAAAGGGTTATAGCTTGAAGTAGAAGGATAAAAAATTTGTATATAATCATCTTCACTTAGCCTTCCTCTTGAGCCTAATTGAAAAGAAAAATGGTATTCCGCTGAAGATGATGCATTGGGAGGATTTATAGTAACATTATTCCATTGCAATTGGATGGTTTTAATTTGAACTGGAGAACTGTAACGAATAGCCTTTGAGCCTTCGCACAAAAAGTTAAGCCTTACTAAATAAGGCTCACCTGGGTTAATAATGCCCAATTCTTTCTCAAATCGTAAAACAACGATATCTCCTGGCGCAACAGACTGTGATGGATAAATGGCAAGGTGTTGATCTTTTGACTCTACCTTTGCTACAACTTGCTCATTAATTGAAATAAAAGATTCCTCGAAATGATCGGGCAAGCCAACAGATTCTGGAAAGCTTACTTGCATAGGATGCTCTGGGGTTAATTTTTCAAAGGACTCCAGCAAAAACCTGAGCTCATACGATGCATTTCGTAAAACAATATCAGGGTCAACAGTCAACAAGGGTTCGCTTTTTTCAATGGTATATGGCTTTGATGGAACCCAGTCAGTATCTTCAGATGTAGCAACTTTTAAAGTATAGATTCCTGGTTGCTCTGGATTTACAATACCCACTTCTTGATCAATAGCTACACGAACCTCTGAAGCATTATCAATATTAATTGGTGTCACAAAGGTAAGAATATTTTCATGAATCATTAATCTTACTGAAACAGGACGATCATTGATTTGAATCCATTGAGGAGGGATATCATTAGCCGAACGCATAAACTTTGTTTCAGGTGGAAACTCTATCCTGACCCTGCTTTGATTGAGCCTCAAGGCACCTCCTCTGCCCAGATTGAATGTGATAAGATAGCCTGCATTAATTCCACTGGAAGAGGGATAAGTCTGAACAATCGGTACACCTTTTGGATCTCCTATCCTACTGGTAAGTATTTCGTATTTCTCCGAAACTGTAGGGACAGACTCTCTTGCTGTAGAGATCCTCAGTTGATGCCACCCTGGATTTTCCGGATTAACAATACCAATTCTATCCGTCATAGTGATTCGTATGGTTTCATATCCTTTAATCTCAGGATCCAAGCCCAAATGAACATTAAAAGTGATTGAGTTGTCTTGATAATTGATCTCGGGTAAACCCTGACACGAAGAACAAGGTGATGATCCAATATATATGGACTCAATAATTCGGGTCAATTGTTGGCGTCTTTCTTCAGGATGGTCTGAGAGTTCGGGTAATTGCGTTTCTTTTGGAAATTGAACTTTTATCCAGTCCCGCACTTCCAGAGCCTTCTCCAATCTAAAGTTAAGCACATATGTTGCCCTGGCGCCTACGCGTGGCGGACGCACTTCAACAGAAAAATCCTGGATGGCGCCTCCGGTTTGAACCATGATAACCGAAGGGAAAACCAAGACCCATGTAATAAAAATAACCATAAAGATTCTAAATTTAACCATATAACTATATTATACCCAATGAAAAATGAAGGACAAAAATTGTCAGAATTAAGAAAAATTAGCTTAATAAGTAATAGTTTTCTGATGAAGGTGGATATGGTATAAAATCCCTGCTCCAATCAAATTAGCCAAAAGAGAAGTCCCCCCGTAGCTAATAAAAGGCAAAGGGACTCCCGTGACTGGAAGTAATCCTATGTTCATGCCAACATTCAGCATAAATTGCATAAACCAATAGCTTACCATTCCCCAAATCACAAGCCGGAAAAAATAATTTGTAGTTTTCGTTAAAATAAACAGGCAAATCCCCAAAAAAATCATAAAAACAAGGATCAGGGAAACTCCACCCAAAAATCCCCACTCTTCGCCAATGACCGCAAATATAAAATCTGAGTATTGAGTATCAGGAAGAAAGCCCATTTTGGATTGCGTTCCCTGTAAAAAACCTTTACCTTGCAAACCACCTGATCCTATGGCAATCAATGCCTGATTGATGCTCCAGCCTTCTCCCAAGGGGTCCAGGGAGGGATTTAAAAAAGTCCTGAGTCGTTCAATTTGATAATCATATAAAACATAGTTTCTAAGGGAATAAAAAAGCCCAACTCCTGCCAAACCAATGAATATAATATGCCCTATGCCCAAACGAGAAAGAAAACACATCACCACAAAAATACCAACCAATATAGCCGCAGTGCCCAGATCGGGTTGCAAAACAATAAACAACACAGGCAGAGCAGTTGCAATTCCTGAGAAAAATAGATGTTGCCACGAACTCCAATGCTTTTGAGCAAAAATCCATGCCAACATCAGGATTAAAGTAATTTTCATCAACTCAGAGGGCTGAAAAGTGATACCGGCAATTTCAATCCATCGAGCAGGCTGGTCAATAATATTCAACCATTGCAAAATATTAAGTGAAAATAGAGTCATTAGGTTGATGAGGTAGAGAATGGGAGCAAAATCTTTAAAAAAATGTTTGGGAGTGATAGCAACCAGCATAAAAACTATCAATCCAGCGGCAATAAAAATACTTTGTCGGGTCATAAAATATTCCAAATTCAGTGCATAAGTAGCACTATAAATTGCATAAAAACTTGCAACAAGGAGCAAAATCAAGCAGAGTAAAAAAGGATAATATGGAAATTTAAAGAATCGTTGCATATTCTATATCTATGGGACCTTTTCTAAGAACAACCACCGAGGAATCAATAATTTGGATCACCGTTGAAGCTGTCCCTTCAATTCTACCCATATCAATCACGCAAGCCAGGGATTGATCGCTACCTTTTTGATTAAAAGTTTGCTCTATTTCTTCAGCTGTTTGCAAAGGTGGTTGTTGACTCAAGTTGGCACTTGTTGTTACCAGAGGAAAGGGAAGAAAGGCTAATAAGTCAAGCAATAAAGAATGATTGGGGATTCTTATGCCCAATGTAGCGGAGTACTCTTTGGAGAAATAAAGTGGGCTCTCTTTAACCATGTCAAAAACACAAGTCAAGGCTCCTGGCCAAAATTTTTTAAGAGCAGGATGTTGCAGTTGGCTTTTGTCCAGTAAGTAATCTTCAATTTTTTGCGTATCGTTGGTTAGCAGTACTAAAGGTTTTTTTTCATTGCGCCCTTTCATGGCATACAACTTATGCACAGCATTGGAAGAAAAACTATTGACACCCAGGCCATACACCGTATCGCTTGGAAAAGCTATAACTTTGTCTTCTTCAAGCATAGTGCGAATAAGATGTTTTTCAAAAATACTTAAATAGTTTTTATCTTTAACGCAAAGTATCATTTTTTAATCAATGCATAGCTAAACATTCGATTTTCTTTGCCTTCTATTAACCTTTTTATATTGGAGCGGTGTTGAAAGATCCCCAGCAATGCAATCAGGAATAGCGCCAAAGTGTCGGTAGGATATGTATAAAACCAGGATGAAAGCAAAACGAGCAAAGGGGCCGCAAGCAATGCTATAATCGAAGATAGAGACACATAGCCGAATAGAATTAAAAACAACAGCCAGGCTGCAAGACACCATAAAGCCAGTATCGGATGGTATGCTATCAATAAGCCAACTGTGGAAGATACTCCTTTTCCTCCCTTAAAACCTAAAAAAGGAGAAAAATTGTGCCCCAGAATAGCTGGAATAGTTGCAAGCAACAGCCAGCCTGGAGCTAATTGAGGAAAAATCCACTGACTAGCCACCCAATAGGGGAGAAAGCCTTTTAGAAAATCGAGCATAAAAGATATAAGGCCAAATTTTAACCCGAGTACCCGTGTAACGTTGGTAGCCCCAATATTACCACTTCCACTTTTGCGAATATCCTCCTTTTTTACCCAAAGAGACAAATAGTAGCCAAAGGGAATAGAACCAAACAGTGCAACAATAAAAATATATAAGGCCAAATAGGGTATCATGATTTATATCCTCCCATTATTCTTGGCTTGCCTGACAAATCATTGCGACAAAAAACCTGGTGAAAACTCTTCAAATGTAGCATGGAAGTTATAGGTGATACTTGCTCTTCCCCGTCAATCTCAAGCAAAAGCAATCCGCCTTTTTTTATCCACCATGGAGCCTGGTGCAATATGTTAAAAATACATTCCAAGCCTTTATGTCCACCATCAAGTGCAAGCAAGGGCTCTGCAAGCACCTCTTTCTGGAGCAGATCCATCCTGCATCGAGGTATATAGGGGGGATTGGATACTATCAAATCATAAGATTTTCTTTGCGGCAATGCTTCATAAAGATCACCACAATATGATTTTATGCGATGGTGAAGTTGATGGTTCTCTATGTTTTCCTTTGCCACAAGAAGAGCTTCGGAAGAAATATCAACAGCATCAATAAAAACTCCAGGGATTTCTCCTGCCACAGCAATACTTATAGCGCCAGATCCCAAACCAAATTCAAGCATTTGGATCAGATTTTCATTCTTCCTTTTGCTTAAAAAAGATAAAGCTTCGTCAACGAGTAACTCAGTTTCGGGCCTGGGAATAAAAGTTTTTGAATTCACTTTAAGGCAATTTTTATAAAAAAACCTTTTACCTGTAATATAACTTAAAGGTTCATTATTTGTCCTTCGCTGGATGTAGTCCTGAAATAAATTCCATTCCTTCTGAAAAAGAGTGTTTTTTTTTCCTGAAAAAAAGTCTATTTTTGAGTGTTGAGTTGCATGCTCCAGCAATATCCATGCTTCTCTAAAAGGGATTTGAGATGCATTAAAAGCATTCCTTGCAAATTCGAGCGCCTGAGATACTTTAATCATGCCTCTAAAAATTGCTCTCTTCGATTTTGGTCATAATATTTACGCAGCCCCTCGATCAACTCGTCTATTTTTCCATTCATAATTTCTTGAAGATTATATAAAGTTAAACCAATACGGTGGTCTGTTACTCGATTCTGGGGATAATTATAAGTTCGAATCTTTTCACTTCGATTGCCCCAGCCTACCTGCATTTTTCGATTCTTAGCTTCTTCCTGCTCTCTTTTTTGTTTTTCCAAGTCATACAGTTTGGCTCTCAGGATAGTCATGGCTCGTTCTTTATTTTGCAGTTGAGAACGCTCATCCTGACATGCCACAGCAATACCTGTGAGAACATGAATAATGCGCACCGCAGTTTCATTTTTTTGAACATTCTGCCCCCCATGACCTGAAGCGCAAAAAGTATCAATTCTTAGATCTTCAGTCTTGATTTCAAAATCCATTTCTTCCATTTCAGGCAAAACTGCGACAGTTGAAGTGGAGGTGTGAATTCTACCGCTGGACTCTGTATCGGGTACTCGTTGCACTCGATGCACGCCACTTTCAAACATTAAATGATAATAAACATGCTTGCCTTTTATAGATACAACAACCTCCTTAAAACCACCAAGACCTGTATCATGAGAGGAAAGGATTTCTGTTTTCCAGCCTCTGATGTCTGCAAAAGCCATATACATTCTAAATAAATTGGAACTAAAAAGCGCAGCCTCTTCGCCCCCTGCTGCAGCCCTGATTTCTAAAATAACATCCTTATCTTCTTCGGGATCCTTGGGCAATAAGCTTGTTTGAATTTTATCCATCAAACGATCTTCATGATCTTTTAGCAATTCCATTTCATGGAGTATTTCTTCTGCTGAAGGTTGATCATTGTTTTTTCGAGCTTCATCCAGCAAGTTTTGATAAGTTGCCATGTCATCTTTCAGTTGATGGTATTGTTGATAAAGCACAGCATATTCTTTAAGCTCAGCCTCTTCTTTGCTATAGCGAATCAATAAGTCCTGGTTGGATAAAACCTCTTCTTCGGACAGTTTTGATACAACTGCATCATAATGATCTTTCAACTTATTTAACTTTTCAATAATATCCATAAATCACTTACTCTTTCAGTTTTTAGGAGTTATTTTTAGAATTGTCCACTGCTATGCTATTCAAAAAGACTTCATTGGATGGTGTATCGCTTGCCCATTTAATCAGTCGCTCCAATGCTTCTGAAGCATCAAGATTAAATATGAATCTCCTTAGCATCCATATTTTTTTGAGCTCTTCTGATCGATACAATAGTTCTTCTCTTCTTGTGCCGGATCTCTTTATCTCCAATGCTGGATAAAGCCGCTTTTCTGCAAGTTTTCTATCTAGCACCAGCTCCATATTGCCTGTGCCTTTAAACTCTTCATAAATAATTTCATCCATTTTGGAACCTGTTTCCACCAAAGCTGTTGCAATGATGGTCAAGCTTCCACCTTCATCAATATTTCTTGCAGCTCCCAGCACTTTTTTAGGTCCATGAATTGCAGCAGTATCCAAGCCGCCTGTCAAAGTTCTTCCTGATGGGTTGACGCTTAAATTATATGCTCGAGTTAATCGAGTAATCCCGTCCAGCAATATCACAACATCACGCTTTAATTCCACCAATCTTTTTGCTCTTTCAACCGCAAGCTCAACTACCCGAATATGCTTTTCTGGTAATTGATCAAAAGTTGATGAAATCACGGTAGCTTTTACTGATCGCTGTATATCCGTTACCTCTTCGGGTCGTTCGTCCACCAGAAGAATCATGAGATAAACCTCTGGATGATTTACAGAAATACTCTGGGCTATACGCTTTATTACGGTTGTTTTTCCTGCTTTTGGAGGCGAAACAATCAAACCACGCTGACCTTTGCCCAGGGGAGAAACAAGATCTATCAATCGAATGGTGAGGTTGGAAACTTCTTTGGATTCAAGCTTGAATCTTTCCAGAGGAAATACAGGTACCAAATTTTCAAATCTTGGTCGATTGACTATTTCTTCGGGTGGAAGTCCATTGATCTTATCCAATTTCATTAAAGCGGCATATTTTTCATTTTCTTTCTCTGGGAGCTTTACTTCACCTGCAATTTCATCACCTTCGCGCATGCCAAATTTCTTAATCTGTGAAGGAGCAACATAGATATCACTGGATGCAGGAAGATATTTTATTGATCGAAGAAAGCCGTAACCATCAGGATGAATATCCAGCACCCCTTTTGCATATTCAGACTTGTAGGAAGGTATTTCTTCAGTTTTTTCAATATCTTTCTTGCTGGAATATATCGCTTCCTTTTCAGCTTGCTCTTCTTCTTTTTCAATAGCTTTTTTTCTGCCTCTGCGCTTTTTGGGTTTTTCTGTTTCCGCTTCTGTTTCGGCTTCTACTTCTATTGCTTTTTTTCTGCCTCTGCGACCTCTTTTTTTGGTCACAGGCTCAACTATATCTTCTTTGATTTCTTCGCCGCCAGAATTTTGTGCTGCAATGTCTCGAATCATTTCTACAAGCTGATCTTTTTTATATTGCGTATAGCGCTTGATTTTTAATTCTCTTGCAATTTCATATAGTTCTCTTGCTTTTAATTGTAATAATACTTCCAAAGAAAAACGATCATTGATTGCCAAGGTTTGGCCTCCTCATATTTTCAATTTCTATTTGATCCAGCATTTGATTGCATAGAAAATCTGCTCGAGTATTTTCTTCGCGTCTTATATGCTGAAATTGGATAGGAAATAAATGAAATAACATAGACTGAATCCTTTGATGAAGTATTTTTAATTCAGCCTTATGTATTTTATATTCTCGGTTAATTTGCTTTATAATCAGTTCACTGTCATTGTAGAGTGTAATATGGCTGGCATTTAACTCAACAAGTCGCTCCATAGCTCTTATGACTCCCATATACTCTGCTCTATTGTTGGTGGAAATTCCCAGGTACTCTGCTTTTTCTTCCATTATACTTCCATTGTAAAAAATTACATAAGCGCAGCTGGATGGACCAGGATTATTTCTTGATGCTCCATCTGTATAAACTTTATACATACTCATGCATTAAAAAATAAGATTCTTCGGCAATTTTCACAATAATATAATTCATTGGGATTCTTTCTTCCTGCATCAGCAACCTGATGGGGAACCTGAAATTTGCATGCGCTACAACATGCATCGGGCATAGTAACCAAAGCAACAGCTTTATTTTGCAATAGATAAGCTTTTTGAAAGATTTCCATTTCTTCTTCAGATAATTGGTTTTCAATTTTTTCCTTTTTTTGACTCAATGTTTCCAATAAAATTTTTGATTCTTGTTTTGTTGATTCAAGGATTTGAGAGTGCTCTTGGAAAGTTTGCTGTATTTTCTCCAATGTACTTTTCTTTTTTTCTGCATCTTTTTTTAAGGTTTCAGCATCTTCCATCATTTGCAATATTTTTTCTTCGTGAGCATCAATATTGCGTTTGATTTCCGTAATTTTATTTTCCATGTCCTTTAAAAATTTGGGGTTTGAGTTTTTTGGAGAATAAAGCTCTTTTTCATATTTTTTTCTATCTTCTTCAAATGTAGCAAGTTGCATGGACAAATCTTCAAGATCTGTTTGTTTTTTGTTCCATTTTGCCTTTGCCAGCAAATAACCCTTTTCTTCATTTTCAACTTTTTTCTGCAGTTCCTGGACATTTCGTGTCAGTCTTTTAAGGTCATTTTTACATTCCAGTTCTTCATCAAGCACTTTTTGCAACTCGAACAACATGGAAACCTTTATCATTTGCTTTTGCTCCCTGGAAATGGGCCCTGAAGGACTCGAACCTCCGACCCGCTGGTTATGAGCCAGCTGCTCTAACCAACTGAGCTAAGGGCCCTTTTTACATTTTATTTTGTCTTATATTACGATCAGCTTCAATGTGAATCGCAGTGATAAATTTATCCTTTTTTTCATTTTTGTCAAATTATAATCTCATTTTATAAGAATTTTTTTGAAGATATCAAATTTAATAGAATTATATAAAACTAAAAAAAATTGATTGACACTGAAAATAAAAGTGCTAATTTATGGAAAGCCTTGCTTTTCAATTTTGGAAAGGAGTAAGTAATTAAAAAAAATGTTTTTAAATAGGTTCAAATCAATGTTACGAAAAACTGGCTTCCTTGCATTATTTTCATTCGCAATATGGAGTTTGTCTTCCTCATTCGTCTTTGCATCTGACCAGGCAGCTTCTCCCGATACCACAAAAATATGGATTGCTATCATTATTCTTGCTGTTGCTGCAGTTTTATTTCTAACTGAGGTTATACCTCTCGCCATGACCTCGCTTATGGTTCCCGTCCTTTTGGTTATTTTCGATGTTATCCCTTTCGGTCCAGCTTTTTCAGGTTTTTCCAACCAATGGGTACTGCTCTTCCTCATGATGTTTATTGTAGGAGAGTCTCTTTTTCGTGTTGGAGTAGCCAGTAAAATAGGCAAAGGCATTGTTTCGCTTGCAAAAAACAATGAAACCATGCTCATTGTTTATGTCATGATCGCTGGAGGCATCATGTCTGCTTTTCTTAGCAATACTGGAACTGCAGCTGTTCTGCTTCCCATAATGCTTGCTATAGGAAAATCAAGCAATATTTCTCCAAGAAAACTGCTCATGCCTATGGCATTTGGAGTGAGTCTTGGAGGCATGAATACTCTGATTGGAACACCCCCCAATGGCATTGTTCAATCTATTTTTCAAGAATCCACAGGCAATGCCTTTGGATTTTTTGATTATGCCAAGCCCAGTATCCTGGTTTTTATTGTAGGTATTATCTTTATGGCCACTATTGGCAAAAAGATTTTGAATAAAATTGCCCAAAGACCTGTCAGTGGTAAATATGCTGATTCAGCAATAGCTAATGAAAATATCACTTATCGCCATGATAAAGCCTGGATTGCAGTTACAGTCTTTGTTTTGATTATTTTCTTTATGGTTATGAGTCCATTATGGGGTAATTTATTTAGCAATATCCCTGCTGTATCAGAATTTTTCAGTCGCATTCCAATGGTTATCTATGCAACAATAGGTGCAATAGCTGTAGTTTCTTTCAAAGCCTTGAAACCAAAAGAAGCTTTCAAGGCAGTGGATTGGACCACAATTTTTCTCTTTGCGGGTATGTTGTCTCTTAGCACAGCACTCGAAGAAACAGGCGCTGCGACTTTTATTGGCAATGGCATCGTAAATGTGACCAATCAAATGCCTATTTCTCCAGCACTGGCTGCATTAATAGGAATTGTAGTTGTTTCTGTTGTCCTGACCAATTTTATGTCCAATACTGCTACAGCTGCTTTATTGGCTCCCATTGCTATTGCCATCTCCATTAATCTTGGCATAAACCCAGCTCCTCTCCTTATGGGTGTTGGTCTGGGAGCCTCAGCTTGCTTCCTGACTCCTGTGGCTACTCCCCCCAATACTCTTGTTTTAGGTCCAGGAGATTTTACATTTATCGACTACATCAAAGCTGGATGGCTTCTTCAACTTATATCCATCATTCTCTTGATCATCTTGATACCTATATTCTTCCCCTTTTAACCAGGTAGGAAGCTTGTTTAATGTTCTTTCCAGAGACGCTGGCTCATTAGCTAAAACAGCGTCTCTGGAAACAGCTCACGGAAAAATTCAAACCCCCGTCTTTATGCCAGTGGGCACGGCTGGTACTGTCAAAGCTGTTCCCGCAGACTATTTGCACAAAATAGCTACAGAAATCATACTATCCAACACTTACCACCTCTACCTTCAGCCAGGACCTGAAGTTATCAAAGAAGCTGGAGGCCTCCACTCCTTCATCAACTGGAACAAACCTATTCTCACCGATAGTGGTGGATTTCAGGCTTTTTCTCTATCAAGGATTAAAAAAATTCAACCTAATGGAATAGAATTTCAATCTTTCAAAGATGGCTCAAAACATTTTTTTACTCCTGAGAAAGTCATCGATATTCAGGAAAAACTGGGATCAGATATCATGATGCCTTTGGATATATGCACTCCATTTGGCACCAGGGGCAAAGAATTGGAAGATTACACCCTCAAAACCATAGAATGGGCAAATCGTTCCAAAATTCATCAACAAAATGATGCTCGTCAGTTACTCTTTGGTATTGTTCAAGGTGGAAATAATTTAAACTTAAGAAAAAATTGTCTGGATGCTTTGAAAGAGATCGGCTTTCACGGGTATGCTATTGGCTCTTTAAGTGTGGGGGAGCCCGATGAAGTCTATTATGAAATTCTTGAAAGCCTGTCTTCTCATATGCAGGATGCTCCCTTATATGTTATGGGAGTGGGAGACCCTGAAAAAATCATACGATCCATAGGATTGGGAGTAGATATGTTTGATTGCGTGCTACCTACGCGAATTGCTCGAAATCGATCCCTTTTTACCTTTGATGGCAAAATCACTCTTACCAATGCAAGGTTTGAAAAAGACTTTGGACCTATAGATCCCGAGTGTCAGTGTCCTGTCTGTAAGCACTACTCGAGAGCATATATGCGTCATTTATACAAATCAGGTGAAATTCTTGCCTCCATTCTTGGTTCAGTGCATAATCTGTCATTCCTTATTCACTTGACTCATGAATCTCGAAAAGCAATTCAGGAACATCGATATCTTGAATTTGCCAACCAATTTTTGTATCGTTATCAGCAAGGAGGAAATCATGCTGACACTTGAAGATTTACGAAAAGACAAAGACATAGAAATGCTTATCCAAAGGGCGGATCATTACCTGGAAAACCTGGGATTTACGGATCATGGGACTGATCATGTTGAAGAAGTCTCATCTCGATGCAGAATGATTGCAGAAAAACTGAATTTCACTCCTGAAGATATTGAAATTGTTAGCATCGCTGGATATTTGCACGATATAGGCAATGTAACCGGACGAAAACATCATTCTATTGCTGGCTCTGTGATGGCTTTTCAGCTGCTGAGAGAAAAATACATGGACATGGAATCAATTACCAAAATCGTAACTGCTATTGCCAATCATGATGAGTATGCTGGAGAAGTTACCGATATTTATTCAGCAGTGCTTATTATCGCCGACAAGTCCGATGTGCGTCAAACAAGAGTCAGGGTAAAAGATGCAAATGAGTTTGACATCCATGATCGAGTCAACTATGCCGTGCGGCATTCAGAGGTTATTGTTATTGAGGCAACCAAAGAGATCTGGCTCAATTTGAGCATTGATACTCAGTCTTCCAATGTAATGGATTATTTTGAAATATTCTTAAAACGCATGCTTATGTGTAAAGAAGCTACAAAAAAACTGGGGCATGTTTTTCATCTTAAAATTAATGATAGCGTCTTGTATTAACAAACAATAACTACCTTAACGGAGGGTATTATGGAAAAGCATACCGCTTTTATATTTCCTGGACAGGGCTCGCAATATAAAGGAATGGCAGACTCATTAAAAGAATGGGCTCCTGCAAAACCTTTTTTTGAAGAATTTATGCATCAGATGGGTTATGATTTCACCTTGATGAGCGATGACGAACTTTCTGTTACTCAAGTAACCCAGCCTTCCTTGTTCACACTTAGCTGTATTCATTATGAATACCTCAAAAGCCTTGGGCACACACCTTTTATAACTGCCGGGCACAGTCTGGGGGAATACACAGCCTTGTATGCTGCTGGCGCATTTTCATTTGCTGATGGTTTGTCCCTGGTGGCATGTCGAGGCAGACTCATGCATGAAGTTTCTTTGGAAAATGCAGGGAAAATGGCTGCAATTATTGGGCTTGATTTGGAAAAAGTTTGTCGTATATGCCAGGATTGTTCGAAAGATAATGAAATTGTTGAAGCAGTAAATATCAATGCAAAAAACCAAATCGTTATATCGGGAAACCATCAAGCTGTTGAAACTGCCTGTTTGAAAGCAAAAGAACTTGGAGCTAAAAGAGCCATTGTCCTTCAAGTTTCTGCTCCTTTTCATTCCTCCATTATGCGCAATATTCGAAAAGATTTTGTTCAAAAAATTGAAGAAATATCTTTTCATCGACCCAACATCATGGTCGTACAAAATGTGGACGGTAAAATTCACCAGGATCCGTTTCGTTTGAAGCATAATTTAGTAATGCAATTGTATTCACCTGTACGCTGGGTGGATTGCATGGAAGAAATGTCGATTAAAGGAGCTCAAAGATTTATGGAGTGTGGACCTAAAAAAGTATTGAGCTCATTGGCTAAAAGCATGGGCTTTGAAGCCAATAGTTCTGAGGATATGCTCAATAAACAATAAACTCCCATGCAATCTTAACAAACTGCTGAACAAACAAATTCACATACTCAACAGTATTTGCAAAATAGGACTGCATCCATTGAAATGATTCATAATGTAAAGAATATTGCACAAAAAAAACCAAAAGAAAAGCAGGAGACAGTTTATATAGGCCATCAATAGTATGATGAGCTACAAAATATGCTCTTAGCTTTTTCTTTGCAGGTTGCTTGAGCGATTCCCATTCATTGAGATAAGCATTATTATCCATGGTCTTATTTATGGACATGATTGTTCACGCTCCCATACTTTGTTTTTAGCTCGATGAACCATGCTTTTTACTGTACCAATGGGCTTGCCTATAATTTCACCAACTTCTTTTAAAGTAAATCCATCCTGATAATGCAGTATGATTATCGTTCGCTCTTCATGGGTTAAAAAGTTTAAAAAATCATCCTCATAGTTAAATGGAGTTGCTGGTGTGCAATCACTCAAAGTCTCCATGCAAGGTTTCCTCCACATATCTATCATCCAATGATAAGCTGATCGAAAGAGATAAGATCCTGGCTTGCTCCAGCAAAAACCTGGTCTGAGCAAAGTTTTTTTAAAAACTTCCTGCACTCCATCCTGAGCATCATCAACACTAAAACCCATTTTACGAAAAAATCCATACAATCGCCCTCCATATTGCTCAAAAGCTTCCTCGGGGCTCATCAATCAGAATTAATAGTGATATTGCCCAGATTGACCCTTCCTTTAACGACCACTTCACCAGAAGAACCATCTCCATCATTTATGGTTATATTCCCCAATCGAGTTTCGAGTTCATCAGCATTTACTTTGGTTCCACGAGAAAAATTGAGATTTATATTGCCTGCATTGGATTTTACTTCCACTTTTTTTACCTGATCATTAAACATTACTGAGACATTGCCCATGTTCGACTCAAGTCTGCATTTTCCCAAAGCATTTGAAAAGCTAAGATTTAGATCACCCATATTGGTTTTTGCAAAAAACTCGTCAATCGAATGAAAAAAAGCTCCATTCATGTTGCCCATTCTGGCTTCGAGAAATATTTTTTTAATGTTTTCATGTATGGCTATTTCACCACGCTGTTTAACTGAGGCAATAGCAAAGGATGAATCCCCTTTTCGTTCAACCTGATCCACATCCTTTATCTTCAATATATCTTCAGTATCACCAGTAAATAGAGAAAAATTTCCTCTTTCCATGGTTAATTCCAATTTATCTCCATCAATTTCAGAGGCATCAAAAACAAACTTTTCTCCTTCCATGGAAGAGTTTTTTGATAAAGTAGCTACAGATTGGTCTCGCTGAGCAACCTCAGGTAATTGCAAATGACCAATTAACATAAAGGCTGCCACTACAACTGCTATTAAAATGATATGCTTCCATGGGGGTCTGAAGGCAAGACGAATACCATACATCACCAATAAAATAGCAATCAGTATCTCTACTCTAAAATATTGCAACCAACTTATCCAGGGAAGACTAAACTCAACCCAATAGCTTTGCATCAACCATAGTCCACCACCCAAAATCAAGATGACCCCAAAAAGGATTTCATCGGGAGCTTCTTTATCAAAAAGAGCAATAATGCTTTTCAGAAAAAGCAACAAAATCCAAATAATGAATACCCATTGTAGTATTGAAATTTGTAAAAACATTTTATTTTTTTCCTCTCACCAGGATCAATAATCCTGCTAAAATTAATATTCCTGCAAGAAAAGCCTGTTTATTAATTTGCAACCATTCTGCGGGCATCAACTGTCGAAGAAAAATTGCAACACCAATAACAATTATAATCCCGCCTATAATAACTTCGGATCCTGGTTTGATCTCTTTTTTCGAAGTTTTATCTTCGTCATCGCAAGATTCTCTTGTGCTATATTGTGAAGGCAAAATAATCCAAGCCAGGATATAAGCCAATACAAGTTCGCCAGCAAGACCAAACAAAAAGCCAGCAAGAATCAAAAAAATTCTGAGCAAACTGGGCTCAAAGTTAAAATATTCTGCTATGCCACCTACAACACCTCCCAACCACTTGTTATTTTTGCTTCGATATAACCTCTTCATGATATCACTCCTGGTTCTTCGGGGATAATAATCCATGCCAAAATATAGAGAAGTAGCAAGCCTCCTCCTGTAAACAATGTAAGGATCGCATAAGCCAGTCGCACCAAATTAGGATCAACTTCCCAATTGGCATATACTACAAAACCGCCAATTACTCCGCCAAGTGAACGATCTGTTCTGCTTCTATAATATTTTTTCACTGCAAAATACCTCCTACTATAGCTATACGAAAAGATACAGCAAAAGGTTGCACAGAGATTATTTATTCAAAATTATTTTTTCTTGCTCCGGATCAACTTCCACTTTTAATCTCGACCCATCTGGAATGCTATGCTGTAAGATTTCCATGGACAACGGATCAACAATTTCCCTTTGTATGACTCTTTTTAGAGGCCGCGCTCCATATACTGGATCATAACCTTTTTCTGCCAGCCATGTTTTTACCCCTTCAGAAAAATCCAATTGAATCCTTTTTTCTTTCAAGCGCTGGTTGAGAAGATTAAGCTGAAACTCAACAATTGTCTTCATTTCATTAGGTTCCAAACGATTAAAAATAATGATATCATCCAATCGGTTGAGAAATTCGGGCTTGAAGTATTGTTTTATGAGTTGCATTATATCAGGTTTGATTGTTTCAACAGAAGTGTTCTCTTGTGACAGTAACGATCCGCCTATATT
>PXBT01000217.1 GCA_003566815.1 Caldisericota bacterium
CTGCTTATTAAAAAAACTTGTTTGTGAACATAGCATTACAAGCGTATTGGTGGAAGGGGGCGCTGAGGTCAATGCCTCTTTTTTATCTGCAGGAGTAGTGGATAAGATTTATTGGATGCTGGCTCCGATAATGATGGGTAGCCATGAATCTAAAGGACCTATAGCATCTATGGGGATAGACAAGGTTGATCAGGCTTTTCGTTTTAGGGTTAGTACTTTGCGTCAACTTAACGGTGACATTTTGGTAGAAGGATACCCGATGAAAGCGATTAAAACACCATGTTTACTGGAATAATTGAAGAAATGGGCACAGTAGAACGTACTCAAATGAAAGATAACTATAGACATATCACCTTTAAGGCAATTAAATTCCTGGAAGGGGTATCCTTGGGCGATAGTATTGCTGTAAACGGGGTATGCCTTACAGTATTGGAGTTTTCCTCATGTAGTTTTACAGCAGGAATAATGAAAGAAACGTTAGCTAAGACCAATTTGAACAATGTATCACCAGGCGACAAAGTGAACCTTGAAAGGGCGTTAACTTTTTCAGATCGAATCAATGGACACCTGGTTTCAGGTCATGTTGACCATATGGGCAAAGTAAAGCATATAGATAGACAAACTGGCTTAGTGATGATGCATGTTTTTGCTCCGGATCATGTCATGAAATATATTGTAGATAAAGGTTCTATAGCCATTGATGGTGTGAGCCTTACTATAGTTGATTTTGATCGGGAAGGTTTTAGCGTTTCATTGCTTCCTTACTCTTTGCATGAAACTACACTGGGGTTTCGTAAAGTGGGAGACAAGGTAAACCTGGAAATTGATTTGTTAGCGAAATTTGCAGAAAAAAGGTCAGTACGACTGACCCTGTCTTTTTTGGAGGAACATGGATATTTATAATACGATTGAACAAGCGATAAAAGATATTCAAGATGGAAAAATGGTGATTGTCGTTGATGACAAAGAAAGGGAAAACGAAGGAGATTTAGTCATTGCCGCAGAGAAAGCGACACCAGAAATGATCAATTTTATGGCTATGCACGGTAGAGGCTTGATTTGTATGCCCCTTCATGAAAAACGGTTGTCTGAGTTAAATTTACCTTTGATGGTTCATGAAAATACAGATCCTCAAGGGACAGCTTTTACAGTGTCAGTGGACGCAAAATCATGTACTACTGGTATATCTGCTTATGAACGCAGCCAAACTGTTCATGCCCTATTAAGCCCAGCAACCAAACCTGACGACCTACGCAGGCCAGGTCACATATTTCCTTTGAGGGCAAAAAAGGGAGGTGTTTTGCAAAGAGCAGGGCATACTGAGGCTGCGGTAGATCTTGCAGTATTGGCTGGATGTTTTCCTGCGGGATTGATTTGTGAAATTATGCAGGACGACGGTGCTATGGCTAGAACCCCAGCATTGATCAATTATGCAAAAAAACATAGATTGGCAATCATTACGGTGGCAGACTTGATTCAATATCGGAGAATAAAAGAAAAATTGATTCAACGTGTTGAGCGGGTAGCGCTACCCACCCGGTATGGCAATTTTGATGCTATTGCTTATGAGAGTTTGCTGGATGGAGTTTGTCATTTAGCTTTAGTAATAGGAGACCTGGAAAACGTAAAATGTCCATTAGTGCGCGTTCATTCTGAATGTCTTACAGGTGATGCGCTTGGTTCGATTCGCTGTGATTGTGGAGATCAGCTATCAACAGCAATGCAGATGATTGCCAGGGAGTCTTGCGGGGTGTTTTTATATATGCGTCAGGAGGGAAGAGGTATCGGCTTGCTGAATAAAATTCGTTCTTATAAATTACAGGATAAAGGCTGCGATACGGTGGAGGCTAATGAAGAGCTTGGCTTTCTTCCTGATTTAAGAGATTATGGCATTGGAGCTCAAATATTGGTTGATTTAGGGCTAAGCAATATACGCTTGTTGACCAATAATCCAAAAAAAATTACAGGGCTGGAAGGCTATGGTTTAAATGTAGTTGAACGTGTTTCGATCGAAGTTAAGCCAAATCAATGCAATCAATTTTATCTTTCAACTAAAAAAGAAAAGATGGGACATATCTTGCATATATCCAATAAGAAAGGAAAGCAGTGAATACAATGTATAATGTATTTGAAGGAAAATTAAATGGTGAAGGATTATCTATCGGGATTGTAGTAAGCAGATTTAATGAGTTTATAACCAGCAAACTTTTAAGCGGGGCATTGGATGCATTGGATCGTCATGGGGTAAACAAAGATAATATTTCTATTGCCTGGGTGCCTGGGGCTTTTGAAATACCTTTGATAGCAGATCAATTTGCATCTTCCAAAAATTACAATGTAGTAATTTGCCTGGGAGCCATCATTCGTGGAGCTACGCCTCATTTTGATTATGTTGCCTCAGAATTAAGCAAAGGAGTTGCTCAGGTAGGCTTGAAAACAGGTATACCCGTGATATTTGGAGTTATTACTGCAGATCATTTAGAGCAAGCTATTGAACGGGCTGGCTCAAAAATGGGAAATAAAGGATGGGACGCTTCGATATCAGCGATTGAAATGGCAAATTTAATAAAATTATTGGGAAAATAAATTTTATTACAAAAATTACAAAAACAACAGAACGACAAGGGGACGACGGTGCTATCTTTAAACAACTGTATCGCTCAAAAGGGGCTGTCCCCTTTGAGCTAATCGATTGTTTTGAAATAGAAAAAATATTACATCAGTGGCTAAGGGTAAGAAGCATAAAACCAGATAACAAAAGTTAATACGATAATAAATATAGCGACAATGATAAGTTTGTCTTTAAATGTTGAGCCTCCACGAAAAACATCAACCAGTAAAAAACTGACAGCAACTAAAGCAAGCAAAAACCCGAAACCCATAGCTTCCCCCAATTTTCAAATTCTATTTTTTTATTATAGCATGACCTGCATACGCCTTCTAAAATAAGGATAAGGCCTTGAATTAACCTTGATAAATGCTTCCTTCGCACCAAACATTTATGATTATTTTAAAAATACATACAATTATAACTATGATAAAAAAGAATTTACTCGACCTCTGGCTCTTTACAAAAAACCCTGGTTATGTCTTTACAGCCCCAGTTAAAATCAAGCAAATCCTACATGCAATGGCAGTAATTCTAATCGCCAACTTTATAATGCAGATGCTTTTAGCTCACCAGGTCACACTCTTAAGCGAATGGTTGTTTGGTGCTCAGACCCACTTGCTGATAGAATATGCCGCTGAAACACCTGCCCTTTTATTATTTTTAACCGTCGCCATAGCGGCTCCATTTATTGAAGAGCTAGCCTTCCGATTGCCCCTCCTATTCAAGCCTATCTATGTCAGCATGTCGATAGTCAGTCTGACCCCCTTCGTTTCAGAGTTTTTCTTTCATCAAGTTCGTCATCCCTGGCTCCCATGGGCTGTGAGTATGGCAATAGCCGTCATTCTTTTCTTTGTTTTGTCCATGCCCTCTATTTATCGGACTCTATCAGCCTGGTGGCAACAAAATATCCGTTGGATCGTCTATGGTTTTGTCTTAACATTTGGTCTGATGCACATCTCCAATTTTGGGCAAATCACTCCCATGGCTTTGCTTTTCAGTCCTCTTCTTTGCCTTCCACAGATAATCAGTGGTTTTGTGCTGAGCTACTTTCGCTTGCGTTTTGGTTTTCAATGGGCTTTGTTCTACCATTTTCTTTGGAATGGAATAGCCATCAGCATAGTAATCCTTGCCAAGTCCATGGAAGCCCTTCCGATCCCATAGAGCCCAAACCACACCTCAGCGCTTTTTCATTCAGCTTCCACTTGAAGCGTAAGATCGCAGCCCAGCTTGAAAAACAGCCACCGCTATGAGCCAGAAAACCACTCCCGCCAAAGGGGTAAACCATGCCACCCATGGGGGCCAACCCAGAAAATTGTCTCTACCCAGCAGATAAACCAGGGGAAAATAGGACACCCCTCCCAGAGGAATAATCAACAAGAAAAACTTTTGTATCGCTACAGGATAAATGGTGATGGGAAACTGGACAGTCTCCACCCCTCCATAGGTAAACAAATTTCCCAACTCAATGGATTCGGTCGTCCAAAAACATAAAGTAGCCTGCAGGATCAATATCGCTTGAAAAAGGAGAAAAGCGCTTAAGCCTGCCCAAAAAATCAATAGCAAATGTTGTGCGGAAAAGGGTATGCCCAGAGTATGCCAGGCCCATATGCCCACCACAAGTCCTTGAATCAATCGTCCCACTCTTCTTATCGTAAACTCTCTACTGGCAATCTGAACCAACACCGATACGGGTCGAAGCATCATGCGATCCAGCTCTCCCATTTTGATCAGCAGGGGCATCATGTCAAACCCACGCGAAAGAGCATCGGAAATGGCAAAGACAACATGAATAAAACCATAAAACAAAGCAACCTCGGGCAGAGACCAATCAAGCAGACTTTCAAAACGATAAAATAAAGCCAGCACTACAGCAAATTCGATGCCCGTCACCATCAATTGACCCAGAGAAAGCATCAATAGAGAGGCGCGATATTGCATTTGCGACATTATCGAGCTTGCCAGAAAGTAGAAATAGATTTGAAAGGTTCTCATTTATCCACCTTGAATCACAACTTTGCGCAAGCCAAAGTGAAGCACTCCATAACCCAAAACTCCCAGGACCACAATCCAGCTTATTTGAAAAGCCATGGCAGGCAAAAGATCGATCATTTGAAGCTCTCCCAGGTAAAAACGATTAGGTAAATCCACAATA
>PXBT01000188.1 GCA_003566815.1 Caldisericota bacterium
ATACTGTGGTCGTGATTGCGATGGCGAGAAGCCTGCTCCTCGCGATGGATCAGGACACCGAAGAGGTAGAGGTGGCAACGAAACACCATAAATTAAAACCTTTTCCTTTTTCACTAATTTAGTTCACATGCCTGAAAGGGAGCCTTGGGGCTCCCTTTTTTTTATTTTTTCACAATCATTTCATAAGTATTTCACATATCCTTTACATTTAAATGGTATTCCTATTAGAAAACCCAACGAAAGAGAGGAATAATATGAGTTTTATTACATCATTATTACGATCAGGAGTAGCTCTGGTAGCTATCCTTTGCTTGGCCTTCACTTTTTCAGCATGCTCTTCATCCCAGCCTGCCATGGAGGATGCAAGCATCTCGCAAGCTGGCAATGCAGAACCCCCGGGACAGGGACTGATGCGCAATCAGCCTGAAGATGAAGTCGCAACAGAAGATTGTGACGAAGATCCCTCAACCTCACAGGGAACCACTGCAAGTGAACCCTTACGCTATACTACGGGACCTTTTGAAGGTCAGCCTATGCCAACCTACATCAAAGGATCCTACACTTTTGCTAATATTTCCAACTTCTATGGCATACCCTTGAATACCCTGGCTGAAGCTTTTATGGTACCCTTGGATCGAGCGGAGACTCTGCAAAGTGGCGACCTTAAAATTCTTTATCAAGAGTTGCTGAGCATGGGAAAAGAGCTGGGAAATAGTTCGGTAGTCATGTTCGTTTCCCTATATAAAGGGATACCCTATGAACCCCATGAGCCTACCTTTTTGCTGGAGCCTGGCGTCCAAATCCTCGAATCAGCTGGCATGCTGGATTTGCTTTCTGCCCAGGAACTGCAATATGTCCGAGAGCATACCATTCTACCTGATGAAATCACCAATGTTCACTGGGATACGATCAGTGACGAGCCCCAGGAATATGGCGATCGAACTCCACCGCTAATCAATGCCAACACTACCTTTCAGCAACTGATAGATGCTGGCATACCGGAAGAAGTTATCCTGGAAGTCATAGGCGCAACCACCATGCCTGCGCTTGATACAGTGCTCAGAGACTATTGCGTGCTCAACAAAATCCAATTCAGCCATGTCCGCGAAGAGTTGATTTTTTATTTTAATCAGTGAGGATCAAAAGGGGACCAGGGCTTCCTGGGCCCTTTTTTTTATGAGCTACCAACAGCTTCATAATCCTCTCAGCGTTTGCTTCTTTATCCTGCTGCTCCAGCTTGCCAAATAATACCGCCAAAGTTGAAAGTTAGAATACTCCTAATTTAAAAATAGAATTGCGCCAAAGTTAAAAATAATATATACTGTGCTTGCAAATAAGGAGGTGAGATAATGAAAAAATATTATCCCCGAATAGCTGATAAATTGCTTGAGAGCTCTTTAGAATCCTCGGGTGCAGTATTAATTGAAGGCCCAAAATGGTGCGGAAAAACACGAACTGCATCGGAAAGAGCCAACAGTGTTCTTTATATGCAAGATCCAGACACAAGAGAGAGCAATCTTCAGGCAGCGAATATCAAACCCTCTTTATTATTACAAGGCAAAACTCCAAGATTGATTGATGAATGGCAAGTTGCCCCCGTTTTATGGGATGCAGTAAGACATGAAGTAGATCGTCGCGGCGAAGAGGGACAGTTCATTTTAACAGGCTCTGTCACTCCTGTGTTGGACGAAAAGATTTCCCATACAGGAACAGGTAGAATATCAAGAGTCAAAATGAGACCCATGAGCCTATTTGAATCCAACGAATCCAATGGAAATATAAGCCTTTGGGATCTATTTGACGATATTGATGAAATCAGCACCCTCAGCCAATTGGAAATTGAGGATATTGCTCAAGCAATTGTAAGAGGTGGCTGGCCAGCATCCGTAACATCAAAAACTGGATCAGCAGAAAAAAGAGCGCAGGATTATGTTGATGCTGTCGTAAACTTTGAGGTATCTTTGGTAGATAGGGTAGAGAGAAATCAAAGCAAAATGTTTGCCTTGCTTCGGTCATTATCCAGAAATATTGCAACTGAAGCCAAGCATTCCGTAATCATAAAAGATATGGAGGGTGGTGAAAATGAATCCATTAGCTATCCCACCATACAATCTTACCTCAATGTGCTCCAAAGATTGTTCGTAGTAGAAGACTTGGAAGCCTGGAACCCTTCCATTCGATCTTCAACACCACTGAGAGTAAGTCCAAAGCGTCATTTTGTGGATTCGTCAATCGCCTGCGCATCATTAGGAATGAATCATGAGCATCTTTTAAGCGACTTTAACACCTTTGGCTTCATGTTTGAGTCAATGTGCATCAGAGATTTAAGAGTTTATGCAGAAGCTATGGATGGAAAGGTTTATCACTATCGAGATAAAAACGGGCTTGAATGTGATGCAGTGATTGTGCTGAGGGATGGACGATGGGGTGCCGCTGAGATCAAGCTTGGTGCTAATGAGTTTGACAAAGCTGCCAGAAATTTAAAATCACTGGAAGCAATCATTGATACAGAAAAAATGAATAAACCTTCCTTCTTGATGATTATTACTGGAAGTAAGCTGGGGTATAAAAGAGACGATGGGGTGCTGATTGTTCCTATTGGATGTTTGAGGAATTAAGAGTTTGCGGTCAGCCGTCCCTGTTCCTATTCGCCATCGTCACAGCTAATATCCATATCCTGCTCGTAATAGTAGGAATAATCCACAACTTTTTCCATCCGCAGCAGTTAACTTCAGTTGGTTAGCAGCACTAACCAACTCGTCGCTCCATCTCACAACAGCTTCAAAATCTTTTCTGCATTTGCTCCCACCATGGATTGTTGAGTCAGAATCTGCCAGCCAAAGTTGTTGCCCCATTCTTCCATCAGGATAGGCTTGATCTTGTCCAGATAGGAAATGCGCTTTTCACTTGCCCAGGCTTTTACCTTTTTTATGGGGATGCGATTGGGATACAAATCATCTCCCCAAAAGATATCCTCAGACTTAAAAGGCTTGCCGTCCACCAGCGCATGCCCTGCCACCGTGTTGTCCACCACAAAAAGAAGGTGATCGCCCTTTTCCCAATCCTTGAAACCCATTTTCTTTCGACCCCAGATATCATGCTCCAGAGCAACATCCAGGTTGGTTTGATTTACTTTGATAATACGGAGTTTAGTCATCCAAAACCTCCCAAAAGGAATTTCTTTTCTTATATTATAGATCCAAGTGGTGGATTTTATAAGAGTTTGGTCCTCTATCCTGTTGCTCCAGCTTGCCAAATCAGAGCAATGGAAAACCAATCTTTAATGACTTAGATTGTCTTTCCTATTGAATACACTCAAACAACCTCCAAGTTTTAAAAGTCCAAGTTTTTTGTCCGCACCTCCGTTTTTCCCCATTAATGCTAATATTTTGCTTTACACTTCCAAGTTGCTAACTATAATTAGCAAAAAATAGGTAATTTGCGAATTATGCAATAAATGGAGCAAACGATGCAAGAGTTATTGTTAAAACAAAATCCTCATAAAACCATCCTTCACCATCAAACAAGCATCCACCTCATCCCCTTGTGGCTATTCCTACTGACATGATCCCATGAAAGCTAAACCCCTATTACTGTGACAGCGAAAAAGAAATTTCCACCTTTCCCCAGTATTACTTCAACGATTTAGGGGTGCGAAACTATATCCACGGCACCTTGACTCCTTCACTCCCCGAGCATGAAATGAACTATCTATTCAGCAACTATGTCTTCCTTTTGCTAAAAAACAAACTCCACGATAACTCAACAAACATTCACTTCTGGAAAACGCATACCAAAGCGCAAATTGCCTTTGTACTTGTTCAAGGTAAGGAAACCCTGCCCATCGAAGCCAGCTACAGCTATGTCTCAAAGCCAGTGATATCGCCCTCCATGAAAGCCTTTCTCTCCCTCTATCGCCCCAAAAATGCCATCATCGTACATTTGGGAAATCATCACACCCTCCTTGAAGACAACACCCAGGTCTGCTGGCTACCCTTTCATGAGTTTGCAGAAGAAAATTTCTGGGGCAACGACTCTCATTTTCGCCAAAGTTGAGGGTATTTAAGGTGTGCATGGCGAAGGACATGACAAGTAATGCTTTTTATAGCAAATGGGATGATATAAAAATCCAACCAGTAGTTGGAGATTAAGGTATGCTAAAATAATTTGTTACTCATAGTTGTCAGTCTCGGCAACTGACATTCACAAGAAAACTTTATACCAAGCTCTTTTACCATTTGATAATCATCTATCCATCTTATCCCCATATTCTCGCAAACATCGGGAATATGGATCTTTTTTGGGTTAGGATTTGAGTAGTTTGATTTATTTTCCTTGGTTACTACCGTTGCTTTTTTTTTCATAGCATGAGCAATAACCCAAGGGTCAGCTAATGATTTTCCTTTGCTTTCCTGGACAAGATTTATATGCAATGGATTAGCTTCAAAGATTTTTGTAACATTACCTGTTACGATGTCGTCAGTACTATGTACTGGAATAGAACTATTTTTCAGCCATTTTGTCAATTCATCTTTACTGCTATCGATTTCCTTAAAGACTTCTTTGGGCATAAAAATAATGTTTCGTTGCCCAAGCTCATCAAGTATACACCAATAATCAGGGCAAAAGTTGGGAGAATAATACTTATTCCAGGCCTCAATAAATACATTGGTATCAAGGCAATACATGGTCTGCTCGTTCATCGAAAAGCTTGATCTTCCAGTTTGGTTAAATTATTTGCTTTTACATTTAATAAAA
>PXBT01000213.1 GCA_003566815.1 Caldisericota bacterium
CATAGTGCAAGAGGGGCATTTGCCTACATACACCCCAACGAGTTAATCAGAATGAGAGATGATGGTTTCAAAATGGCGATTGATTTTGGAACTAAAGAGATTAGGGTTTTTGATTCTCACTTTGAAATTTTGCAAATGCACCAGAATTATTTAATGTTATACCAAGGAAATCCAGACGAAGAAAAAATAATGGATATATGTGAAGAAAACTCTTCGGCTGAGAAATTTCACTTTTTACTGGTAGACAAAGAGAAGCAGACAGATGAAGCTTTGGTGATTATGAATTTAATAGGAAGGGAGTCATATGACCAAGATTAATCACAGTAAACATATCGCCCTGATTCACTCAGAGTTTCTCTATCAAACAAATGAGTTCAAGAAGCTATTGAAAAAACAGGCAGCAAAAATGTTTGTTGATAACCAGCTTTACATTTGCAGATATCAGGGATTTGATGAAGTCCGGGGAAATATAATTGTTAAGTTTAATCATAAAATTTGTTTCCCGCCAAGGAAAAATGAGAATCTGCAATGCATAATCTCAACAATTAATGATGAAAATGTAAAAAAATGGGGTGGCTTGACTTATGAAGATTTAAAAACGAAAATATTCGGTCAGTTCGAGTCGAAAACAGTTTTTTTTAATTATGCACATAACCATACGGTGGTTGGTTTATCAGGGGCAAAGGCTGAGGATATTCCAAAGTTTGAAAAGGGTGCGCTTGTTTTTTTGGCACCCACGGATCCACCATTAGAGTATCTGTTCAACCTTTACAATTTTTTGATAGGAACCAATCCCGAGAATGACCCAATATTAGACATCCAGATTGGTAAACCTAAATGGAATCCCTTACCCTTATCACTATCAGATAGTACTATCCTGGACATACAGACTGATTTGATTGAGAAGGATATTATGGTGATTCAAGGACCAGCAGGCACAGGAAAGACAACCCTTATGGCAAAAATCTGTAAAAAACTTCTTGATGGTAAATTTAATGTGTTGGTAACTGCATTAACAAACAGGGCATTAGTCGAATTGGCTGAGAAGGAACATTTGTATGATGCATTAACTCAAGGAAAAGTTTTTAAATCTTCATTGACCGCGGATGAAAGCAAAAAGAAAAAACTAAAAGGCATAATGCCCTTTAAAAGTTTAAGTCAACAAAAGCCCCCTTTGCTTTTGTCTACGTATTACGTAATGAGTATTATTGCTGCAAAAGCAATTGAAGACAATCATTTTGATTATGTAATTATTGAAGAAGCAAGCCAAGCCTTTTTGTCCACCATAGCATTAGCAAGAAAACTTGGTAAGAAGTGTATAATAATAGGTGACTTAAAGCAATTAGAACCCATCTTCCAGAAAGAGTATGCTCCAGAAGATGAGAGCAATTACCACTGGATGATTTGCGGATTAAAGTCCATTAGTTACTATCTGCCAAATACAAATCAATTTATACTTACAGATTCTTACCGGTTGCCACCAAACGCTGTCGAAGCATCAAATGCATTTTACAATGGCTTGCTAAGAAGCAAATCACCCATTAGCTTTCCACTAACATTTGAGCACAAATTACTTGAAGAGGCTTTTAATAATTTTGGTGGTCCAACCATTAAATATTTCGAACTCCCAGATGGGAAAATTCCGTCAATTGGTTGCAATAATTATATTTTTAAATTAATTGATTGTTTAACTGATCATGACCCTGAATGGGAAATAGCAGTTTTAACATTTTACCGACATACGGTCAAATATCTACAAAAAGAAATCTTCTCAAAATGTAAGCGAACAAAAAACACTATTGTAGAAACTATCGACAGGGTGCAAGGACTCACAACCGATTTTTGTATCTTCTTTATACCGCTGGAAAGTATTCCATTTTCATTGAATGCTAATCGCTTTAATGTGGCTACATCAAGAGCGAGATATTGTACATTGATAATTACAGATAAGGCAATTAATCATTTTATAGAAGTGTCAAGTGAAGTTGGTGAATACCTTCGAGTTGCAAAAGAAACTAAGTAATGTGATATTTACAGTCTCAAAATAGATCATCATTCAGATGTTGCGAACCATTTAATCTGCTGCATATGACAGATAAGCATATTTTCAAAGAGCAGAGTCAATAATATTACTAAAGGACAAGAAAGAACTGCAAAAATCTTTATATTGAACCCAAAAAGAAAACTAAAAACTTACTCTCCATGAAACTCCCATTTTCTTCCCTGTTGTCAATTATAAAAACCAATCCATTAAAAAAGGTCATAGCTGCTGGCCTTTCAGAGGACAAAGATAACTTCAAGGCCATTAAACGGAATATTCCCAAAGGGTTGAGGGTCCGTGGCTTCAAGTCACCTGCTACCGTCCCTTTTGCAAATGCAAAAGCACTTCTAAAACCAATTCAGGAAACTGAGCTATTTACTAAGCCCGACATAGCTAACCTCTTATTAGAGGGATGGTATGCAAGCAAGCCGGAACTGGCTTCAGAGGTCAAAAAGCATCTTGAGTCAGCAGGCTATGAAGTTTTTGAACCTGATTTCAATGAACTTCAATTTACTGTTGATGCACTCAGCGACCAAGACATAATGGATAATGAAGATGATAAGTACTTTTATCCTGATGGTTCAAAGATTGATGGCTTTGATGATGAAGAGGTAACCATTATGGCGGCCCTGCTTGGGTGGTTGGTGTTTCCACGGGAAAAAATTGAAGAATTGCAAGTGGAGGATGAACCTGCTGAAAAACAGTTGGATGACGATGAGGTTAAAACTAATAATCCCAACGGAAAGAAAATCAGGACAACTTCATCCAAGTCCAAGGAAGATCAACCGAAAGAATTGAACCAGAAAGGACCACGGGAGGAATCAAACGACCATATCGAATCCTTGTTTCAACAACTTGAACAGGGATTTGAAGATCACGCTCAAGAACTTAATGCTATCCAGGATAATTTTAATAATTACGTTATTCCAGACCTGGATTCGTTAAATCATAAAATTCAGGCTTTGCATGAGAACCTGCAAAAACTCGCCGAAATAATAGGATATCCCGAACCAGTTGACATTAAGGGCCTTAACCAGCTCAAGGATTTTTACAATGAAAAGCTTGAAGAAAAAGCCACAAAAACCTTGAAAGAAAAGGAAAAGCTAAAGGGAATTTTTGATAAGACATTGCAGATATCTGTGATATCAGGAGATACGCCAGACTGTGTCGCCAAAATTCACTCCCTTGCTAAAGAGTATCTGAAACAGCTGGATGATGACAGTTGCGATGAAAATGATTGGTTCGCGTTATTGTTGAATGAACAACACTTCCTGAATAAGATAATTTTGGCCATTGAAACTTCAATGGAGCATCCAGAAAATGAAGAATTAATTGATCAACGCGTTGATGCTTTCAAGGAAGATCTGGATGCTCATGACGACCAACTTTATGATCCCCTGAACAGGTTGATTATTCGTAAAAAACTTGTATTTGCTGATGAGACACAGCCTGATCCACCAAAAGGGAAAAAAGTAAAGAAACAGAAATCAGAAATCACCAAGGAAAATCAACAGGCCCAACCTGGTGATGTTGATCCAAAAGAAGCACAGGTTTCTTCAGAATCAGGGTCTTCTGAAGATCTTGCAGGCCCTGCTGCCAAGGAAAAGAAGACAAAACAGGATGTCAAGCAAGCAGTTATGCCTCAGGAGGAACCAGCAAAGGTCAAACAGTCTGAACCAGTTGGCAAAACTGCTCCTGATGTTAAAGAACAAACAATGTCTAAACCTGCCTCAACAGATAAGGATGAATCCGATAAATCAACTGGTGGGGACTTAGGTAAAAAAGGCGATAAGCATCAGGGTTTTAGCCGCGAAGAAATCAATATTTTAAAGCTCCTGGAGCATAATGAGCCTTACCTTGCGCATCATCTTGCTCTTTGTTATGAAGAACAAGGTAAGGAGGTGATTGTGCCTTCAGCAATGCTCGAAAACCTTGCCTTGTCTCCGGTTTTATTAACGAATACTGGCCAGGCCGCAGAAATAATTGCCGCAAACAATGAGCAGATCAATCTGACAGGTGATGAAACAGAAAAAGACCAATTTAAACAGCACCTGTTATTTGCTTCATTGTTAAGACCTTCAATATTTGCATTCAACACATCGTTTGCAGGTTTACTAATAAAGGATGTAAGACTTGGTAGCAAATATGCTCAGTTAGAGGAATTACGAAGCAGGATTTACGAATTCATGACGCAGCAAGGGCAGGAAATTACATTTGAAACCATCAAACGTGTCATTGTCAAAGAGGGATATGGTGAAGAAAAACAAATATTCAAGAATGATTTGAAGACCTGGATGGAACAGTCACTGCATTACAATTTCAATACCTCTAACCACCATTTTTCGCAGGTCTTTCACAATTTGAATAAGGAAGGTGGCCTGATTCATACAGCCCTGAACTCATTTTTAAGGACTGAAAACGTAGAAGAACTGAGAACATTGATCAATGATTTTTTGAGTGATGGAAAATGGGAGTCCCAGGTTAATGCCCAATTAAGGGAAATAGTTAACAATTTAGCCAAAATCGACAACCGCAGGGCAAAGACCTGGATAGGCAGACATTTTTCCAATTTGAAAAACATGCTTGATCAAGGTGTTGCATTATTTGAAGAAGATGATTCTGCCGAAGTCAATGTTACTGATGAGACTCGTGAGTTCATTAGTTTTCTGAACAGGCAAGATCGGAAGAGCA
>PXBT01000078.1 GCA_003566815.1 Caldisericota bacterium
GTAAAAGTAATGTCGGCGGATTGCCCTCGCTCAATCACCAGGGGCACAGGATCTCCCTCAATTTGCAAGTCCGGTTGAGCATTTAAGATTCTGAATCGTCTCCAATTATGGGCTTCGGGGGCAGATTTTGCAGCAGGAGTAGTAAAGAAGTACATTAAACCTGTCCTGGACTCAAGAATCTTGTAGCCAGCGTAAATATTAAACTCGGTTCCGGTACCCTGATAGTGGAACAATGGGCTTTCACCCGCTACTAGTGATCTGTAATGCCATTCATCGTCCACCAGAAAATAATCCAGAGGATTGGCATTAGGATCAGGAGCAGGAGGATTGCCGTTAATATAAGAAATATAAATAGTATTATTTCCTTCATCAGTATATTCAACTGAGCAATTACGGTTTAAAAACCAGAAATTCCAATAAGTGCTTGCCCAGGCGCCATTTACAAAAAGCCAGGAATAATTCCATGCACCATACCAAAACTCAGTGGAGGCATCAGTATTTGCGGTGTATGTTGTGCCATCAATGACAATGTCAAAGGTATAAGTAGGGCTATTGCTGGGCGGATCTAACACAGAAGTTGGGCGACCTACTACAGGGGCTGGCCCACTATAGGGATCACCTTCGGTGTACCAGAGCCCTGCCCACCCCTGGTTACTATTCCAATCCCCCGAGCTATGGGTAAAATAAAGCCTGTCGTCTTCAAAAACACCTCCACCCACATGCTCCTTAGTGCGCATCATGGAGGTAATGGTAGGACGAGCTGACAAGCTTCGTGTTACATCCGGGTCAGGGTCGGCTACTGGGCTTACATTCTCCCAGTTACCAAATCTTGAATCCAAATTGGGTACTTGAGTATTCTGGTTGACGAAAACATTGGGATTTCCCATATTATCAGTTACATGGGCTGTTCTTCTTATTGGTGACCCTACGGTCCAAATCGAAGCTGGAGGAACAGAATTAAAATATCCAAAACCACCATAGAGATAGCCCTTGAATCCCTGAATAGTGTAAGGGATTATAGTACCCACAGGAGGAGGATTGCCATTGATGTAGGAAATATACACCGTATTGGGACCAGTAACTGTATATTCTATTTCACAATTACGGTTTAAAAACCAGAAATTCCAATAAATGCTTGCCCAGGCGCCATTTACAAAAAGCCAGGAACGATTCCATGCACCATACCAAAATTGAGTGGAAGCATCAGTATTTGCGGTGTATGTCGTGCCGTCAATTACAATGGTAAATGTATAAGTAGGGCTGTTGCTGGGAGGGGTTAATCCTGAAGTAGGACGACCTAAGTTTCCTGCGCCTATATCAAAATGTGATTCAAAGTTTCCACCATCGAGATCCGATTGAAAAAACAGTGAAAATTCATCTGATACGGATCTATAGCCTGAAGGCGTTGCGCTTGTCATTCTGCTGGTTCCAATAAACAGATAGTCCAGATGTTCTTCAAAATAAAAAATGCTGGCAGGTGCTCTGCGAGCAGTATTTGAATAGGTGGGGCCCACCCATTTTTCAGTAAAGGCGATGGAGGGAGTATTAAAAAGCTGATTGATGCTTCCTGGAAAATGGTGCACGATAAGATCCCAGCTTGCGGGGTTGCCGTCCGTAATATTTTTCCATGAAATCAGGTACAACTCATCATTAAAAAACTCCAGGTGCGCTTTATAGCCAACGCCATGCCATCCTTGATGACAAAAGTGTGAAGACCCAAGTGTATGTTGGGAGCCGCCACCAAAACTTCCTTCAGTATGACTAATCAAAGAATTCCATGTATGATCACTCTCACCGTCTCCGTCATAACGGTATAATTCAGGTCGGTAGTAATTAAAAGTTGTAGTGGTACCACCTATAGTAAAGGGTGCTGGCTCTTGTGTGGCATAGAGAAAGACCTTGCCATTCCAGAGGCTTAAATCTTCTGATTGCCAGTTGTGCTCAACCACTTGAAATTCCATCTGAGTGCCAAATAGAGTAGGAGGAGTAATGTTGGTCCAGTTTCTTCCCAGATCGTTGGAATGCAGTATGGCAGCCATTTGATTTACATTTGCATTTTGCCACCTTCGTGGCACCCCCAAAAACCAATGCAAGACTCGAGTTCCATCTGGCCTTCGTTCCACAATTTCAGCAAAAGGTGTATGGAGTCCCATTGAAGTATCCCACAAGCCATAGTTCTGAAATTGATTAGCAGTCAAGCCCGTTCGGGAAGTGGGAGTAATATCTGTCCAGGTGCCGCTTGAAACTTGAGCAGAAACTGTTGGAGGCGAATAAAACTGCATAAAAGCAATGCTACCAATCAGCATGGATACAAATAATGATAAAAATTTAAGAGATAGTCGTTTCATTTACCCCTCCTGCGCCTACATATAGCTAACATATTCATCGTTTAATTGTCGAACAACACAAAGGTGATATCAACGGCTGTGCAGTAATCTTTGCCATAAAAAAACTCTGCTGATCCTTCAATAATCATGTATTCTTTAAAATCTTCCGGGATCACGCCATTTTGAAATTGTGTTGCCTGAGTATCATCAAGACTTCTCACCCAAACAACTGTAGAAGGTGACAATCTAATGGCAAAAGGTTCATCCACAGCTTGAAATGGAAAAATTTTAGATGAAACTATGAATTGGTTATTATCCCAATCAATTGCTTCCACAGGTCCTGAAAAATGAAGATAGTCATACAAATCTGGAGAATAATGAGCACCAGAATAAATAGCATTGGTGAAATCCATTATTTTGGAAGCATAATTGATTCTGCCCTGGCAAATAATTTCCATGCCTTCAACAAGGTGTGATAAGTCAGCAACCGGTTGCAAATCATGATAAAAGGCAGTGGATGCTTGAATCCTGATCTTGAAATCATCAGTGGCTTCCATATTGGTCCTTGGGTCCACATAGATAACATTTTCAAGATGAATGATATTTCTTTCCACATCAATTTTGCTTATAATGCCTTTGGTGCCAGGAGGAGGAGGAAACATCTCCTCTTTTAGTTCGCGATCATGGATGTCAGGAGGAACAGGAGGTTCGGGTTCTTCATCCCGTTGGACGGAAGCATTGCTGGCAACGCCCGCTGGAACATCCCTTGCCTCTCTTTCCTGATAAGCATCCTGATGAACAACGCCCAGAGAACTTTCCGGCATGAGCCCCTTGTCATTTGAATTATAATCAAAATTTCCGCTCAAACCATATACTACAAGTGGCATCAAAAATACAGCAACCACTAGTAAAACTGAAAACCTTTTCATACAGTTTCACCTCTTTCAATGCATGGCTAAGTTTATTATACAAAAAAATAATAAAATGCAAAAACAAAAAAGCACTTTTCAAAAAAGCTTAATTTATAGCACGAACCAATCCCACAAATCTGCAATATTGAGTCTCCCAAATGAGAGACCCGCCTATTTTTATAATTTGCCAGTTATAGCGAATGCCATGGCCAAAATCCATCCCTTCAAGGGATTGGATCGTTAAAAACAGGCTGACCAGTTGAGGGTGCTGAGCTACCACAATGTTGCCTTCAGCATCAATTACAGGGTGCTCAGCGCTCCGCTCCGTCTTTTTTATAATCTCAAAGCAGGGCTTTCCCTGCTGGTCAGTGATAAGATCAGCCACTTGTATCTGGCGGGCCACTTCAGGGTCCAAATTGGGAACTACGATTTCTATGGTTACAGGTTGTAAATATTGTTGTACCTGACGAGCCACAGAAATACGATTGGTAACAGCGGAAATGAATACAATCAAGAGCAAAACCAAAAAAATATCAGCCAGCTTTATATCTTTCCATTTCCATTGCGCCAAAGATCGAATAAAACTATGCATATGCCATTATTTCCATTCCGGGATCAAAAGACCGTAACCGCCATTTTTTCTTCGATACAGCAGTGTAAGCCCTTCTTTTTCTCCTCTCATGCGATAAAACAAATAAAAATCATGCCCCAGTAACTCCATTTGCTCGATAGCTTCCTCGTCAGTCATGGGAGTAACAGCAAATTTCTTGATTCGCAAAATATCATCAATTTCCTGTTCTGTTGCAACCGGAGCAGAAAAAGAAATTTCAGGATTTCCTTTTGACACTTTGCGCGTTCTATCCACTGATCGTTCCTTGAATTTTCTTAACTGAGCCTCAAGCTTGTCTGATAGTCGATCAATAGCTGTCCTTAAGTTTGGCTCTTCCGTTTCTGCGCGAATAATCTTTCCATTGAGCCTCAGGGTGACTTCTGCAGAAGTTCGACCTTTTTTATCACTCAGTACCAGCGTAGTATCGAGGATATCACTATAGAATTTTTCCACTCGACCTATTTTTTCCTCGGCATAATCCAGCATCTTTTCATCAAAAGATCCATTCTGTTCACTTTTTACAGTAATTCTCATATTTTCCTCCAATTCTTTCGAAGGACAGATTAATACAGTTCTATTCAATAAAAAAAGTGTTATAAAAGCTTGCGAACATTAACTGCAACAGGCCCTTTTTCGCCCTGCTCAATGTCAAAGTCCACCTCTTCGTCGTCCTTTAAACTTTTAAATCCCTCCATCTGAATCTTTGAATAATGAACAAAAATATCGCCTTCACCATCCTGTGGCGACAAAAACCCCCATCCTTTCTGGGAGTTAAACCACTTAACCTTTCCTCTCACCAAAAACCTCCAATGAGAAATAATTAGCTTTTAAAATAACATAGCATTGCAAAATAAAGTGTCAATAGATATTTGTTTGTTTTTGCTTTTTTTAAAAAAAGTTTTACATTTTTTATTATGGAGCATACTTTTGTGGTAATAATTTTTGATATTCTTATTGTGAGTATCATCATATATTATGCTCTCGTATGGTTTAAATCCACCCGAGCTCTTCAACTTATCGCAGGAATGGTAGTCATTGCGCTATTGTTAAACCTGTTCAAATCCATAAGTCACTTTTTTGGTTTTGCTTTGCTAAGCTGGATTTTCAGCAATCTGATTTCCATCGTTGCCATTTCTTTTCCCATTATGTTGGTAGTTATATTTCAACCTGAACTTCGACAATTTTTAAGCAAACTGGGCACGCGAAAAACCCTTTTGGGTAAAACTTTCAACCTCATGGATTACAGCTATCTAAACAATCGAACTATTGAAGAAATTTGCAAAAGTGTTAAAACGATGTCGCACAAACGCATAGGATCATTGACTGTAATAGAAAGAGAAACCTCTCTTCACCCTTATCAGGAATCAGGAGTTTCTCTTGGATCTGAGGTCACTTCCGAATTACTGGTTACCATCTTTTCACCCTTTTCTCTTCTTCATGATGGCGCAGTTGTCATAAAAAATGACCAAATTTTATCTGCTCGTGTTATCCTGCCTTTAACTGAAAATCTTTATATTTCAAAGACTTTTGGTACAAGACATCGCGCAGGCATAGGAATTACAGAAGAAACAGATGCTATGGCTATCATGGTTTCTGAGCAGGACAGTCGAATCTCCCTTGCAGTTTCAGGCAGAATTACCTCCAACCTGACTTTGGAAGAACTCCACGAAATGCTTACCATATTGTGCAAGTCAAGAAAAAAAGGAAAGAAAAAGAAAGCTAAATGAGAATTAAATCCATCCTGACTCATCAATTATCCCTTAAAATTATTGCATTGGTATTGACGCTATTACTATGGTCTTATGTTTATTTTGTATTTGGTGTTCGAATCGTAAAAAATATCACTCTTCCTGTTCAACTTGTCAATATATCAGAAAACTATATAGCTCAATCAGATCACCAATTCATTGAAGTTTTATTCAGCGCTCCAGCCAATATGATTGATGAAGCGGAAAAAAACATACGCGCTGTTATTGACCTTGGCGGATATTCTTCAGGTTCCTTTAAGCGGAATCCTGATATCAGTCATCCGGAAAAAGTAATCATAGAAAACATTTCTCCTGCTGTCGTCGAAGTTACTATTGAACAAATTATTTCAAAGGAAATATCCATTCGTCCTCAAATAAAGGGTGAGCCCTTGAAAGGCAATATGCTGGGTACCATAGAACTAAATCCCGAATTTATTGTTGTTCGTGGCCCTGAAAGCACTATAAATAATATTGCTGAGGCTACTGTAACTATTGATGTAACAGGTGCAAATGCTGATTTATTCAGTTCTATTGAAGTCAGCATCACTGATCATGAGCAGAAAAGCATCGACAATGTCGAGATCAATCAGCGCATTATTAAAGTCCATGTCCCAGTTGTAAGCTCCAATGTATCCAAAATCGTACCTGTTGTCCCCAGGTTCCAGGGTGCTCCAGCTTTTCGTGTTGATTCGGTGGAAATTGTCCCACCCCTGGTTACACTCAAGGGTCACGGATCAGTGTTGGAAACCATTACTTCAGCATTAACTGAAGAAATTGATATTTCAGGTCTGGCAAAGTCAACTACCTTTACAGTAAAATTAAAAAAAATTGAGAATGTATTTTTTGAACCCCCCGATCAGACTTTTGAGGTTACAATCACTTTAAAAGAGGATGCGGAAACTGTTTTCCATGAAATACCACTTCGGGTGATTGATTTGCCCGAACATCTTGATATTCGTCTTCACGAAGAGTTTGTTCGAGTAAGGCTTTACGGACCAAAAAACATACTGGAACAACTTTCTATAAATGAAGCATGGGTAGACGGCTCAAAGTTAACCATTGGAAAGCAGGAAGTTCCTGTTTTTATTCATCAGTTGCCCCCTGAAATAATTGTTCACATCTATCCTTCTGAGATTACATTGGAAGTATTTGAGAAAAAGGCTTGATAAATATTTTATTTTCGTATACTTATCTTTTGTTTTTTATAATTTTTATTAACTTACTTTGGGAAGGGGGGTTGGTGAAATGCACACATTGGGAAGACATTTTATAGTGGAGCTTTCAAAGTGTAACGCATCAAAATTAAATGATTTGGCAGGAGTGAGAAGTATATTATCGCAAGCAGCGATTGAAGCAAATACGGAGATCAAAGAGCTTGCTTTTCACCACTTCTATCCACAAGGGGTGAGCGGAGTAGTGGTAATCGCAGAATCCCATCTATCTGTTCACACATGGCCCGAAAATGGTTATGTTGCTCTGGATATTTATACTTGTGGCGAAACTGCAAATCCCGTCAAAGCTTTCGAATATATTTCCAAAGCTTTTCAAGCCGGCGGCATGCAAGTTACAGAAATTATACGAGGGCTACCTGAACAAGATGGTCACTATACTCACAAGGAGAGCAAAGAATAATGGCTGGCTGGCTTTGGTTTCAAGATCGATTTTCTTCATCAGAATTTCACTTTCATGGTTATAATCAAATACTAAGGTCGTTTAACACGCCCTATCAGGAGATTCAACTGATAGATACCGATGCTTTCGGAAAAATGCTGGTTATTGATGGCGATGTTCAATCATCGCTATCTGATGAATATGTCTATCATGAATCTTTAGTGCTTCCTGCCCTTATATGCAACAAGAAACTCCCCCGAAAAATTTTTCTATGCGGAGGAGGCGAAGGAGCCACTTTAAGAGAAATCGTTCGATGCAAATCCATAGAAAGTGTAATCAAATGCGATATTGATCAGGAAGCTATTCAAATGTACATGGACGAGCTACCTGAGTGGCACCAGGGATCCTTTTTTGATCCAAGAGTTACTCTTATTCACATGGACGCAAGAAAATTGCTGGAAGAGCAAGCAGATCAATCTTTTGATGGGATTTATACGGATCTTACTGAGCCAGTCAGTGGCGGTCCCTCTCAAATGCTTTATTCAAAAGAATTTTTTACATTGTGCAGGAGCAAGCTTGCCCAAAATGGATTTGTCGTTGTGCAGGGATCGTTATTAAGGGTCACCAACTACGAAATGCATGCCTCTATTGCTCGCACGATGAAAGAAGTGTTTCCTTTAGTTCGATCCTACCTTGTATATGTACCATCTTTTGATACTACATGGGGTTTTGTTTATGCTTCATTTGAAACAGACCCTCTGGCCTATACTGCAAAAGAAATAGACCAGGAAATTCATGAAAGACTAACAGGAAATCTTCGCTTTTATGATGGCATTGCTCATCAGCATATTTTTTCCATAGGTAAAGATCTTCGGAATCTGGTAGATAATTCAGGCACTGTCATAACCGACAATCAACCTTTCAAGCTCAAGCGGAAAAACGAGTTATAAACAGCTCAACTGTTGCATTCAATCCCTGAGGTGTTTTGATTTGAACTTCTCTGTTTAAGTCAGCTTTCCACTCAGGATTTGATTCTATGTTTTTGCTTAGCGTTTCAGCCTTTATATAACTCTGGTGCGCCATAAATGTCTGATCTATCAAGTTTGCATCAGAGCAAAATCCAAGTCTAATAGAGTCGGTAACCTCATAATCTGCTTCTTTTCTCATGTTTTGGACAGCATGCACCAGCTCGCGAGCTATTCCTTCAGCGATCAAGTTTTCATCGGGCTGTATGTCCAGCACCACAAATTCTTTTTGAGCAAGAGCAACTTCCCATTGATCAGATGAAGATTCAATCTCCCTTATTAGATCTTCTTTGTCGAGCAAAACATCTTCTCCATTGGAAAGCTTTATGTGTGTTTTTCCTGTTTTTTCAATTGCTTCCATCAGATCAAAAGGTTGATCATAGTTGTTTAGCGCTTCTTTGATCAAAGGAATCATTTTCCCATGCTTTTTCCCCAATGTGGGAAGATGAGGTTTTAGCTTCATTTCAGCATACCTGGAGAGGTCTTTTTCAAAAAGTATTTCTTTAATATTCAGCTCGTCTTGTATAATCTGTTTCATCTCTGAGGACAAAGTTATATCGTTTTCGCTGATGATACGAATCGATGCAAGCGGAAATCGAACTTTATATCCTGCTTTTTTTCTGGCATGGAGACCAGCAGAAATCCATTGACGGACTTGTTCCATATTTTGATCAAGATTTTCGTCTATGGCTGAAAGATTAGCAGTTGGATAATCATTGTAATGAATGCTTGAGAATGATTCATTTTTAAGAGGACTTAGGAATATTTGGTATAAATATTCAGATAAAAAAGGCACAAATGGAGCAATTAAGAGATTAAAACGATAAAGCACATAAAACAAGGTTTGATAAGCTTCATTCTTGTCAGCATCATTTTCACTTTTCCAAAAACGCCTTCGACATCTTCGGATATACCAATTGGTCAAATCATCTACAAAAATTGCAATTTTCTTTGAAGCATCGGTTATATCGATCTGATCCATGCTTCCAGCAACTTCATTTATTAGCTTCTCGAGCCTTGATATCATCCATTGATCCATTAATGATTTCGCAAAAGGAGGTTTATCGGGAAGCTTATCATATGACCAACCATCAATGTTGGCATAAGTTACAAAAAACGAACAAACATTCAATAGGGGTAAAATAAAATTTTTCAAACCATCTGACACAATAGACGAGCTGAATCTTCTGGGAACATAGGGTGTGGATGAAAAAAACATGGACCAACGAATAGCATCTGATCCAAACTGATCGATCATTTCATTCACATCAACCACATTTCCTCTGGATTTTGACATCTTTTCCCCTTTTTCATCCAATACCAACTCAAAGGTTAATACCGAACGATAAGGAGATTCCCCAAACAATACTCCATTCATAACCAACAAAGTAAAAAACCATCCACGGGTTTGATCGATTCCTTCAGAAATAAAATCTGCAGGAAAATATTGCTCCAAGAAATCAGAGCATTCAAAAGGATAGTGAAATTGAGCGAAAGGCATGGATCCCGAATCCAACCAACAATCCAAAACCTCTTTAACGCGATGCATGGTACTGCCACATTTTTCACATTTTAAAGTCACTTCATCAATATAGGGTCGATGCAAATCAATGTTATCAAGATTTGCCTTTGACAATGCTTCAAGCTCTTTGATGCTGCCCACTGGATGAACATGACTGCAAGCATTGCACTCCCAAATATTGAGTGGAGTACCCCAATATCGTTCACGACTAATAGCCCAGTCTTTGGCATCCTTAAGCCATTCTCCAAAGCGTCCGTTTTTTATATGTGATGGATACCATTGAATCTTTTCATTCATTTCCATTAGTTTTTCTCGTATAGATCTCGTTTTGAGAAACCATGAATTTTTTGCGTAATAAACTAATGGAGAATTGCACCGCCAACAAAAGGGATAAGTATGCACAAGCGTAGTGGAATGAAACAATAGATTCCTTTTTTTCAAATCCTTCAGAATCAAAGGATCTCCATCTTTTATAAACTTACCCTTGAAATCTGGAGCATTTTCATTGAAATAACCATTCAAATCAACGGTGAGTATCACGGGAAGATTATGCTCCATGCCAGCATTCATGTCATCAGCACCAAAGGCAGGCGCAAGATGTACTATGCCTGTACCCTCCTCCATACCCACAAAATCTGCAGGAATAACTTTATTCCCTTTTTCTTCGGCTTCCCTGCCTCCATAAGGAAACAAGGGATCATATTTCTTTTCAAGCAATTGCGAGCCTTCCATCTCTTTCGCTATCTCATATTCTTTCATAGGCTCCATAGCTTCTTTTAAGGCTAAAAATCTTTTCTTTGAAAGAATGAGTGATTCTGTATCATTTTTAACAAGAAGATATTGTTCTTTCGGGTTAACTGCCAAGGCTATATTGGCAGTTAATGTCCATGGAGTAGTGGTCCAAACCAGAAAAAATGCATTCTTTTCTTCTTTCAGAGGAAATTTAACAAAAACTGAAGGATCCACCGTATGATCATCATATCCCTGAGCAACTTCATGAGAGCTTAAGGTGGTCTGACATCGAGGACAGTGAGGCACCACCTTGTGCCCTCTGGTGATCAACCCCTGGTTAAATACCTCTTTGAGAGCCCACCATATGGATTCAATATAATTATTGTCACAAGTGATATAGGGATGCTCAAGATCCAGCCAATAGCCAATTCTTTTTGTATTTTGATCCCAATCTTCCTTGTAGGTAAAAATACTTTTTTTGCACTCTTCAATGAACCTGTCTATGCCGTACTCTTCAATTTCATGTTTGCCACTAATTTTTAACCGCTTTTCCACTTCCAGCTCCACAGGTAGCCCATGAGTATCCCATCCGGCTTTTCGTGGCACATAGTACCCCTGCATGGATTTATAGCGGCAAACAAGATCTTTATAAATTCTTGCCAAAACATGGTGGATCCCTGGTTTTCCATTGGCAGTTGGGGGGCCTTCATAAAAAACAAACTTGGGCTTGCCTTGATTAAGCTCCAAAGATTTTTGAAAAACTTTTTCTCTTTCCCAGCAAGCAAGAATTTCTTCTTCAATGGCTGGCCAGGGTTGCTTGAGATTCACTTTGTTAAACATTATACCCATTCCTCCACCTACTTTTTTCCTTCGTTTTGACTGGCGGCAACAAAACCAATATACTCCCAAACAAAATCATCCAGGTGCCCGCCCAATACTGCCTCAACATTTCCTTCTTCATGTCCTGTTCGCATATCCTTCACCATAGTATAAGGCTGCAAGACATAAGATCGTATTTGACTGCCCCACTCAGCAGAAATCTGTTGCAGTTTCAGCTCATTGATTTCTTTTAATCGCAGTTCTTCCATTTTGGACTGCATTTTTGAGCGAAGTATCTTCATTGCAGCATCCTTGTTGGACTGCTGAGAGCGTTCTGTTTGACATACTGCTGTAATGCCCGTGGGAAGATGAACTATACGCACAGCTGTATCATTTTTCTGGACATTTTGCCCACCATGGCCTGATGCGTTAAATGTATCGATACGCAAATCCTTTTCATCTATATCAAAAGAGGCTTCAGGTATTATAGGCACCACTTCCACCAAAGCAAAAGAGGTGTGTCTGCGCTTGTTGGCATCAAACGGAGATATTCTTACCAAACGATGGACTCCTTTTTCACTTTTCAGAAAACCAAAAGCATAATCTCCTGTAACCTCAATGGTAGCACTTTTTATCCCAGCTTCCTGACCTTCTGAAATGCTGAGCATGGTTGCTTTAAAGCCTTTTCGCTGTATATAGCTCAAATACATTTTTACCAGCATTTCTGTCCAGTCCATCGCATCCACGCCACCTGCTCCACTTGAAAAAGAAAGGAAACAAGGAGAATTGTCGTGTTTTCCATTCAAAAAACACTTCATTTCAAAGTCTCTGATTTGCCTGTCCAGCAACAGGTCAAGCTCTTCAGCGCGATGGGTTATTGCCTGATCTGCATCATCCAAAGCAAGGAGTTCAAGGCTGGTTTCCATTTCTGAAGAGAGCCTGCAAAGCTCCTCCCATTGATTTTTTAATCGTTTAACCTTTTCGAGCTTGATCATAATATCCCTGGTTTCCTGGTTGCCTTTGGTCCAAAAATCAGGATCAAGCGTCAACTGTTCGAGTTCTTGCAGTTGTTCAGTCCAGCCTCCCTTGTCAAAGAAACTCCTTTGCTTTGTTGAGACGATCTTTGTAATTTTTACTTTTTTCAATAAAAGCATTAATATCTATCATGCATTTGCTCCACAACATTTTTTATACTTTTTCCCGCTTCCACATATACAGGGATCATTTCTTCCAATCTTATGGCTTTTACGATCTTTGCTCAGCGCATCTGATGGCTCAGAGATATTTATCGAACCTTTGGTCTTTTGAGGTTTTTGATTCACCAGCTCGCCCCTGGGGGCATCATCCGATGCATCCTGTCTTTTAACCCTGGTGACCACAGGGCTAACCTGAACTTTAAACAAAATCCCCATCACTTCTTCCTTGATTGAATCCAGCATAGCGTCAAACATCTGAAATCCCTCTCGCTGATATTCCAGCAATGGATCCGTTTGAGCATAACCTCTGAGGCCAATCCCTTCTTTAAGCTGGTCAAGGCTGTATAAGTGGTCTTTCCATTTGTTGTCCACAATATACAAGAGAACCTGACGCTCAATATCTCTCATATAATCTGAACCTATCCATTTTTCCTTGTTGGCATACTGCTCAAACAGGTAATCTTTTACAAACTGGTCCAAATCCTTTACATCGTTTAAATCCTTAAAGTTGGGGTTTTGTCCGGTAATCTCCCAAATACTTCGGTTAATGGGATCGACATATACTTCAAATCGATTGTCAGGGTCTTTTCCTTTGTGGGCAATTCCTTCCGCAACATCGTTGAGCATATCTTTAACATGATCTTCCACAGACTCACACTCAAGGACTCTTTTTCGTTCCTCATAGATGATTTCTCGCTGTTTATTGAGCACATTATCATATTCAAGCAGAGATTTTCGGATATCAAAATTATAAGCTTCGACTTTCTTTTGAGCATTCTCGATGGATCTTGTCAAGAGAGGGCTTTCCAGTGGCATTTCTTCATCAATTTTCAAGGTATTAAATATTGAAGTAATGCGTTCTCCGCCAAAAATTCGCAATAGTTCATCATCCAGAGAAAGATAAAATTTGGTAGCTCCAGGATCTCCCTGTCTTCCCGATCGTCCTCTCAACTGGTTATCAATTCGTCTTGATTCATGCCTTTCAGTCCCTATGACATACAAGCCACCCACTTCCTTTACACCATGACCCAATACAATATCAACGCCTCTTCCAGCCATGTTGGTAGCTATGGTAACCGCTTTCCGTTCTCCTGCTTTTTTAATGATTTCAGCTTCTTTTTCATGGTACTTTGCATTAAGTACTTCATGCACGACTCCAGAACGATTAAGCATCTTGGATATCTTTTCTGATTTTTCTATGGAACGGGTGCCCACCAATACAGGTTGACCTTTTTTATAGGCAGTGACAATTTCTTCAACAATTTTCCTATATTTCACCTGTTCCGTCTTATAAATAATATCTGGATAGTCTTTACGAGCAACAGGCTTGTTGGTGGGAACCACAACAACATCCAGGTTGTAAATTTCTCTAAATTCATTTTCTTCCGTCTTGGCTGTTCCTGTCATACCTGACAACTTTTTATACATTCGAAAATAATTCTGAAAAGTGATAGTAGCCAGCGTTTGATTTTCATCCTTGATAGGAATATTTTCTTTTGCTTCAATAGCCTGGTGCAAACCATCAGAATATCTTCTTCCCTGCAGCAAGCGTCCTGTAAACTCATCCACAATTATGACTTCCTGGTCTCTGACAATATAGTCCACTTCATTGTGAAAACAATACATAGCCCGCAAAGCTTGATTCAAATGACGGAGCAAGGATATATGTTCGTTCCCGTAAAGATTGTCCACTTTGAGCAATCGTTGAAGCTTGCTAATGCCCTGTTCTGTAATAGTGACAGACTTGGTCTTTTCGTCAATGGTAAAATCCTCTTCACGATTAAGAAGTCTCACTTTTTTTGCAGCTTTGGCATACAAATCCGTTGATTTTTCTGCAGGACCTGAGATGATCAGGGGGGTACGAGCTTCATCCACCAGGATAGAGTCAACTTCGTCAACAATAGCATAATTCAGACAGCGTTGTACCCGTTCTTTCATGGATCGTACCATATTGTCTCTCAAATAATCAAAGCCAAATTCACTATTGGAGCCATAAACAATATCCTTTTTATATTGTTCGATCCTGTCTGGAGGTTTCATATCATTTAGGATATGGCCCACTTCCAATTGAAGAAATTTATATATTTCTCCCATCCATTCAGCATCTCGCTGAACCAGGTACTCATTGACAGTTACGATATGAACCCCATTGCCTGAAAGTGCTTCGAGATAGGCCGGAAGGGTAGAAACTAGCGTCTTCCCTTCTCCCGTCTTCATTTCAGCAATTTTGCCCATAAACAAAGCAATGCCCCCCAATAACTGTACATCAAAATGCCTTAATCCGAGGGTGCGTACACTGGCCTCTCTGACTACTGCAAATGCTTCGGGAAGAAGATGAACAAGATCTTCTCCTCTGCTTATTCTTTCTTTAAAATAAGCTGTTTTGCCTTTAAGCTCATCATCATTCAGTTTTTTTAAATCCTCTTCAAAATGATTTATTTTGCCTACAAGGCTGCCGTACTTTTTCTTAAATCTTTCTGTTGTATCAAACCATTTCATCCACATAATTTAAAGATTATATCATGAATTGGAAAGAAGGTTAAGTTTCATATAATATTAAAGGATGAAAAAACAAAAAAGAGCTGTGTTAATTGTTTTGGATGGCTTTGGGGCAGGTGAAACTGAGGATGCCCATGAGTTTGGAGATGAAGGATCTTACACTTCTTCGCATGTTTTAACATCCCGTCCCAATATTCATGCACCTTTCCTTCTTTCGCACGGATTGCTCGCTCATCAGCATACAGATATTATCGCTCCTGAAAACCCCAACAAAGATACCCTTACTGGTCTTTACGAGCTTATGGGTCTGGTTTATCCCAAGCTTCCCACTTTTCATGAGGGCTTTTCCACAAACCATATTCAGGAGATTGAAACCTTAATCAGCAGATCCATCATAGGAAACTATCCCTCTTCAGGAACTGAAATTATCAAAGTTTTGGGAGAAGAGCATCTTCATACAGGAAATGTTATAGTATATACTTCTTCAGATTCTGTTTTTCAATTGGCTGCTCATCAGGAAGTGGTTTCAGTTTCATTGCTTTACTACTACTGCACCCTCATAAGAAAATACTTTGATGGTTTGGTCCCTGTGGGCAGAATTATTGCTCGCCCTTTTCTTGGCAACAATTCCAACTGCTTTTATCGCACTCCACACCGAAAAGATTTCCCCTATATTCCACCCCAAAAGCATTTGTTGGACAAATTATTATCCAATCATATCAATGTGATAGGCAATCATGTTATCGACCACCTCTTTCCTTCCAAACTCTCCAAAGTTCTTCCAGGTAAAACCGATTTGGAGTGCTTAAACAGTTTAATGCAAGATATGCAATCAAATCATGATAGCAGTTGTTTTTATTTTATCGACCTCGAAGAATTGGATATGAAATATGGGCATCGAAGAGATCCTGAAGGGTATGCAAATGCTTTGGAAAAACTTGATCCATTGTTATGCAAAGTTAGTTCGATGCTTGAAGATGATGATCTGTTAATTATTACAGCAGATCATGGAAATGATCCCGTTTTTACCAGACACACCAATCATACCAGAGAATATGTGCCTTATCTTGTGATCTCGGGATCCGGCAAAAGAGAATCTCATGGGCATATTCGCGGCATGAGTTGGATAGCTCAACGCATTGAGCTTTTTTTTAATCACCTGCAATGAATGCTTCTCTTTCTCTTGAATCCTATCTAAAGAAAATCGATCATATACTTGATAACCAAAAAAACATTCTATCTTCAGCCACAGCTTCATGTGATAAAAGTTTTGGTTTTTTACTTTCAGGAAAACGCTTACGCTCAATTTTAATCTACCACTCTCTTCACCTTGCCTCCTTCAATGACAAAATCAAGCTTGGTGTAATGATTGAGCTTATCCATTCCGCTTCCCTGGTTCATGATGATGTTATTGATGAAAGCAATATAAGGAGAGGACACGCCACCTTCAAACATTTGTATTCCATACCCAGGGCAATTAATATTGGATATTTCATGTTTTCGAGACTATTTTTATCAATTTTGGATCTACCTGCCTGCTGGCAAAGTCATTTTTTCAGAACTCTCCACGAAATGTGTCTTGGAGAACTCCTCGAAATAGAGGAAATGCACAATCCAAATCGTACTATTCATCATTACATCCAGGTTTTGAGATTCAAAACCGCAAGCCTTTTCGCATTGTGCTGTGGACTTGGGGATTCAGCAACATGGAATCAAAAGGAAAGCCTTTTTGGAGAATATTATGGCATTGCATTTCAGTTGCTCGATGATCTTCAAGATCTTCTTTTTAGCAATGAACAGTTGGGCAAACCTGCAAAAAAAGATGCATCGATGGGAATCCAAACTTTACCCATCATGCTCAAATCCAACGCTGATTCTTCTTTTGATTATATTGAAAAAACGAAACTAATAGGCATCAATTATTTAAAAAAAGCGAAATTATCCACTAAAAACACATTTTGGTCAAGTGAAGCGGATCGATTAATCGCAAAATACAATTTGATTAACTCTTAATGTAATATCTCGAATATTTGCCCATATAGTATTGGTCGTTTTTAGTTCCAAAATGAGGAATAAGTCCAAGGATTCTTTTTGAAGAAAGCCTGTGTAGATCTTCTTCTGTTTTGATCGTATCATCAAGATACTCAAGGAAAAAAGCAAGAAGCATGCTCAAAAACAAACCAAGCACTAATCCAATAGCCATAGTAAGCTCAAATCTTTTATTAATTGGACTCATGGGATGAGTCCCTTCCTGGAAAATTCTCACTGAAGGCATTATCTGTGATTCAGTCAACTTTTGACCCTCATATTGTTTGTAAAGATTTTCTCTAATATCCTGTTTTACATTTAGTTGATCTCTTTTCACAATATAGCTTTCATCCTGCGTTGAAGTGTTGGATAAAGTAACAATCAGCTCATCTATTTCATCGTCGATTTGATTAATCAATTTTTCCAATCGAAGCGTTGAAGCCTGGATATTGGATTGAAATATCTGATCCACATGTTCGATAAAAGCTTGACATATAGTATCGTTTATTCTTTTTGCGTAAGTTCTCATGGGATGAGTAAAGCTAACTTTCAATAAAAGCGTATTTCTTACAGTTTCTACAGACAATCCCTGCCTTATTTCATAAACTGACAAACGAGGAAGTTTAATTCTTCTTGCAACTTCCTGCATAATGGGTTCCCCTTTTAGCATCTCGGCATAAGTTTGTGCCCATCGTTCGCTGGTGTAATAATCAGGAAATGGATTAGCAAAAGCAGTAGGAGAATAAGTATTTGGAGTCTGAACAATAAGAGTGGAGGTAGACCGATACAAAGGAGTAATCTGATAAACATAAAAAAAGCTACCTATTAAAAAAAACAATGTTATGAGGAAGATTAGCAGCCATCTTCGCTTTATAATATTCCATATATCGGTTAAACTAATCTCATTTTCATGTTGATGGATTTCATTTTCCATTCGTGTAGCTCCTAGTCTTCAATTTTAAATTATATATTAAAATTATAGTAATCAATTTGATTTCTTTCAATCATTTTAATTGGATAGTTATACTTGGTAAGTCAAGGCTGATAGTCAACCATCTTCCTCTTGCAGTTATTTGATTGACGCCTCTTTGCAATGGTACCGATAAATTAAATACTCCATTTTGTAACACTGTAGAGTTGGAAACTCCATTGCTTACATTAATTAAATCCCCTGACATTTCACCTGGTAAATTCAAATTTATTCTACCATGTAATGTCATGTATTGATTAAAAGGATCAACTCCAACTGTAAGGTTTTTAATAATCGCATTAGTGGAGTAAGCTGGCGAGCTAATATGAACCAATTGTTCCTCATTTTCGTTATAAAATCTTACTTTAAAATTGGAAGAAGCTCCTTGTTGAAATTTTCCTGCACTTGTTTCAATGGGATTTCCATTGATTTCCACAGAATAACCAAGGGATTTGCCTGAAACAAATACAGCTCCACTGGAATTTGTCAAAGAAGAGGCAAAATAAGCTTCTTTTTGAATCTCAGGCTCAATGGGGTCTATTGGGTCATCAGGTATTGGATCTGGTTGTGATGGTTTATCTGGATCCTGTGGAGTTACAATTTCACTTTCTTTTAGTGGAGGCTTTTCTTTTTTTTCCTTTTCTTCCTTAAAGGCTAAAAAAGGTTCCAAATTTTTTCTCCACATATCCTCAGAGAATATTTCGTTGTCTGTTTTTTGTTCTATATCAAAGGGAGGTGAAACAAATTTTTCAATTTGATTATGAAATATCATAAAATATGAAATAAACATTAAAAGAATTAATACTGCAAAGCTTGCTAATATAAAAAATATAGAAGACTTAAATTTTAATTTTTTTTTCATTTTTTATGATAAATAAAACAGCCGGATAATGTTTTAAAAACATTATCCGGCTGAAAAACAATATTAAAAATTAATATTACTTATCGTATATAACGGTTACCGTACGAGTGGCAGCATCCCATTGCACTTCAGCCTCAAAGACTTCCGAGATGAAGCGGATGGGGACAAAGGTGCGACCGCCACGGATTTCA